>DAOWET010000276.1 GCA_030638335.1 Nitrospirota bacterium
CGAATACAGCAGCAACAAGAGTAATAACCGCCCATACCATTACCTTCAATATATAGGAGCCGCTCTGGATTAAATAGTTTGGCAGTAGCAACGAGAGCAAAATAAGAATAAGGAGAATTAACTCGGCAGGGGCGATAATTCCTTCCTTCTCCTTACCTTCTATAGGAGCGGTGCCCTCCTGCTTTTTTTCAAATAGAAAGCTCATGAGGAACCCCACAATAAATGCCACCAGAAGAGCGGAGACGATCCTGGCAATTACTATTTCCCAGCCGAGGATGCTGCCCGTGTAGATAAGGGAAAGGATATTGGATGATGGGGCGACCCACAATATTATAAATGCCACGCCAATTGACGCTCCGCTGAAGTACAGCCCGCTTGCAACAGGGATGATCGTGCACGAACATGCTGCCAGGAAAAAACTTGAAACTCCTGACAATGCAAATGCCTTTGGCTTGCTTGCGCCTTCCCCGAGGTGCTCTAAGATAGCTTGACGGTTGATTAATGTGACCATTGCGCCAGCAAGGAGGAAGGCGGGCACCAGACAGGTCAGCACATGGGTTGCTACGTAATCCTTAAGGGCTAACAGTCCAGCCATGAAAAGTTCTTGTGCCATGATTATCCGTCACCGTATTTAAACTCTATTCCAGCACATAATCATTGTCAAGAGAGATTCGCTACCCATCCGCCACCTGCTTTCCTTGTATTACAAGGGGTTATCTTCTGCAAACACTCCCCCAAAGCGACTCTGGAGCCATTCTGAAAAGGGGGTGAGGACTTCTTGAGGTATAGTAAATAAACAGGCTAGGCGGAATAGCAGACAGTTGAGCTTCTTTGATATATGAACATATCTGTCAAGCAGGAAGCTCTCAGCGGTCCCCGCCCTGCCCCTCGTTCTCACCCTCGTGCCCCTTATTCACAGATAACTCGCCCTGCTCATCCTTCACATAAGCCTGTTAAAGAAACCCTGTGTATACCTTTTCAATGTGACGACGTATCTCTTCAGCCACGAACTTTGTGCCATCAGGGTTCAGGTGCCTAGTTTCTGTCCCATACAGGCCAGCCGGGTTCTCAACTTTCAGCATCTGCGGATACAGTTTAATAGCGTCTATCCCTTCCTGCCGGCATATGAGCTGAGCAATGTCGTCATGGATAAAAGCGCTGTTCATTTTCTTATAATCCATTATATAAATGAAACTGTAGGACGGAATGATAACCACCACAAGGGGTATGTTCCTTTCATGGGCCAGAGCCTTGGCTTTCCTCAGGATAAGGCGCATTAGCGTGCTCTTTTTATTGACCTTTGCATTAAACTCACCCGTGATAATGTCATAATCCGTCGTATCGTTCAGCATGGTAATAAAAATATCTTTGTACTTCTTCCCGTACTTGTCTGAACCATATTTATAAAGCAGGTACTCAAAAAAGTAAAGAGAGTGCAGCCTGGGGATGTTCCTGGTCACGGAGTTCTGCCCGGCATACACAAGGTCCCCGTCATTGCCTACGTCAAACAGCTCATTCCGGAGCAGGTCACTGAAGTCGTTTGTAGGATACAGGCCCATTATTATCATATCCGGATCAAGCTCCAGGCCATCGTCGATCAGCCTTATCAGTTCCTGGTCCGGCCCGTATCCCTGCACTCCCATATTGAAAACCTCATAACCCTCACCTAAAGATTTCTCCAGCTCCTTGGGGATGGTCTCATTCATCTTGACATTCCTGCCCTCGACAAACGAGTCTCCAAGGAAAAGTATTCTTCTCTTCCCCTTCTTGTCCTTGACAAACTCCCTGTCACGAAAACCATAGTTGTTTATCTCTTCTCCACTGTGAGGGACTATTTTATACAGGACCCTTCTATCAAGGGCAAAATCCCTATCGCCCTGGTCAAAAGCCGGTGTGATCAACCCTGAGCGTAAAGAAACCTCAACACTCAGCAGACAGATCATGAAGAGAAATGCCGCATAGAGCAACAAGAATGAATATTTCCTGAATTTATTCACAGGCATTCAAGTGATCCTCTGGAAGGATGAATCCGTCCGGTCCGTGCTAAAATTGACAATATGCATCAGCATCACAATTGCGCTGCATTGATCGCACTTGCATGACAAGCGCACGATCAGCGCCCATCTCCCTGCCCCTCGTTCTCACCCTCGTGCCCCTTATTCACAGATAACTCACCCTGATCTTCTCTTGAGATTAACCGCATCTCGCGCACGCCCTCGGCCACGACAACGAAAACAACAAGGATAAACCCTGCAAGAAGCCCAAGCAGGTTCACACTGCGGGTCATGGCGATAAGAACGATAGCCGCGCAGATCACCACGAGCCTCACGGCCCCGCCAAAGAACATCCTCGCAGGCCGGGGGTTGTTGATATCAAGCCCGGTCACCCCACGCGCCATGCCGCGCATGTTCAAGAGCCCCATCGCCCCTCCCACGATCACCCCGAAGGCAACCTGTTTGGAAAAGAGCAACGCAGCCAGTACAATGGCTATGCCCCACACGACGAGCGCGGTCTTAGAAAAACGCCTGATGAGCCTTTGATTGTTCATTCTCGGGTTTCACCCTCCGAGTTGTTCATTCTCGGGCTCCGCCCTTCTGTTTATTCTCGGGTTTCACCCTCCGATTATTCATCCTTAGGCCCTTTTTTCATTCTCGAGCTCTGCTCTCCGAGATCTTCATTCTCAGAATTACTTTCCTGTTCCTCTTCATCATCGAACTTGATCATCCTGAAAAGGTCCCTGAACCCGGTGCCGATCCCCAGAAAGAGAAAGATCATCGTAAGCCATGGCGTTGTGCCGAAAAACCCGTCAAGCACATAACCTATGGCAAGCCCCACGAATGTGGCGGCCACAAGATGGATACCCACCATGCTGGCCTTGGCGATCTGTCTTAATGCGGGTTCTTCTTTCACGATAGGATTATAACCGGATGTGCGCCCGCGCGTAAACCGGGCATAAAAAAGGCGTTGCCATCAGGCAACGCCTCTGAAGTCCATATGGTGTCGCATACCTATTCCGGCTTCTCCTCAAAGTGGGGCACCACCGGGATGATGAAGTTCAGCCCAACAAGCAGGATGTAAGGCGTGGCAATGACCGCAAGCGCTCCAACGAGTCCCTCCTTGACCGTCTCCCAGTTGTGCGGGATGATGGGCAGGTGGTAGTGCATGAAGCCCGAGAACGTAAGCGAGAATGACTGCCCGCCGATGACCACGTTCCAGCGCATCATGAACACGCCGAACATCACCAGCACGAGAGCTACAACAGTGCGCTTGACCGAGATCCTGGGCAGCAGAAGCAGTATGAAGGGCACCAGGTTGCCAAGCCCGTACTGCATGACGAATATCAAGTTAAAGTCACGCTCATAGATGACGGACCTCAGGATGTCCCAGCTCTTCACGGCAGTGTATCCGCGGAAGATCAGGTCCAGAAGCTCAAGGCTTATGGCCGCCACAAGGAACATGAGCAGGTACTTCCTTGTAAGCCTGATGGTCTCCCTCTGGGCCGCCCTGACCTGGCTCTTGATGTTCTCGCTCTTGCCCTTGCCTACAGATGCCTTTATAAGGCTGATCTCAAGCAGGCAAATATAGGTAAGCATGCAGAGCGCTATGCCCGAGACAATGGCGCTCATGATGAAGATGACCGGCATAAGCGGGGTCATCCAGAGGGCGTTGGCCTTCACGGAGCCGAAGATGAACCCTGCATATCCGTGCAGGAAGGCCGCAACCGGGACGCCTACGCCCGCCAGATACTTGGCAGCCTTGTGGTCAGTCTCCAAAGCGTCGGTGCTCAGGTCATAAGCTCCAAGGGTCAGGATGTTGTATATCATGCACCTGATGCCGTCAAGCCCTGATGCTCCTTTAAGTCTCCTGGCCTCGTCAATAAAGAACTTCCTGTACACGAACCATATCTCCGAGGCCACGATAAATGCATATGTAGTGAAAACTATACCGAATGCCGCGATGGCAGAGGTAAAGTGCGGTGTAAAGAATACGTTGGTGCCCCTGAATGGCTGCTGCAGGTGAAGCTGAAGCGGCATCATTGCAACGGGCAGCAGGCAGAAGGAGAAGGCCAGAGAGAATGTGGCAATCTTTTCAAGCTCCTTTTGCCCGAAAACATGGTAAAGGGAGGACAGGACAAAGGCCCCGGCCACAAGGCCGGTCATATACGGATACATGACGATCTGGATGCTCCACACAACGAACTCGTTCGGGTAGACAAAGAGCTCCTTTACGGTCCATGCCTCTCCGTGGATCTCCATACCGTGTTGAGCTACACTGGCAATATCCATATTTCGATCACCTCACCAGCGTGTCCAGGCCGATATAATAGGCCATGGGGCTGGTTCCGTATTCCTCCTTCAAAAGACTGACCCTTTCGGTCTTTATGATCTTTGTGAGCGGGTCGTTGGGGTCCATGATGTTGCCGACCATCCTTGCCCCGAAGGAGCATGCTTCCACACAGGCCGTGTCCATGCCCTTGGTTATCCTGTGGTAGCACCAGTTGCACTTCTCAGCCACCCTGAACACCGGGTGGAAGAACCTGGCGCCGTAGGGACAGGCCATAATACAATAGCCGCAGCCGATGCACCAGGTCCTGTCAACGAGGACAACGCCGTCCGCTGTCTGGTAGGTGGCGCCCACCGGGCAGACCTGGACGCAGGCCGGCTTTTCGCACTGGTTGCAGAGCTTCGGGACAAAATATGATTTCGCTATATCGCTCTCAGGTATCTCTCTGCCCTGAGGGTCGTTCCTGGTATATCCGTCAATGCCAGCATGTGGGGAGTCCGCCACAACCTCGCCGTCGTGCTTGATCACATAGCGCTCGACCCAGGTCCTTGTGGCGTTTGCCTCCATGGGCACCTCGTTCTCAAGCTTGCAGGCCTTCACACATAAGCCGCACCCTGTGCACTTGTGCGTGTCTATAAGGAACGCCCAGCGCGTGTCCTTGCTGCCCGAGCCGGCCGCGGCAAAGATCTTCCCGCTGGTCGTGGTTATCAGGCCAGACGTTGCCAGCGCGCTTGCTCCGTATTTAAGAAAACCTCTCCTGGATATCAAAGCACTATCTCCTAACCGAATCCCGGGCTGTGGGGATTGTGACACATCACGCATTCCATGTCCGGGTTATGCTCAGTATTATTAATGCCTCGAACCCACTCTCTGCCGGAGCCCTTGTAGGGCAGCTTGGCATGGCACCTCAGGCACTGCTCACGGGTCCTGTCGATATGGTTTTCGAAGGTGTCCTCGCCGTGCTTGGTGTAGGTGGGGTTCTTCCAGTGGATCTTGCCGTCGACCCTGGCCATCTTCACGGCGGGGCCGTGGCAGTTCTCGCAGTTGATGATGACATGCGGGGTCTGGGATATCTTGTCCACCTTGTCCTGGTGGCAGAGCTTGCAGTAATCCTTGCCCTGGTACTTGACCTTGAAGTCCTTCCATTCCTGCTCATTGCCCTTCCTGTGCCAGCCGTACATGTAGCCGGCCTCATGGGTGCCGAAATCCTCAGGCACCACGATCTCACGGGCGATCAGGACCGCTACGACAAAAGCAATGACCAGAAAAAGAGGTCTGTAAACATGGTTCTTCATAAGTCTGTTATCTTTCCCATCCCCTTGCTTAATATAGATAAAGCTTATAACAACAGCAGCTATATTACCATTAGCCTCCGTTGATTTCAACCAGATTTGCGAATAAAATATATAAATATCCTAAATATTCTTTAATATCAGGACGTTGCCATACCTTTCCTTTTTGGGGCATTCCCCTGTCTCGCGCACGGGGCATTCCCTTAGGACAAATGAGGTGTAG
The DNA here is from genome assembly GCA_030638335.1 of Nitrospirota bacterium. Taxonomy (GTDB): domain Bacteria; phylum Nitrospirota; class Thermodesulfovibrionia; order Thermodesulfovibrionales; family JdFR-86; genus DAOWET01. The sequence continues at coordinate 5,800 of DAOWET010000276.1, forward strand.
TCGTTAAGATAAAAAAAGGCGACGGGCCAGGGCCCGCCGCCTTTTGGTCGTCCTGTCTGAAGATCGCGCGTTATCTGATAAAACTAGCAGGCGACTTGTACTCGTGACACGTGACGCAGGACTCTCTGGCCTGCTTCTCCGAGACCGTCCACACATGGGGCTGGTGGCACTGCACACACTCCATGCCCATCCCCTCGATATGCAGCGAGTGTTTCCCCACCTGCTCCTGCTTGCTGTGGCAGCTCTTGCAGGTGCCGAAGTCCGGGCGCACCTTCTCGTGCGGCTTGTGGCATGTGAAGCAGTCGAACTGCATTGGTGCGTCCTTGGGCACGTTTATCTCGGTGGCGCTGTTGATCAGGGCCGCGTCCGGTGCGAAGTGGGAAACATCCGAACGGTCTCCGCTTGCGGCCAACAGGGCCTCGCGGTCAGCGTCCGTTCCGTGGCAGTAAAGGCACTTGCTCCTGTCGGGCCTCAGGTCCGCCCTACCGTCGTTGTGGCAGTTGAGGCAGGCAAGGTCCTCCATGCCGGAGCCGTGCACTTCAACACCCTCGTGGCACTGAAGGCAGAACGTTTCCTCGGGCACGAACATGTGCGCCTTGTAGCCGTGGCACTTGGAGCACTCCACCTGTTCCGTGAAGTAGTGCTTGGCATGTATCTTTGATTTATTGATCATGGGCGCGTCAGGGAATTTCTCATCCTCTTCCCAATGGCATTTTACGCAGTACTTCCAGGGCACGATCACCTTGCCGTGCCGGTCCGGCATTTCGTCCGGCCTGTGCACAACAAAGCTGTACATGAGGGCGTTCATCTCGGCAACGCTGAGGTGGTGGCAGTCGTGGCAGTTGATCTCTTTGTGCACGCTTCCCTCCCAAGCGGTGTAAGCGTCGGTCATCAGGTGGCAGCTTACACAAAAGCGCGGGTTGTTCTGGGTGTAATCGAATATGCTGTAGCCGACAAAAGCGCTGGTAACCACGAACAGAAGCGCGACCACAAGGACCGCAGCCTTGATTTTCGTTGACAGACCCCCCTCAACGGCCTGCACTGCCTTCTTGAAGACAGAGTCTCCCATTTCCTTCCCCCCTCCATATATATAGAATGAAAAATCCGGACTATAGCTCTCTTAGCGAATCGTAGGCCGCCTCGGCAGTCCTGTCCACATCACCGGAGGTATGCGCCAGAGAGATGAAACCTGATTCGAACTGGCTCGGAGCTATGTATATTCCTCTTTTGAGCATTCCCGCGAAGAAGCGGGCGAATTTCTTTGTGTCGGACCGGGCGGCGCTCTGAAAGTCAACGACCTCTTTGTCATTGAAATACGTGCAGAACATGGTGCCCGCCCTGTAGAACTTGGTAGCAACGCCAGCGGTTCTTGCAGCGTCCCGAAGGGCCTCCTCAAGCTCTGAGGCGCGCTTTTCCAGGCGACCGTACGTGCCCTTTCTTGAAAGTATCTTGAGTGTAGCAATGCCTGCGGCCATGGCAAGAGGGTTGCCCGAAAGGGTGCCGGCCTGGTACACAGGGCCCACAGGAGCTATATTGTCCATGATCTCGGCCCTGCCCCCATAGGCGCCCACGGGCAAGCCCCCGCCTATCACCTTCCCAAGGCATGTCATGTCCGGCTTGATGCCGAAGTATTCCTGCGCCCCGCCATAAGCCACGCGGAACCCTGTCATGACCTCGTCAAAGATCAGCACTATGCCGTGCTTGCTGGTGAGGGACTTCAATGCCTGAAGGTATTTCTTCTTGGGAACAACACAGCCCATGTTTCCTGCAACGGGCTCGATGATCACACAGGCTATATTGCGCCATTCCTTACTGATGACCCGCTCAAGTGCGTCCGCGTCATTGTAGGGAAGCGTGATCGTGTTCACCGCACAGGATGCGGGGACGCCGGCGCTGTCAGGCACTCCAAGTGTAGCGGCGCCAGAGCCGGCCTTCACCAGAAGCCCGTCCGCATGGCCATGGTAACAGCCGTCGCACTTGATTATCTTGTCCCGACCGGTAAAACCCCTGGCCGCGCGTATGGCGCTCATGGTGGCCTCGGTGCCTGAGTTGACCATCCGGACCTTGTCCATGGAAGGATACGCCTTGAGCACCATTTCCGCGAGTTCTATCTCCCGGATGGTGGGGGCGCCAAAGCTCGTGCCCCACTCCGCCGCGTCCTTAATGGCGGCCACGACCTTCGGGTGGGCATGGCCCACAACCATGGGGCCCCATGACAGGACGTAGTCAATGTAGACATTGCCTTCCACGTCATAAATATTAGCGCCCTTTGCCCTCTGGATGAACACAGGCGTGCCGCCCACTGCCTTGAAGGCGCGAACAGGGCTGTTCACACCCCCTGGCATCAGGGTCTGGGCCTTCTCAAACAATCTCTTGGACCTTCTCCAGCTTATACCCATAACAGGAGCTAGACTAGCATAATATACAAAGCAATGTCAAAAGAAATTCATAACCATAATCATCAGGAAGCCAAAGCTCGGATTATTACTATGAAAAACACAACCCACTGTTAAATATAGATAATTAAGGATATTATAAAAACGGGATACAGCATTCAGGGTACTATTGTTTGGGTACGACGTATGTGCAGGCGGACTCGCCGTCAACCTGGCACCCGACGCGCTCCAGATTATCGCCTAGCAGATCCCGATACATCTGGAGTTCGTACTTGCATGCTTCCGGATATTCGCCCGCGATACTGTGCATCAGGCAGTTGAACTGCTTGATACTGTATGAGTCAGCATCGTCTTCCAGTTCCACCATCATACCATCGGCATCCAGGATGGACACAAGCGATCTGACCTTGTCCTCAAGGTCACTTTTACCAATCAGGGCCTTGTATTTCCCATTGATCGTGCGTTCCTTCAGTCGCATGAACAAATCATCGACCTTCCCGCGCCCGCCCTCCTCCTCGACGATGCCCAATATGTCCTTGATGAACCTGACGTAGGATTTGGGAAATATGTCCCTTGCCTTGTCCGTCAGGCTGTAGAGGAAAACAGGCCTACCGATACCTGATTTTTTCGGCTTATAAGAGATGATCCCGCGCTTTTCAAGGGACATGAGATGCTGGCGGACAGCCATGGGAGTGATACCCATCTGCTTGCTGAGCTCGGCAACGCTCTGCTTGCTGTTCTTCTTAAGCAGCACGATTATCTGCTTGCGTGTCGGATTTTCGTAAAAGTCCATGAGCATTTTCTAAAATAGCATAAATAATTTTTTATTGTAAATATTTTTTAATTAAATCCGGCAACCGGGCTACCGTATAACAGCCTGAAAAGTTAAATGATCAAGGCGGTCAGGGCATAAGCGCCGCCCTTGGTGTATTATATTTGAAAGGGTTGGATCTGCAATATAAAAGTCTGGAGGACGGAAATGAACCTCAAGCAGGGGATAGTTGCCCTATTTAAAAAAGTCTCAACATCCATGCCCCCCGACGTCGAAGAGGCTGTACGGGAAGCGCTTGGACATGAGACCCAGGAGGAAAACAGGGCCTGGCTTGAGCGCATACTGGAGACCGCCACACGCTCCCGGAGCGCAAAGATCCCTCTTTGCATAGGGACCGGCGTGCCGGTCTTCTTCGTAAGCGTACCCATGGGAGTGAGCCATGCCCAGGTGCGCGAGACCATAATAGAGGCCACGCGTGAGGCCACAGGGAAGATACCGCTCTCACCCAGCGCCGTGGACGTGCTCTCAAACACAAACTCGGGTGACAACACCGGCGAAGGCTTCCCGGTGGTACATATAGAGGAGACCCCGGAGAGCAAGCTCACCGTGGAGCTGATGCTCCTTGGCGCGGGAAGCGAGGCCCTTGGCAGGACATACTCCCTGCCTGACGAGGCGCTCGGGGCCGAGCGCAACTTCGATGGGGTAAGGGCTGTTATCGCGGACGCTGTGAAACTCTCAGGGGGACGCGCATGCCCTCCATATATCATCGGGGTGGGGATAGCCGCCACCAGGGACCGGGCCACATGGCTGTCCAAGCAGCAGATAAGAAGAAAGGTCAGCGACACCAATCCCTCAGAGGACCTTGACTCCATAGAGAAGCAACTTCAGGAAGAGATCAACTCCGCACATGGAAGGACCCTTGTGCTTGGCGTAAAGATAGGGGCACACCACCGCCACCCTGACACTTATTTCGTTGACGTATCGTTTCTGTGCTGGAACACCCGCAGAGGCAAGCTCATCTGGTAGGGGCCACGGGCCCCAATTTAACTGGAGCGTCCAGCTTCCGTCCTCTTAAAGAAAATCAGCGCAAAATTCCTCCGCCAGACAAGCGAACCTTCATTAAAAATTAAATAACAAAAGACAACGACATAGCAAGAGGGTAATGAACAAAAAATACATGAATTTCTCAATTTATAAGAATTTGTGGCATAATTACAAATGGGGGGGTCTGAAAGTGCTAAATTATGTAATAATTACACGAGGTTAAATACACTTTACTACAGCGAGGTCTAGGATGAACAAAAAAATGCCCATATTGTGGCAGTCCCAAGACAAAAAAGAAGGGCTTCAAATCAGGCATTCAACGCTATATTTGTTGTTCATGCAATAAAGGATTTACTAACCCTAGAAGACCATTAAAGTTTCGTTCTATTCTCTGGAGGGAATTCGTTTTTGATCGTTGCACCGTCAAACTACTTTCTTCTAAATATAAACGCTCAATCCACTGGATTCGCAAAGAGCTACGCGTCTATGAATCGCCCCCTCCAGCTATAACTCCACGAAAGATGGTCGCTGTTATGGATTGCACGTTCTTTGGTCGCACAAGCGGCTATCTCGTAGTGCGCGAGCCTCATCGCAGAGAGAACGTCTATTGGTCTGAGATCGAAACAGAGACCATCAAAGAATACCAATGTGCCCTAGACACACTGGAGTCTCTGGGTTTCTTTCTACAGGCGGTAGTAGCCGATGGGAAGCCAGGAATAAAGGGTGTTTGCAAGGATTTGCCTTTTCAAATGTGTCACTTCCATCAACAGCTAATCATTACAAAGCATCTTACAAAGCGTCCCAAGCTTGAAGCAGGCAAGGAGCTACGCAAACTGACTTTCATGCTAGGCAATATATGCGATAAGTGTTTTGCGCTGGAGCTAGAGGCATGGCATGAGAAATGGCATGACTTTCTTAAAGAACGCACAACGAATCCAGAGACAGGAAAGTGGAACTATACGCATAGACGATTGCGCTCTGCTCATCGAAGCCTGAAAACGAATTTACCCTATCTTTTTACTTATAGGGAATACCCAGAATTGGATATTCCAAACACTACAAATACACTTGATGGATCATTTTCTCACGTGAAAGATTTGACCCGCATACATCGAGGACTAAAACGAGACCTTAAACGTAAATTGATCGAAACAAAACTCCAAAACAGACCCCCCAGAATGTAATTATGCCGAATTTGTTTTGTTTCTTGTTACAGACGATACGCCACTTGTAGCACGGTTTCTGATTTAGTGTAGCTACAAAGAAGAAGTCGCGACCAGCCACGGGCTGGACTTAATTGCCTTTCTATAGTGTGTAACACCAAATTAAAGGGGGTCCGTGACCCCGAGCGGCTTATTCTGCCGCAGATGCGGTGAATCAGAATGCGCAGAGCTATAGCTAGTTCTGATTTGCTGTGGATGGTAGGAAGAAAGCATGAAGTCGAAGACTCGATCCGAGGAGTACCTCTTCGTAC
>DAOWET010000267.1 GCA_030638335.1 Nitrospirota bacterium
ACGGAAAGTGGCAGCCAGCCTGATAGCGGACTGTCAGTGATAGAGTTCAATGCTGACGGCACATATGTCTCAGATGGAATCAGCGGGACCTATGAGATGGTTGACGGGGTGGCAGTGCTCGATAGTGGTGATCTGGTGATTGCGAGCCAGGATGGAGAGACTGTCCTGTTTATAGATGATGATCCATCTGATGGAAGCGCCTCCATGGCAGTGGGTGTCAGGGAATAGAGAGCTGTCCTTGTAGCTGAAGGATGCAGTCGATTTCTGCGGATTATATGTAGAAGTCCACAAATCCAGGCATAAGTTGATCCGTGCTTTCCCGATTGAATTCGATGGAAAGCAGAAATATCACGGCGACATGCAGGCGTTTATCCATGCGGGGCGCATGTCGGGAGCGACTCTCGTGGGTGAGTCGTGCCGACGTGCCGAGGGGCGGGCAATACTATTACTCTTCCGTGCCGTCCATATCTTTTGGGCGAATAGCCTCGCTGATGCCCAGGTTCTTCATCTTCTCAAGCAGGGTTGTGCGCTTCATGCCAAGCAGTTCCGCGGCCCTGGTGCGGTTCCATTCGGTTTTCTCAAGGGCCTGGAACACAAGGCTGCTCTCAAGGGCCCGGACCACTTCCTTAAGTATGATCCCCCTGTCCGAGAGCCTTATCTCCATCATGTTCACGCATCCCTCAGTGTCCAGGCCGTTCTCTTCCGGGCTGCGGATGGGTCCGGGCAGGTCCTCAGGCGCTATGATACCCGAGGAGTTTATGAGCACGGCGTGGTCGGCCACGTTCTCAAGCTCCCTTATGTTGCCGGGCCAGTTGTGCCTTAAAAGCAGGTCGCGGGCCTCGCGCGAGACTCGCGGTGTGGCCCTGCCGAGCATTCCGCTGTTCTCGGCCATGAAGTGCCCCAGTATCACAGGGATGTCGTCCTTTCGCTGTCTCAGCGGAGGGATGTCCAGCCTCACGGAGCAGAGTTTTTCAAACAGGTCCTTGTTCAGTGCGCCCTGGGCAATGGCTTCCTTCGGATCCACACTGGTCGAGGCCAGCAGGCGCACCTCAAGCGGATAGGTTTGCGGGCCGCCCGCTCTTGGGAACTCTCCAGCCTTGACGGCCTGAAGGAGCTTTTCCTGTATTGCCGGGCGCAGCCTGTCCAGGTCTTCAAGGAACACTGTGCCACCACGGGCAAGCTCCAGCTTGCCTGGGCGTGTTCGCCCGGAGGATATATGCTCTTCGCTCCTGGAGCCGAACAGTTCCTGGTCAAGCAGTCTGTTCGGTACTGCGGCACAGTTGATCTCAACAAAGAGCTGATGCTTTCGCGGGCTGTTGTAGTGGATGGTCTTTGCGATGTAGTTCTTGCCTGAGCCGGACTCTCCTGTGATAAGCACAGCGGCCTCTGTCTTTGATATCCGCACCACTATACTGAAGAGGTCAGTTGCTGCCGCTGATGTGCCGGTGAGCATGGGGAAGTCGTATCTGTTTATGAGTTGGGTCCTTAAATGGCGGTTGTCTGCCTTTAATTCCGCCAGACCCAGGGCGCGGTTCAGCTGGAGTATGACCTCTTTGGGGTCTACCGGAAGAACGAGGTAGTCGTATGCGCCCTCCCAGACCTTTGAGACGGTCTGCTGTCTTTCGGGCTCTGTTGTGACTATGATGAACTGGGTGGCGCTCTTGAAATTGAGGGCCTCCCAAACCATTTCCATGCCCTCCATGTCAGGAAGCTTGAACGAGACGTAACAGATATCAAAATATTCCCGCATGAGAAGATTCAGGCCCTCGGCACCGTCAAAGGAGACAACGATCTCGATGTCAGTCTGCCCCAGGCTGCTCTCAAGCGCGTCCATGACCTCGGGCTGGCTGGTTATGACAAGGGCCCTGCTCATAATACCTACATCATAGGGTTATTTGGAGGGCTGTGTCAATATTTTGACTTGTCAGGCAGGTGTATTGCCCCGGCGCGGGTGGAGCAAACGCTATCCAGCGCTTCCTGAGTAAAGGGGCTTTTTGCTCTCAAGCAGCTCCTGGAACTTCTCAGAGGGCAGGGGGAAGCTGAAGTAAAAGCCCTGCACCTCGTCGCAGCCCTCGGCAACAAGGAAATCCAGCTGCTCTTTTTTCTCAACGCCTTCGGCTATGACCGAAAACCCGAGGTTATGGGCCAGGGAGATGATGGCCTTGACGATAGTGGCGCCCTCTGATTCAGGGCCTTCGATGAGGTCTCTGATAAATGAGTAATCGATCTTGAGCTTGTCCACCTTGAAGCGTTTCAGGTAACTCAGGGATGAATAGCCCGTGCCGAAGTCGTCTATGGATAGGCACAGGCCCATGGCCTTCAGCTCGTTTATCTTCTGCGTGACCTCATCGGCTTTGTGCATTATGACCCGCTCGGTGAGCTCTATCTCCAAGAGCGAGGGAGCAAGGCCGGTGGATGTGAGTACGGCCTCCACTTCACGCACAAAGCCGGGGGAGTTGAAATGCGTGGCTGAGATGTTGACGGCCACCCGCGGGGGATCAAGCCCCATGTTCTCCCACTGCTTGACCTGGGTGCATGCCTCCCTGAACGTCCAGGCCGCGATGGGCATTATGAGGCCGGTCTCCTCGGCAACGGGGATGAATACGCCGGGGGGCACGAGCCAGTCGGATTCCTGACGCCTGATGAGGGCCTCCATGCCGCAGATCCCTCCGGTCTTGAGATCCACCTGGGGCTGGTAGTGCAGCACAAGTTCGTTGCGTTCTATGGCCTGACGGAGGTTGCTCTCCACCCGCTGGTGTTCTTTTATTTTCTCGTGCATCTCGCTGGTGAATACCCTGTATGTATTGTGCCCGGAGTCCTTGGCCTGGTACATGGCGATCTCCGCGTTCTTCAGGAGCTGGTTGGGCTTGTCTCCGTCCATGGGGTAGAGTGTAAGGCCGACGCTCGCGGTGGAGCGCATCTCGTGGTGCCCTGACATCACCGGCGGGTGCATGGCCTCGATTATCTTTTTTGCCACGGATATGGCGGTCTTGTCCTTTGCCACGCCTGTAAGTATCACCGCGAACTCGTCGCCGCCGAGGCGCGCCACGGTATCGCTTTCGCGGATGCAGCCCTTTATGCGCTGGCCGGCGGCCTTGAGCATGGTGTCGCCCGCGGCGTGGCCGATGGTGTCGTTTATGTACTTGAAGCGGTCAAGGTCTATCAGGAGCACTCCCACCATGAGGTCGGAGGCGTCGGCCTGGGCCATGGCCTTCCTGAGCTGCTCGTTGTAGTAGGCCCTGTTTGGAAGCCGTGTGAGGCTGTCGTAATGGGCAAGGAACTCGTGAAGCTCCTGGCTCTCCTTCACAGGCGTTATGTCGGAGAACACCCCTATGTGTTTTTTGATACTGCCGTCTGATTCCTTGAGCGTCCGTATGGAGAGCCACTTGGGGTATGCCGAGCCGTCCTTCCTGAGGTCCCATACCTCGCCCTGCCAACTCCCTGTTTTCCTGATCTCATCCCACATCTGCTCGTAGAACAAAGGGCCGTGCCTGCCGCTTTTCATGAACCCCGGGTCCTTGCCCAGCACCTCGCTCTTTTTGAAGCCCGTTATCTGGGTGAAGGCGGAGTTGATGTCAATGATCCGGTTTTCATGGTCAGTGATGACGACTGCCTCTGTACTGGCCTCGAAGACCTTGCCCATAATGGCGACCTTCGAAAAAGAGATCTTGCAAAGTCTCAGGGAGGGAAGTATCACAACCGAGCCAAGCGCAAGGACCGTGACCAGGCAGGAGAGCCCGCCTGCGACCAGGGCGGCAGCTTCAGGAATGCCGTGGGCAAAGGTAAGCGCGCTCCAGGCCACAAGCACGCCCACTGCACTTCCCGCAGCCACTATGGACGCAAACAGTCCAAAGCCAGGGCACCTGACGCTCATGGCAGCATTCCTCCGTTTCCCTTTGTTGCTACTTGAATTATACCACCAGGGGAAGGCCTCGTCATAAGGGCATCCATGCCCGGTTTTACTTGCCTTTATGTGCCCTCTTTTTCTTTCTGAAAACTACCGCGCCAAGTGCGGCTGATACAAGCACGATGCCTGAGGGTGCGGGATGCCTTGTGCCAAGAACCAGCGGGGCAAGTACAGCCTGCGCGGCCAGCCTCAGCGGGGCATGAGAGGCGATGAAGTCCGCAACCGGCGGAGAGAGCCTGTAGTAGGCGCGGACAAAGGCCCTTCCCGGAGCGCTCTTCATCAGATGCCTGTCCCTGAACCCGCGAAGAAGGGTTACCTCCGGGCCAAGGAAGCTGCCGTAGGCCGCTGTTGCTATGAAACAGCTTGTGTCCTCCGGGGGTGTGTCAGGGTCCTCCTCGTCCGGCTCGGAATCATTGTCCATGTTCATGATCTTAACGTCCGAGGGGTCGAGTCCGTCATATCCAGGGCTCAGGGAGGTGGCCGGGCTCAGCACGACCTTGTAAGTCTTGTCGCCGTCAACCTTATTGTCGTCAACGCCCGTGGCCGTGACCGTCTGGGGGACGTCCCAGTCAGTGGAATTAAATACCAGGGACGCGGGGGCTGCGTCCGCCTCTGATGGGTCGTTGCTTGAGACCGGGATGGTGACGTCGTCGGTGGGGGCCTCTGTAAGTACTACGGTGAAGGTGGCAGTGTCCCCGTCCTCGGTGGTGTTGCCGCTTACCAGGCTTACAAAAAAGCCGGGCTCTGCAAGGGCATACACCGGGGCGGACATGACCATGAAGGTAATGGCAAGCACGAGGCGGGCCATTTGCTTATGGGGGCCAGGGATAGCGTTCACAGTGTCTGCTCCAGGTGAAACTGTCGTATATATTTTACCCTTACGTGAAATTCCGTGCAACATATGGCCTGATAAATGTAGTATTACAAGGACTTGCCGGGTATATGCGCGGGTTGTCCGGCGTGTGTCGCACATGGGCATGGGGTCTGTTGCAATATCCCCCCTGATGTGTTTAAATAGATTTACAGGTGCCCCCCTCGGGGGGCGTAATAGGGAATCCCGTTGGAATCGGGAGCGGTCCCGCCGCTGTAACCGGGTACGAAAGCCCCCCCTGCCACTGTCCTTTGCTTAATGAGGATGGGAAGGCCGGGCAAGTAGGATGATCCGGGAGCCAGAAGACCTGCCTGTATGTGAAAGGCCCGTGCGACTTGGGAGAGGTAACTCCTGACCGCCGCCCTTACGTGGAAATAGGGGATCAAGGAAACAGGGTGCAGTCCCCGCAGCCTATTTTAAGGTTGCGGGGTTTTTTTGTTCCACAGGCAAAACTGCACATAGTACAAACGGAGGAATAAGATGATAAAAGACGCAATTGCAAAGATAGAGTCCCTGGACAATGGGCTGTTCGAGAAGGCTCAAGCCAGGCTGGACATCCTCACCAAGCCGCAGGGAAGCCTCGGCAGGCTTGAGGAATTCGCGGCAAGGCTTGTGGCCATCACTGGTGAGACAATGCCGGACATGGGCAAGAAAGTAATTTTCACCTTTGCCGGGGACCACGGGGTCACAAAGGCCGGGGTCTCGGCCTTTCCAAGCGAGGTCACCCCTCAGATGGTGCTGAACTTTCTTGCCGGAGGCGCGGGTATCAACGTGCTTGCGCGGCACGCGGGGGCTGACGTGGCCGTGGTGGACATAGGCGTTAATTATGACTTCGGGCAGGCCGGGGGGCTTATACATAAGAAGGTGGTAAAGGGAACAGCAAATATGCTCGAGGGCCCGGCCATGACCCGCCAGGAGGCTGAAGCTTGCATCGAGGTGGGCATTGAGCTTGTGCGCGAGTACAAGAAAAAGGGCTATGGCATAGTCGGCACCGGGGACATGGGCATTGGAAACACCACGCCCTCAAGCGCCATCGCGGCGGTCATTACAGGAGAGACGGTAGCCAATGTCACGGGCTATGGCACAGGCATTACGGACGAGGCGTTCAAGAACAAGATCAGCGTAATAGAGCAGGTGATAAAGAAGAACTCGCCTGACGCCGCCGACGGACTGGACGTGCTGGCGAAGGTGGGAGGCGCTGAGATCGCCGGCATCGCCGGCGTGTGCATTGGCGCGGCAAGCGAGGGAATGCCTGTGGTGGTGGACGGCATGATCTCCACCGCGGGCGCGCTTATCGCTTACACCATAGAGCCAAAGTGCGCCGAATACATGTTCGCCGCGCACAAGTCAGTGGAGATAGGCCAGAGCGCCATGCTTGCAAAGATGGGCCTGGAGCCCATCGTGGACCTTGGGATGCGGCTTGGCGAGGGCACGGGCGCGGCCTTGGGGATGACGCTTATTGAGGCGGGCCTGAAGATATATAAGGAGATGGCGACCTTTGAGTCGGCAGGAGTTACGGACAAAGCTGATTAATAAACTTGTGTGCGATGCATGCGGGCGCGGTTGTCTGTGCCTGCATGAGAGGAGCACTGACTCTTGGATACTCAGTGTTCCTCGCGTCACATGCAGGCAGAGCAAGTAGCATGTGCAGGTTTGGAGAAAGTGTACGGCGTGGTTAGATCCGGGAGAGGTGATTATAGCGTTCAAGAAGGATAAGGCTTCGGCATTGATGGTGCAGGGCACGTGCTCCGGTGCGGGCAAGAGCCTGCTTGTGGCGGGCTTGTGCCGCATATTCGCGGACAGGGGCGTGAAGGTCGCTCCCTTTAAGGCCCAGAACATGGCCCTTAACTCCTTTATCACGGCTAGTGGCGCGGAGATAGGGCGCGCCCAGGCCCTGCAGGCAGAGGCCGCGCGCGTGGAGCCGCACGTTGACATGAACCCGGTGCTCCTGAAGGCCACCGGGGAGAAGGGCTGCCAGGTGATACTTGACGGCAGCGTGCACTCGGACATGACCGCGCGCCAGTACTATGCGTTCAAGGACCAGGCATGGCAGTATGTGACCGCGGCCTATGAGCGCTTGAGCCGGGAGTATGACCTTATCCTTATAGAAGGCGCGGGAAGCCCTGCTGAGATTAATTTAATGAAGGAAGAGATAGTGAACATGCGCGTGGCCCGGCACCTCCAGAGCCCGGTGCTGCTGGTGGGAGACATAGAGCGCGGCGGTGTGTTCGCATCTTTTGAAGGCACCGTCTCACTGGTTGGAGACGACGCAAGCCTAATTAAAGGATTCGTCATAAACAAGTTCCGGGGGGACAAGGACATACTGCTGCCGGGCCTTGATATGATGCTTGAGCGCACGGGCATACCTACACTCGGGGTGCTTCCCTATTTTCGCGACCACGGGCTTGACGAGGAGGACGGGCTTGCCCTTGATGGCCTTATGGCAAGCTCAAGCTCAAGCGGAGACGCCTCCAACAGGCTCAAGGTCGTGGTGGTGCGGCTCGGGTTCATATCGAACTTCACGGACTTTGACCCCTTGCGCCACGACCCATCTGTTGAGCTTGTCTTCTCTCAAAACGCGGACGAGATCGCCAGCGCCGACCTTGTGATAATCCCAGGCACAAAGAGCACGGTGCATGACCTTCTGGTACTCAGGGAGGCGGGGCTTGACAGGGCAATTAAGCGCGCGGTCCAGAAGGGCGTGGCCGTGATAGGGGTGTGCGGCGGCCTCCAGATGCTCGGGACAAGGATACTGGACCCCGATGGGGTTGAAAGCTCGCACAAGGAAGTGGAGGGCCTTGGGCTTCTGGATATTGAGACAGAGTTCAGGGGAACGAAGGTCACCTCTCAGAGCGAGGGCACGACCTCTTTATATGGATACGAAGGCCGGGTCAGGGGATATGAGATACATATGGGCCGAACTATATCAGGCAACGCGGAGGCCGGGGCCTTTGATGTGACGCGCCTTGCAGGCGGGGAGCAGGTGGCTGACGGCTCTATAAAGGATAACGTCTGGGGCACGTACCTGCATGGTGTGTTTGACGACGACGGTTTCCGAAACGCGATGCTTGAGAGCGTGAGACATGAGCGCGGAATTAAAGGGGCACGTGTGCCTTTGCCACGGGTGGCCTTGCCACGGGTGGCCTTCAGCTATGGCCAGTATCGCCAAAGCAGCATGGACCGCTGGGCCGGGTTCCTTGAAGAACATCTTGATATGAAGGGTATTGAGGCCCTCATATGAATTTTATAATAGGGCCAGTGCATTTTAAATGCACCAGTGCATTCCCCGGGGCCAAGGGCCCCTTTTATCAACTGAGGGTCACGGGCCCCTTTTATTCCATGCCTTTCACAATACCCTGCGGGCTTTGCATCAGGGAGGTCCTTTAGCATGTTAGGCCCTGTGGAGCTTTTCTTTGCCTTTGCCCTTGATATGTTCATCGGGGACCCGAAATGGCTGCCACATCCTGTGCGCGCCATTGGGAGGTTTATAGGGTTTGTTGACAGCAAAAGGGGCCAGGGCCCGTTATCCGCGCGCGCAGGTGGGGTTCTGCTTGCGGTAGGAATTGCGGGCGGCACGTTTGCGGCAACATGGGCGCTTACTGATTACATGCGTGGATCACTTGTGGGGGACTTTCGCGTAATCGGCATAATCCTTTATATATACCTTGTTGCTTCCACCCTTGCCCTGAGGGGCCTTATTGATTCGGTCAAG
>DAOWET010000093.1 GCA_030638335.1 Nitrospirota bacterium
GTCTTTCCTTGGTATTGACATATACTCCTCCTCTAAGATGAATTCCGCTATGATAGTGTTTGTGTTGTATTATACACATAATACAAGTGAGTGCATGCATGAAATATGTGAAAGTTGAAACTGCACTAATATATACAATAAAATAACCATCATGTTCAAACCGCTGAGAAAACTATATGACTGGGTGCTGCACTGGGCCGAGACAAAGTACGGAGCGCCAGCGCTCTTTGTGCTGGCATTTGCGGAGTCGTCGTTCTTTCCCATTCCGCCTGATGTCCTTTTGATGGCCCTTTCTCTGTCTATACCAAAGAAGGCATTCAGGTATGCCGCAGTGTGTACGGTGGGCTCGGTGCTTGGCGGGGTGCTGGGATACTACCTCGGGTTCGCGTTCTGGGGGGTTGCTAAAGGGATTCTCTTTCACTACATTGACAAGGACGGGTTCGAGGTGGTGCGCGAGTATTTCAACCAGTACCAGGGGTGGGCCATTGCTGTGGCGGGGCTTACGCCAATACCCTACAAGGTATTCACTATCACGGCAGGGTTCCTTCGCGCTAACATTCTGGTGTTCATCGTTGCCTCGATACTGGCCCGGGGGCTGAGGTTCTTCACAGTGGCAGGTCTTATATATCTGTTCGGGCCCAAGATAAAGGAATTCATAGACCGCTACTTCAATATCCTCACCGTGGTATTCATTGTCCTTTTGGTAGGCGGGTTCATGACCCTTAAGTATATCTTCTGATAAATGAGCGCTTGAGGTTATCAGATGGAACATGGCATATGCAAAGAGTGCGGCGGGCCGGTTGACCTGTGTGTTTGCTGTGAGGGATGCGGCCATGTGTGCCCACTTGACCGAGGGGAGCCCTGCTGCCCCATCTGCAAACCCGAACCAGTTAAGGGTAACTGATTAAACCCTAAGTAGTTGATTATGCAAGATTTCTTGATTTCCGCAACTTGCTTTTATTCAATCTAATAGTTAATATATAAGTTCGTATTTTTACGGGAGCACTATGAAGATCGAACTTGCACAGATCCCCGAAGAGGGGCTTGAGATAAAGGCTGATGAGAAGGTTGTCATTGGGGATAACCAGCCTGTTACTGCTGAACTGGACATTATTGTCCAGGAGGTGGCTGGCGAGTTTTTGGTAAAGGGTAACGTATCCGCTTCCATGGAGCTTACGTGCGGCAGGTGCCTCAAGGAGTTCAAGAAGGACCTTGCCCTGGCCATCGATCTTGTGTACAGCCGTACAAACGAGGCAGAGGGCGAAGGCAAGGACCACGAGGTTACTGCCGGGGAGCTTAACACCGGGTTCATTACCGGGGACGAGCTGGACCTTGCAGAGGTGGTTTCCGAACAGCTGATGCTGTCCATGCCCATGAGGCCGCTCTGTGAAGAGGGCTGCAAGGGTATCTGCCCGAAATGCGGAGCTGACCTTAACGAGAAAGAGTGTGGGTGTGAAACCAGGAGCATTGACCCCCGGTTTCAGGTTCTTAAGGAATATTTAAAGAAGAAGGAGTAGAGAAATGGCTAACCCTAAAAGCAGACATTCAAGGAGCAGGCAGGCCAAACGCAGGGCGAACTGGAAAGGGCAGATGCCCAACACTGTTGAGTGCCCGGAGTGCAACGAGCCCAAGCTCTCTCATGCCGTTTGCCCCAGTTGCGGTTCCTACAAGGGCAAGAAAGTTCTTGAAGTAGTCGAGAAGGACTAAATGCGGGTCGCTATTGACGCAATGGGTGGAGACGATGCCCCGTTAGTCAATGTTGACGGGGCCATTGATGCCGTAGAGAAACAGGAGGACCTTGAGGTCATCCTCGTGGGCATTGAGCCGGTTGTGCGGAAACACCTGGACAGCCGCAAGTACAAGGGCTCCCGCATCTCGATCCACCACGCCCCTGATGTGGTAAAGATGGACGACCCTCCCTCCCTGGCTGTGCGCAGGAAGAAGGACTCCTCCATGAGAAAGGCCTTTGACCTCGTGCGCGAGGGGAAGGCTGACGCTGTTGTCAGCGCTGGCAACTCCGGGGCCATGATGGGGATGTCACTGTTCCTGCTTGGCAGGGCGGAGGGTGTTGACCGCCCTGCTTTTGCCGCCCTCATGCCCTCATACAGCAAGCCCTTCCTGCTTCTGGACGCTGGGGCCAATGTTGACTGCAGCCCTGACAACATCATCCAGTTCGCGCTTATGGGTAACGCTTACAGCCGCCTTGTGGTCGGTGTTGACAGACCGCGTGTCTCCCTGCTTTCAATTGGCGAGGAGCAGATGAAGGGTAACGTGCTCATAAAGGAGTCAACGAAGATCCTGTTGGAACTGGGGATGAATTTCACGGGCAACGTGGAGCCCAAGGACGCCTACATGGGCGTGTCCGACGTGATAGTATGCGATGGTTTTGTCGGCAACATATTCCTGAAGACCAGCGAGGGACTTGCAGAGTTCGTTATGAGGCTGCTGAAACGTGAGATGGGCAGATCCGTGGCAGCCAAGATGGGCTATCTGTTCATGCGCTCCGTGCTGAAGAACGTCAAGAAGGAGACAGCGTATGAAGAGTACGGCGGGGCTCCACTTCTGGGGATAAAGGGCGCGGTGGTAGTATGTCACGGCAGGTCCACGTCCAAGGCCATAATGAACGCGATAATGATAGCATCGGAATTCGCCTCCAAGAACGTGCATAAGGCCATATCCAAGGACATAAAGATGCTCGTGGACAAGAAGGACGATAAGGAGAGCACGGTTGCTGCAGGCTAGGATCATTGGCACAGGGGCATGCCTTCCTGAGAAGGTTGTGACAAACCATGACCTTGAGAAGATAGTCGACACCTCCGACAAGTGGGTAACCGAACGCACAGGGATAAAGGAGCGCAGGTTGGCCACCAGCGAAGAGGCTGCCTCCGACTTCTCGTACAAGGCCGCCAGGCACGCCCTTAAGGCCGCTGGTGTCAAGGCCAGGGACCTAGACCTCATCCTTGTTGGCACAGTCACTCCTGACAGCCCATTCCCCAGCACAGGCTGCGTGCTGCAGAGCATGCTGGGGGCAAAAAACGCAGTAGGTTTTGATGTGAGCGCTACATGTTCGGGCTTCCTCTATACGCTCTCTCTTGCCGACGCTTATGTAAGGAGCGGTCGCTATAAGAAGATACTTGTGGTGGGCACTGATATACTCTCGAAGTTCGTTGACTGGGAGGACAGGAACACCTGCGTGCTCTTTGGAGACGGCGCAGGAGCCGTGGTTATCGAGCCCACAACCAAGCAAAAGGGGATAATCGACGTGGTCATCGGCTCTGACGGCAGGCTTGGAGACATGCTCTACATACCCGGCGGCGGCTCACGCATACCTGCCTCAAAGGAATCCATCAGGGACGGCCAGCATTTCATAAAAATGAACGGCAACGAGGTGTTCAAGGTCGCCGTGAAGACCATGGAGCGCGTCAGCCGGGAGATCCTCAAGAAGAATAATATCGACCCCGGGGAAGTCAGCATCATGGTGCCGCACCAGGCCAATATCCGCATAATCCAGGCCGTGGCCAAGCGCCTGAAGATGCCCATGGAAAACGTGGTCGTGAACCTCGACAAATACGGCAACACCTCTGCTGCAACCATCCCCATAGCCCTGGACGAGGCCGTGCGCGAGGGGCGTATCAGGGATGGAGACCTCATCCTGATGGCGGCCTTTGGAGGAGGGCTCACCTGGGCCTCAGCCCTTATCAGGTGGTAGTAGTCCCGACCTCTCATTTCCCGGTCCGCTTGCCGTTGCTCAAATCCTGCCTTTATGTAAGAATACGCCCATGAAAAAGAGGCTTGATATCCTTCTGGTTGAACGCGGGCTGGTCCAGAGCCGTGAGCGTGCAAAGGCCCTGATCATGGAAGGCAAGGCGCTGGTGGGCGGCGTTCCTTCCACAAAAGCAGGCTCCATGGTGGCGGATGATTCTGATATTGTGCTCAAAGAGGACATGCCCTACGTGAGCCGGGGAGGGCTGAAGCTCGAGGCCGCGCTTGAGCATTTCGGCATAGGCCTTGAGGGTATGATTGCCATGGACGTGGGTGCATCCACCGGGGGGTTTACGGACTGCATGCTCAAAAGAGGCGCTGCCAGGGTGTATGCGGTGGACGTGGGATACGGGCAACTGGACTGGAAGCTCAGGCGCGACCCGCGCGTGGTCATGCTTGAGAAGACCAATATCAGGCACCTTGACCGCACTGCGGTGGACGATACCATCGGTTTTGCTGTTATGGACCTTTCCTTTATCTCACTTGAGCTTGTGATACCAAAGGTGAAGGAGTTCCTGTCAGGGGGTGCCGGCGTTGTGGCGCTTGTGAAGCCCCAGTTCGAGGTGGGCCGGAAGGACGTTGGCAAGGGCGGTATTGTGAGGGATGAAAAAAAGCGGCTTGCCGCTGTACAATCTATAAGCGATTGCTTTGCCGATAACGGGTTCAGGGTAATAGGGTCCATCCCTTCTCCCATCAAGGGACAGAAGGGCAATGTTGAATATCTGCTGTACGCTGAGGAGGACTGATGGAAGAGGATACCACGAGCCAGGAACAGAACCAGGACAAAGAAGCCCAGAAGATAGAGCTTGACCTCTCTGCCACCTCCACGGATACCATCGAGGTGTTTGTGGAGGAGGCCTCGGACCCTACCATCTTCATGGAGATA
>DAOWET010000077.1 GCA_030638335.1 Nitrospirota bacterium
AAGTATTTGTCCACGCGATCCTTTTCGTCAGAGTGGGCACGGATATCGTCAATGTACATGGTTCTGATATATTCCTCAAGGCCCTGCATCAACTGAAGGTTACTTGTTTTAAAGTCCTGGAGATAGCCAAGGCCCGTACGAGGGTCGCATATGAGGCCAAGGAGCACCCAGCCCACGGGGTTGAGTATCTCGGCCTCGGTGAGGTCCGCGGAATCCACCTTGTCAACGAACTTCATCATCTCGTCGAATTTGGTCAACTTCTCGTCGCCGTCGTAATAGTCGTAGACGAGCCTTGCGGTACTTGGGGCCTCGTCGCAGACGCCCTTGAAGGAGACCATGCTCAGCCGCTCGTCCTCGCTTGCATGGTGGTCGAACCACATGCCCACGCCCTCGACGTATGGTACGTTTGCGAGCACGTCGTTGTCCGTCACCTTTATCTTGCCGTCCTGCAGGTCCTTTGGATGGGCATAGACCATCTCGTCCACAATGCCCATTTCCTCCAGCAGGACCGCGCAACAGATTCCGTCGAAATCCGACCGGGTAAGCAACCTCATACTATACCTCCTCGTGAACCGTTATTATTGTTCTTAAATTGCCGGAAGATCCCTGTTCCGCCCCAAAAAAATCAGGGTACCAACTCCATTATATATAAAAAGGGTCAAGTAGACAAGAAAAATGTCAGCAGAATTAAAATTGAAGGCATCTCGGCCCCTCACGGAGGGGTTTTAATAGGTCGAGTCGACCCGGTCTCACGGAGACGTCCACTTGGTCGTGACGACCAGTTATGTTTCCTTTGAGAAACCAGCAGGAACGCTTTGAGATGAGATGCTCTCGTTACATCTTCTGGAGACGCTGGAAGCTGGACGCTCCAGTTTAATCGAGCCCGTGGCTCGCTCCGGTTTAAAGGGGGGCCGTGGCCTCACTTGAGGGCTGAAACGATCTCCCCAAGCACTCGCTCGGCATCTGAAGTCTCCACCTGGCATGTGCCCACCTTGTTGTGCCCGCCGCCACCGTACTTGAGCATGATGGCG
Organism: Nitrospirota bacterium; assembly: GCA_030638335.1. Lineage (GTDB taxonomy): Bacteria > Nitrospirota > Thermodesulfovibrionia > Thermodesulfovibrionales > JdFR-86 > DAOWET01. Next base: position 1,032 of record DAOWET010000077.1, read on the forward strand.
CCTATGTCCGCGGTGGCTGTCTTGTTTATGATGCTGTATCCGGCGGTTATGGATACTGTCTTGCCCATCCTGCCGTCGATGAGCCTCACAGAGACGTTGGTCTTCGGGAAAAGCGTGTATTCAAGGAAGCGGTTACCAGAGGGTATCTGCTTGCCCCTTGTGTCTATTATCAGCACAGGCCCGTCAGCGCGGGAGTTGGCCTTGATGAACTCCGCATATTCCGCGTTCATCTCGTTGTACATGTCCACGCGCTCTTTCACGTCGGGAAGTGCCAGTATCTCCTCAACGGGCTTGGTGCGGATATACTCTATCAGGTCCTGCATGAGGTCCAGGTTGCTGGTCTTGAACTTCTTGTGGTAGCCAAGCCCGGTGCGCGGGTCGCAGACAAAACCGAGCATAACCCATCCCTGGGGGTCTCTGATCTCGTCCTCGTTAAGGTCCGCGGAATCCATCTTGTCGCAGTACTTGAGCATCTCGTCGAACTTGCCGAGTTTCTCGGGACCATAGTATTCGTATACAAGGCGCGCGGTGCTGGGGGCCGAGCCCACCTTGCCCTTGACCTCGCCTGCGTCCTTGATGCGCTTTTCCTCGCTTGAGTGGTGGTCGAACCACATGCCGGCGCCTGCCACATAGGGCACGTTTGCGAGCACGTCGTTGGCCGTGACCTCCACCTTCCCATCCTGAAGGTCCTTGGGGTGGGCATACACCATCTCGTCAACCACGCCAAGCTCCTTCAGCAGAACGGCACAGCAGATGCCGTCAAAGTCCGAACGGGTCAGAAGTCTCATGCCATACCTCCTTGAAAGCTTAGTTATTAGCGTTGGATATCTAATATTCCCCCAAACCGGGGATATATGCAAGCTATAAAAACGGCTTCAGCCTAATTGACCTCTGTTTCACATAGCAACTTCAACTCTTCCCATGTCCTTACGGTCTGTTCATCCACCTCGTTGCGGGCCGTTATCCTTACGACCTCTTCAAGTGAGCTAAGCCCCTGGGTGCACTTGTAGAAACCGTCCTCGCGCATTGAGATAAGATTGCTTGCATTTCGTGCGGTTCCCCGGATCTGGTGCGAGGTCTGCCTCTGCAAAATGGCGTCCCTGACAGCATCGTTGAGGGCAAGTATCTCATGTATGGCGATACGTCCCTTATATCCTGTGTATTTGCAGTAATGACATCCTTTTGGTTCCCAGAAATTCAATTCATCCGGATTAAAACTTATGAGTAGATATTGACGCAGGATGGCATCGTCCGGTTCATATTGCTTCTTGCATTTCGGGCACAGCGCCCTTACCAGCCTCTGCGCGATGACCGAGACCACGGTGGATGAGATAAGAAAGGTTTCCACCCCCATGTCAAGCAGTCTCAGGAGAGCCCCGGTGGTGTCATCCGTATGGAATGTGCTAAGGACCTTGTGTCCGGTGAGGGCGGCCTCCACAACAGCCTCTGCCGCCACATTGTCACGGACCTCTCCGATCATGAGCACGTCAGGGTCCTGCCTGAGCATGGCCTTGAGGAAGTCTTTGTAGGTCACGTCCAGCTTCTTCTCCAGCTGCCCCTGCGTGATGCCGTCTATGGTGTACTCGATGGGGTCCTCGGCGGTTATGACCTTCTTGTTCTGTTCGCTCAGGTAGGCGATAGAGGCGTAAAGCGTTGTGGTCTTCCCGGAGCCCGTGGGGCCTGTGACAAGGATGATGCCAGAGGGCCTGTCCAGCATGGTCTTGAAAATGCTCATGTGGCGCGGCGTGAACCCGAGCACGTTCAAGTCGATGGCGCTCGTGCGGGAAAGCACACGAATGACCACGGACTCACCCCACATGGATGCATAGGTGGAGACACGAAGGTCAATCTCCTTGTTCATGACCCTGGCCTCGATCCTGCCGTCCTGGTGCCTCCTTTTCTCCGCGATGTCCAGTTTGCAAAGGACCTTGATGCGCGCGGCAAGGGGGGCCTGCATGGAAGAGGGCAGGTCTGTCTTGTGCTGGAGGATGCCGTCAACACGGTATCTCACTCTGACCTTGGA
>DAOWET010000080.1 GCA_030638335.1 Nitrospirota bacterium
AGGAAGACCGCGCATGGGAACCCTATGCCGTCACAGCTCACTACAAGCACTATCAGGGCCGCGCACACAAGGAGCTTCACCCGCGCGTCAATGCGCGCAAGAGGTCCGTCCTTCATGTGCTGTTTTAAAAAAGCTCTCATCCGGGTCTGCCCAACTCCGCCTTGGCCTCAGTCTCCGGGCCTTCTGTCCTGGCCTTGCCCTTGCCAGGGGTCTCCATCAGCCTTCGGTAGCAATACCCCGCCATAAAGCCTCCCAACGCACCGCCAAGGAGAAAGACAAAAAGGAGCAGGTCGCCCTGGTCCGTGTTTATTAGCGGGTCCACTGCCGCACGCCCGTGCTCCTCTGCGAACTTCTCAACCACTGTCTCGTCAACGCCGCTCCATTTGGCTTGAGCCCCAGTCGCCATCATGGGAGCTACTGCCAGCAACAGGATGACCATCACGATCTTTTTCATACCGCAGCCTCCTTTGCGCTGAGCACTCTCATCTTGACCAGCAGGTCAGGGCGCTTTCTGTAGAGCAGCACGACCATGCCCGCGGTCATGGCCCCTTCAAGCAGGCCAAGAGGCAATTGTGTGGGAACAAAGGCCACGGCTATCTTTATCAATAAAGGCACAAACGCCTCCTCGCCCCGTATTCCCGAGGCCAGTTCCACGGACGTCATGAAATACGTGGCCCAGTCCGCGGCAACGCCCGCCATAAAAGCGGAAACACCGAGCGAGACCCTCATGGAACGCAGGGCTCTGAACACGCCGTATGCGGCAAAGGAGCCCATTACTCCCATGGACATTATATCCGCCCCCCAGGTGCTCAAGCCCCCATGGGCCAGAAACAGGGCCTGTATCAGAAGAGCTGCGGCGGTGATCACCACACTGATGAAGGGGCCGACAAGTATTGCCGATATGCCGGTGCCAACGGGGTGGGAGCAAGTGCCTGCAAGCGGCACGGGCACGGGCATGCAGGAAATTATGAATACCACCGCTACCATAAGCCCAAGCAGAGGTTTAAATGACACGTCCTGCCCGCCACGCACCTTCACCTGCCAGAGCCCGTACATGACAAAGGGCAGGGCCATGGCCGACCAGAGGGCCGCCCACTTAAACGGCAGTATGCCTTCGGAAAGATGCATGGCATCCGCCTGTCCGGGTATGGCCACCATGCCCGCAACAAATGCAGCCATCCAAAATATTGTGTTCTTTTTCATCATCACTCCTTCGTTCGAGGTTTTAAAAAAGGGACGGACGGTCTTCTGGCTTAGGACCACCTACTTGCCTGCCTTCCCATTCATAAAGAACAGTGGCTTGTTTTGGCTTTCGTTTCCATCACAGATGCGAGACAGCAGGGGATTTCCACCCCGTTTCCTCGATTCCGTCCCTCTATGCAGCAAGCATATATATGATATACCCGGCAGCACTGTGCCGGGATTGTCTTCCATCAGATACATCAGCCCTCCTATCCCTTCTTATCCGCCTGGCCCGCGATCTTCAGTATGGCGTTTACAATAGCCACGGCCACCGGGGTGCCGCCCCTGCGGCCCGCGTTGGTTATATATGGGAACTCCTGCGAAGCCAGTTCCGCCTTGCTCTCCACCGCGCGCACAAAACCCACGGGCACGCCAACAACAAGGTCGGGTTTTATCCGGCCCTCGTTTATAAGTTCGATCACTCGCTGCAAGGCAGTGGGCGCGTTGCCGATGACCACGATGCCGGTGTTTTCATCAATGGCCTCTTCCATCGCGATCTCAGAGCGGGTCTTGCCCTCTTTAGGGCTAACCTCGCCCACCTTGCATATGGCCCTGCCACCCCAACTGTTAAGCGTCCTTGAGTTGATACCCGCGCGCACCATCTCTACATCTGAGACAACATTTTTCCCAGCACGCACAGCGCGAAGCCCTGCCTCAAGCGCGTCGGGGTGAAAGGTCAGTGTATTAAGAAACGAAAAATCCGCGGTGGCGTGTATCACGCGTTTGACTATCGGGTGGAGACCCGCATCAAAGGTTGAAAGATCCGCGTCCTTGGACAGTATCTCAAAGCTCTTGTCCTCTATCTCCTGCGGCGCAAACCCTGCGGCCTCGTCCATTCGCTCAACCACAAGCTCAACAAGCCTCTGCGAAACGCCAAGGGGCTCTGTGTAGACAAACTCAATATCAGGCGAGGTTTTTTTAAATCCATCAATAACTTCCGGGATGTCCTTTGTCACATGCATGCCCGCGCTCAGGAAGTACGGGTGGATTATTATTTTCTTTGTCCCATTTATTACCGCAGATTCAAGCGCGTCCTCCAAGGTTGGCGACTGGAACTGAAGGTACGCGGTAAACACGCACTCCTTAGAGCACCCCGGGTGCAGTTTTTCGTGCAGCATCCTGCCCACCACGTCCATATTGTTCGCGTCTTTTTTCGGGCTGCCGTGCCCCACCAGTATTATCTTCTCCATTATTATCTCCCCATCTATATTTCTCAAATTTTATTTCTGCATATAAAATCCACTATCGCCCCTGCTACGTCCGGCCTCCCGCCCCAGTGCAGGTGCGTATAGCTTGCAAGCGTATTTTTATATGAGACAGAGGTCACGGTATCCGTGTCCTCTCCAAGCACGTTATAGCTCACATCGTCCGTGTCCTGATGCGAGGCGATCCTGGAATAATGGAACTCATGCCCGCGTATGCTCGTGCCGAGAGGCCCCAAAATAAGTCCCTGTGACGTGGTCACCTCTCTGTAGCCAAGGGCGCTGCGCTTTCTCATGAGTTCCGTCTCTATTGGCAGGGCCCCGCACATCTCGCGCTTATCGCCATCTATCAGGATGTTCCGGCCAAGGTACATGAGCCCACCGCACTCAGCGTAGAGAGGCCCGCCGCGCTCAGCCCAATCGCAAACGCTTTTGCGCATTGAGGAGTTCGCGTTAAGTTCATGAGAGAACATCTCAGGGTATCCTCCCCCAAGATAAACACCGTCAACCCCTTCGGGCAACTCGTCATCATCAAGGGGGCTGAATTCCACTATCTCGGCACCGGCCCTCTTTAACACGTCCAGATTATCTTCATAGTAAAAAGTGAAAGCCCTGTCGCGGGCAACGGCTATCTTTATATCCCTTTTTTCAATGGTAACCGTATCATTCTTTTTAAAGGGGACCGTGTCCTTCTTATTAAAAAGGGGCTCGTGGCCCCCCACCGACGCAAGCTCCGCCACGCGGGCCATATCCATATGCTCACTTACCGTAGAGGCCAGGGACCCCAGAGCCCTCTCTGATAATGGAGATTCCTCTGCAACCATAAGGCCGAGATGCCGCTCAGGTATATGGAACTCCGCCTCGCGCGGAAGGTGCCCAAGCACCTCTATATCAATATGGCTGACAGCGTCTTTGAGTCGCTTAAAATGCCTTTCAGAGCCAACGCGGTTGAATATCACTGCATCCACAGGGGCACCCGTGCCCTTGTCATAAGAAGCGCCCGCACCCGAGCTCAAGTTTTTGAACCCTTCCACAATTGCACCCGCGCTCTCGGCCATGCCGTAAGCGTCCACCACCAGAACCACCTTCGCGTCTATCGCTTTGGCAAGTGCCGCCGTGCTCCTGTCACCCCCGTCAAAATATCCCATCACGCCCTCAATTATTGAGGCTTGCGCTGTAGATGAATGTCTCTGGAGACTCTCACCCACGAACTGTTCGCCGCACATCCAGAGGTCCAGGTTACGCGATACCCGACCAGTGACCAGAGCGTGCAGCCCGGGGTCAATAAAATCAGGGCCAGCCTTGAACGGCTGCACGCTCTTTCCCGCGCGCACAAGAGCGGCCATGAGCCCCAGTGTCACAGTGCTCTTTCCACAGCCGCTGTTCGTACCTGCCACGAGCAATGCCATTACTATCTCTCTCCCTCAAGTATCTCTTCCATCGCGTTGACAAGGATGGAGTTCTCTTTCCTCGTCCTTACTGCCACGCGCAGGTGTTTTTTGCCAAGGCCCCGGAAATCAGAGCAGTCACGCACCAGTATGCCCCGCTTGTAGAGGCCTTTTAATAACTGCCCCGCCTTCGGTGTCTCAAGGAGCAGGTAGTTGGCCTCGGAGGGATACACGATAAATCCAAGTG
>DAOWET010000145.1 GCA_030638335.1 Nitrospirota bacterium
CCTTAAAGTAGGCGGAGCGCAGCCATTCAGTGTTAATGTCACCCCTGGAAAGAGCTGCAAGATCATTGCCATGAGCGAGCACCAGAAGAACCTCCTGCTGGCGACATTCGCGGGCTTCAGGGAGCCGGAGGGAGGCACTTGCAAGCTCTTCGGCACGGACGTTTATTCGCTCAGCGAAAAAGAGCACTCCATGTTGTTCCGTCGCGTTGGCCTCATATGGAACCAGGGAGGCCTTTTAAGCAACATCCGGGTCTGGGAGAACATACTCCTGCCGCTTGAATATCACTACAACACCGCCGCCGGGGACATAGAACATAGCGTGCTTAGCCTGCTTGCGGAACTGGGAGTCGAGGGGGAAGAGGCTGAGAGACTCCTTCAGTCCACGCCCTATACCATCCCGGTACACATGAAGATGTTCATTGGCCTGATAAGGGAGATAATGATCGACCCCGAGATAGTGATATACGATTCGCTTTTTGACGGGCTGGAACGCCGTTCCGCAAGGGGACTGATCAAGCTTATAAAGGGTTTTAGAGAAGCGTCCCCGCTCCGGCCAACACTTTTCCTGAGCACTGATGAGCGGACGCCGGAAGGAATGGAATCTGATATAGTAATAGACCTGAGGTCAGGTCACGGAGATCATTGATGGGAATCATGGAGGAAAAAGACCCGCGATTTGTAGGGATCGAGAAGAAGGTAGGCATCTTCATCGCGGTTGCCGTGCTTTCCATCGCGGTGGCTATCGTGTTCATAGGTCTTGAGCGCGAGGTATTCACCGCAAAAGCGAAGATATACTTTATTGCCGATAGTGGAGCTAACCTGGTGCCAGGCCAGCCCGTGAAGTTCAAGGGGTTCCGTATAGGCAAGATAGAGGATGTATCCTTGAACGACAGAGGGATGGTCGAGGTCAGGCTCAGCGTGCTGGAGGACTACCTGCCTTTTATCAAGGCCGACTCCGTAGCCACGCTCAAGCAGGAAGGTGTCATAGGAGACTCCATCATCTCCATCTCGCAGGGTTCCGATGACATGGATTATATCCATGACGGTGGAGGCGTGTTCTTTGAGAGGGCCACTTCCATAGAGGACATTGCCAATGAGCTGAAGGACCAGGCAGAGCAGGCCATTGATGAGATAAAGAAGATAACCAGCTATATCACTGATCCCGAGGGAGACATAAAAACGACCATCAGGAACGTGCGCGAGCTTACCGACGAGATAAAGACCACCCGGAAGAACGTGGACAACCTGCTGGTTACTGTGAAGGGCGACCTCTCCTCCGCGCTTGCAAATACCACAAGCACGCTTGAGACAGTGCAAAGCGATGTCATCCCGCAGGCCATTTCTCTCATGAATACCTCGGAGGACACGATCAGCAACCTGTATAACGATGTCCAGGGCATTATGGACAAGGCTGATAAAAGCATGGACAACGTGCTCACGCTTACCCAGGAGATGAAGGCCACGGCCGAGCGCGTGCCCTTTGCAATGGAGCAGGGGGTGGAGTTGATGGAGGACACATCCGAGGTGCTGGACGCCGCCAAGAAGACCTGGCCGCTGAACAAGAACATTGAAGAGGAGCAGGGCGGGGCCATTCCTGTGGACAGCTATGAATAGCAGGGTCGCTTTCATCATTGCTGCAAGTTTATTGACCCTGGCCTGCGGGGGCGGGCCATCCGCAACTGTCGTGTCTCAGCAGGTGCAACGCTCAAATGCCCACAATGTCAACGCGCGCGCGGCTTATGAGCGCGGGGACATTGCACTTGCCATGAAACTTTCCTCCGAGGCCCTGAGACTGAGCCGTTCTGTTGAGGACACGGAAGGCACTGCCTTGAACCTGCTCAATATAGCAGCCATATACAGGGTCAGAGATGACAGGGCCGCGGCCCATGAGACCCTGGGAGAGCTGTTCAACCCCGCGGGAGAGGAATATCCAGAGGGGCTTCTGGCCCGCGGATGCATGTTAAAGGCCCTGCTTTATATAGACGAGGGCGACCTTGGCGAGGCCTCGATGTGGGCTGATAAGGCTGAGGAGCTGTGCAAGGGGTCTGGTTGCACATCCATGGCCGGAGCTTACAACCTCAAGGCAAGGGTGCTGCTGCTGAGGGACAATGTGGAAGAGGCCCAGCAGTACGCGGAACGTGGGCGCAGGGCAGGAGGTGGCATGGGCGCGGAGACAGCCAACTCCCTGAGGCTGCTTGGGGATTCGTATCTTGCGCTAAAGGAATATGGGCACGCTGAAAAGCTCTACAAGGAGGCCCTTGCACTGGACAAGAGCCTCGGGCTGCCTCCAAAGATAGCCCTGGACTTGAAGGGCATGGGAGAGGCCGCAATAGGGGCTGGCCGGAGCGATAAGGCCAGAGGGTATCTGCTCAGGGCCCTTGATGTGAGCAAGAGCGCGTCCGTGAGCCCGCATTTCAGGACAAGGGATATTGAGAACGAAATAAGAGTTTTACTGGAAACCCTGCAACAAGCTGAAAATTAAAGGAAAATAACTCCAATTAAGAATTCTTTTATTTTCTTCTTATATCTATGGTTTACAGGTGAGATAAATATTGATTTATGCGTGATGTAATAGTATACTACAGCATTTCGTGTTCCCGCCCATAGGGGCGGATAACTCCGCAAAGGGAGTAATTAATGCTACCGTTTCCTGATTTGGGCCCTGTGATGCCTGAGATTCTCCTGATGTGCTTGGCACTTCTGGTACTCCTGCTTGACCTTGTTTTGTCCAGAAAAGAGACTATCGCGGCTATGAGCGTTGTTGCCGCACTGGTCGTGGCGTACAGCGTTTATGTCTCCGGGGGAGTTACCTTTGGGGGCATGTTCATATCCGACGGGTACAGCCAGTTCTTCAAGATGATATTTCTTATCAGCCTGGCACTTTCAGTTCTGATCTCCATTACTTACATAAAGGTGGAGCAGTCAAATCACGGAGAATTCTATGCTATCATGCTTTTTGCGACCCTTGGCATGATGATCATGGCCTCTGCCGGAGACCTTATCGTGCTGTATCTGGGCCTGGA
>DAOWET010000242.1 GCA_030638335.1 Nitrospirota bacterium
ACTCATGCCGTCCGACTTCAACTCTGTTATCCTGTCGCGTTCAGCAAGGCTGAGATGCCTGTATCCTTTTTCCATAACCACCAAGCGTACCAGCCAGGCAGCCACTACGCCAAGTGTTGCACTTCCTTATTGAACTGGGGTTACTCAAATTCATTATCGATCGTTTATTATTTTCACTGCCACAAGCACACCGTCCCTGAGAGGGAGCAGCGTAGCATGAAAATCCTATTCGGATCGGTGATGTCCACAGGATGACCTAGAAAAGCTGGCTTGGCGCACCCTTGCCAAGGTGCTCGTAGGCAAGGCGCGTGGCCTGCCTGCCCCGGGGAGTGCGCTCGATCATGCCAAGCTGAAGGAGATAGGGCTCGTACACGTCCTCTATGGTGTCTCGCTCCTCGCTCAGGGATGCCGCAAGCGTGTCCAGCCCAACCGGGCCGCCGTCGAACTTCTCTATAATAGTGCGGAGCAATTCTCTGTCCATGGCGTCAAGGCCCTTCCCATCCACCTCAAGGGACTTAAGCGAGCTTGTGGCAATACCAATATCAATGGTGCCGTCGCCCTTGACCTCCGCAAAGTCCCTCACGCGCCTCAGGAGACGGTTTGCGATACGCGGGGTGCCGCGCGAGCGGCGCGCGATCTCAAGCGCCGCGTCGTCCCTGACAGTAGTGCCGAGGATGCCCGCCGTGCGCAGCACGATGAGCTTGAGGTCGTCGGGCTCGTAGAACTCCAGGCGGTTTATCACACCAAAGCGCGCCCTCATGGGAGATGTCATGAGCCCGGTGCGGGTGGTGGCCCCGATGAGCGTGAACCTCGGAAGGGAGAGTTTCAAGACACGGGCGTTCGGGCCCTCGCCGATTATGATATCAAGCTGGTAGTCCTCCATGGCGGGGTAGAGCACTTCCTCCACAACGCGCGGCAGGCGGTGTATCTCGTCTATGAAGAATATATCCCCTTCGGAGAGGTTCGTAAGTATCGCAGCGAGGTCGCCCTGCTTTTCAAGCACAGGGCCGGAGGTGCTCTTGATGTTCACCCCCAGCTCGCGTGAGATGATATGCGCAAGCGTTGTCTTGCCAAGCCCGGGAGGCCCATAGAAAAGAACGTGGTCCAGGCTCTCCCCGCGCTTTGTGGCAGCCTCGATGAACACACGCAGGTTTCCCTTGAGCTTTTCCTGTCCCACGAACTCATCAAGGAGGGAGGGCCTGAGGCCCCGCTCGAACTTTGATTCCGAGTCCTGAGGCTCAGGGGCTATGGCGCTGTCCTCGACCCGGCCCACTACCTTGCCTCCGTAAGGCTCTTAAGCGATTCCCTCAATATGTCCTCCACGCTGTCCATCCCTTTTTTCCGCGCCATCTCCACCGCCTCCGCCGCTATTGTCCTCTTATACCCGAGGTTCACAAGCGCGCTCACCGAATCCATTGATACCGTATCCACCAGGGCCTCTGACCTCGGGAGTTTGCCCTTTAACTCCAGCACGATACGGCTGGCGGTCTTCTTGCCAAGCCCCGGCACTGTGGAGAGCAGTGCCGTGTCCTCTGCCTCCACGGCTGAGGTGAACTCGTCCGCCTTTATGCCGGAGAGTATGTTCAGGGCGAGTTTCGGCCCCACTCCCTTAACACCCAGAAGTGTTATAAAAACCCTCTTTTCCCCGTGGGTGGCGAATCCAAAAAGCAGTATGGCGTCATCGCGCACGTGGGTATATATGTGCAGATGCACGGAGGAGCCCTCCTCGGGCAGATCGCTCAGTGTGCTCACTGGCACGCTGACCTCATACCCCACGCCCGCCACATCCACAAGCACGCCATCGGGCGCCTTACGGGCCAGTATACCTTTCAGGGAACCTATCATACAGCACGCTCCTCCAGTCGCATCGTGCTTAAATGGCATATGGCAACGGCAATGGCATCCGCACCGTCAGGCGATAATCCGTGGCCTACGCCAAGTATGCTCTTTACCATATCCTGCACCTGAACTTTTTCAGCCCGGCCATATCCGGTCACCGCCTTCTTGACCTCCGTGGCCGAGTACTCCCTTACCTCAAGCCCTCCGACAGACGCGGCAAGAAGCGCCACCCCCCTTGCCTGCCCAAGCGTAAGAGCGCTCTTGGCGCTGTGGGCAAAGAAGACCTTCTCCACCGCCGCAACCGACGGACGAAACTCCTCTATGACCGAAGTGAGCTCGTCATAAAGCTCCCTGAGCCTGATGTGCAGTGGTTCCTTTACAGGCAGGACTATGGTGCCGGAGGACAGGTATCCCCCGTCCGGCCCCAGCACCCCGAAACCGCACTTGCGGCTTCCGGGATCAATGCCAAGCACCGTTGCCCCCTTATTGGTCTTAGCCTTTCTCAAAGCGCACCTTACTCATTATTCATTATTCATCGGGGAGGGCCGAGAGCCCTTCCATGGAGCGCTTGTGCATTGCGCTTATCTTCAGGGCCTTCTCAAAAGTGCCCTTGGCCCTGAGGTTGAAACCCAGCGCCAGGTACACATGTCCCTGTTCAGCCAGGTAGTCCGCGTTAAAGGGGTCGAGCTTTATGGCCCTCTGCATGGCCCTCTCGGCCTCCTTGTGCTTGCCGGCCCTGGCAAGGGCATAGCCGCAATAGTAGTGATACTTCGGGTTCTCGCTGTCAAGGTACGCAGCCTCCGCAAACGTGGAGGCCGCCTCGTCGTTGTCGCCCTTTCTCATAAGGTCGTTAGCCTCGTCGAACTTATAGATAGCCCTTTCAGCCGGGTCGAGCACATTCGCCCTGCCCTTCATCGGGTCCTTGTCATACTGCACCTTGAGGTCAGGGCTTGAGAGCGTGGAGTACGCCGTTGTTATTGAGGTGAAGATCCTGTTGAGCTTGTCCTTCACGTTTGCGGGCAGATGGTAATGCTTGTCAGGGTGGAAATCCTTGGCGCGCAGGTAATAGGCACGCTTTATCTCAGTGTTCGTTGGACTTTTGCCCACACCCAGCACGTCGTAATAATCATGCTCTTCACAGATAGTGAACATCTCCTCGATCCTTTTGACCATGCCGTCCGCGCGCTGTTTCTCTCCGGCAGCGTCTTCCATGTCTTCATCCATGGTAGGCTCTTTGTCCTGCCGGGCAGTGTCTATCTTGTGCCTCTCCGCGCGGTACTCCTCCTGCTCATCATGGTGCTCCCTGAACATCTCGTCAATGGGGACGTCCTCCGCGGAAAGGCCGTTTGTGGCGCTTGAGTCCACCACCTCTATGATGCGGGTGCTGAGGAGCGCGCAAACGGAGCGCATGGCGTCAAGGGGCTGATGCCCGGACTGGTCCACTATCTCCTTCAATGTCCGCTTGCCGTCGATCGCGGTAAGTATCTTCCGGTCTTCATCCTCGAACATGAGGTCCTGGAAAAGGTCCAGCGGGTCTGAGGAGAAATGCAGCACCTCCCCGGCGCTTGGGCACATGTCCTTGATTATGCCTATCTCCCTGACAGCCTTGATGCCGCGGTATATGAGATTGGCGGCCGAGAGCTTGAGCATTATCACCTCTTCAGAGGGCAGCTCGCCCTCCTTGAACAGAAAATCCCCGCTGCTGATGGAAAACAGGCTCATGATGATGTGTTCCACGGAAAGCTTGACCGCGGAGAAGAGTTCCTTTGGGGAGATGAAGCCCATCTCCACAAGCACAGTGCCGTGGCGTTTTCCATCGCGCTTCATGACCTCAGAGGATTCCTTGTACTGGTCCAGGGTTATTCTGCCCTGGCGCATGAGCATGTCCCCGAGGCGGTCCTCAACAAGGCTTGATGAGGCGAATATCATGTCACCGCTCTTGAAATATACGCTCTTCTGGATATTACCGCTCTTTATGAATATGACTCCGGTCTTTGCGCTCCGCTGAAGCCCGAGCAGGACATTCGAGAGTTCGAAGTCCTCCAGAGAGCCATGCAGGAGGCCCAGCCTGCTTATGCCAAGGCACACACCATCATTTCTTTTAGATACCCGAACCACCTTGCCGCCGGATTTGACCCTTATCTTTGCTATGTTAAGGTTCACAATATCGCCAGCCTTTATGGGCGGGTCCCCTGCTATGCAAACGCTCAGACCGTCCACTGAATAGTCCTCTGTGGTGGCGTTGTAGGTCCTGTCGCCAAAGGTGAGGATGAAGCTCACCTCCTTGTGGTAGCGCTGGAACCTTCTCTTCTCTTTGGACATGTTTCCCCCGATTTATATATCAAATTCATATCTATTATATATGCAAAGGGAAAAAATGTAAAAAAACAAAGCCATTTGCGCAGCATCAGGCCCTGTTCAGGCGATCTTGGACAGCTGGCCCATTGAGCTGCCCAATACGCCTGGACTTCCATACCAGGACACAGGCATTATGAACATTTACATATAAATTTATAAATAATTCATATATAATTAAGTTAGCATTTGTTGCCATTATATTATTTGCATGCAATATTTCATAAAGTTGTGCCGATGAAACGGTATACGGGGCATAATGCACGGCTTGAAAGGCTGACATGCGATGTCTGTAAGCGGGTTCATAAAAAGCAGGGTAGAGTCGGTCCAGAGCAGGATCGTATGGAATTTCCTGCGCCTCAACATTGCCAAGAAGCTCTTCATGGGCTACATACCCATCACATTGCTGATATTCCTGATTGCCGCAGTGTCGCTCTCAAGCTTAGAGAAGCTCCACGGCATCAACGAGAGGATACTCAACACGAACATAATTATCATAGACGCCGCGGACAAGATGATAGACGCCATCCTGGCCCAGGAGCTTTTCGCCCAGCGCTACATGGTCATCCATACCCCGGAGATGCTGGAGCTGTACTTTGAGAGGAGAAACGATTTTGACTCGCTCCTTGAGCAGATCGCAGGGCTGGAGGACGTGGAATATATCAACGTGGAAGAGATCGACGGGCTGCACAATGAATACAGCATCCTCCTGAACAACGAGTTCAACATACTCGATGATGACCCTGATAGATCGAAAGAGCTCTCAGTGCGGATAGAGGAAAAACAGGAAGAGCTTGTAAACATGCTCAAGGAGGTCTCAGACAACGCGCGTGAGGACCAGAACAGCTGGACCAGAAGGGCTACGGCGCTTGGCGACACCGCCTTCAAGACCATGGTCGCCCTGTGCATAATAGGGACATTCCTCGCATTGAGCGCCGCGGTACTGATCCTCAAGAACATCTCCCGCTCCATACTGCTGTTAAGGGAGGCCACGGAGGAGGTTGCGCATGGCCACTTCGACAACCTGCCCACCTTAACCAACCAGGACGAACTGGGAGACCTGTCCAGGGCCTTTGAGGAGATGGCCAAGAGGCTCAAACACCTTGAGGAGATGTACATGGATGCCAGCCCCCTGACGCACCTGCCCGGGGGGGTGGCCATCGAGAACGTACTGAAAAAACGGTTGGAAACCTCTTTGCCGCTTTCTTTCTGCATGCTGGACCTGGACAACTTCAAGGCCCTGAACGACCACCACGGGTATGCCA
>DAOWET010000228.1 GCA_030638335.1 Nitrospirota bacterium
AGGTTTGCCTCTGCCGGCAGCTTGTAAGCCTTGTGGCCCCAGTAGCCGTTTGCAAAGGGGCCGAGCTGTCCACGGTCCACGAACTCCTTGAGCTTCGCCTTGACTGAGGCAAAGTAGTCTTCGGAGTTGTTGGGCCACGGGCCGCCGATGGCATATGCCTTGCCAACGTCATGAGCAAGCTTGGCTGTGCCTTTGGGGCTTGCGCTCAGCGCGCTCACGATGTTTACCCAGTCCAGGGCGTGCAGGTGGTAGAAGTGGATCACGTGGTCCTGCACGAACTGGATGCCTGTGATGAGGTTCCTTATGATCCTCGCGTTCTCAGGTATCGTAATGTTTAAAGCGCTTTCGACAGCTCGCACGGAGCTGGTGGCGTGAACCGTAGTTCAGACGCCTCATATGCGCTGGGTAAAGGCCCAGGCATCCCTGGGGTCTCTACCCTTTAGAATTGTCTCGATGCCCCTGAAGGCGGTGGAGGAGGCCCATGCGTCAACGACCTTGCCGCCCTCGACCTTGGCCTCTATGCGCAGATGGCCTTCGATTCTTGTAATGGGATCAACAACGATCTTTGCCATTTATCAATCCTCCATGCTTTCGGTAGATTTGCCCTTGGCGAGCCTTACTGTGAAGTGTGCCGCAAGGCCTGCTGCGGTGACTGCGGCAAGGCCGACGCCCACTTTGTCAGCGGTGCTTTCAACGCCAAAGCCCGGCACATTGGGGAGCCTGCGGTAGAACGGGGTCATGGCGTCCCAGAAGCGCGGCGCGGCACAGCCTATGCAGCCGTGTCCGCTCTGTACAGGCCAGCTTGTTCCTTCGTTCCAGCGGATGGTGGGGCAGTTGTGGTAGGTCTGGGGGCCCTTGCAGCCCATCTCATACAGGCACCAGCCCTGGCGATGGCCGGAGTCGCCCCATGCGCGCACGAACTGGCCCGCGTCAAAGTGGCCGCGGCGCTCGCAGTTGTCATGGATGCGCTTGCCGTATGCAAACAGCGGACGGCCCATGCTGTCAGTTGCGGGAAGCGTGCCAAAGGTGAGGTAGTGCACCACTACGGCGGTTAGGTTCTCCACGTTCATGGGGCAGCCGGGGAGGTTGACCACGGTTGCTTTGGGTACTGCTTCCTTGACGCCCACAGCGCCGGTGGGGTTCGGGGCCGCTGCTGCAAGGCCGCCGTCCCATGCGCAGTTGCCCACGGCTATGGTAGCTGCCGCGTTTTCGCAGACCTCGCGCGCGATGGAGAGGCCGCTCTTGCCGCCGATGGACAGGTACGCGCCGCCGTCCTTGGTGGGGATGGACCCCTCCACAATGGCGATGTACTTGCCCTTGAGGTTCTTCACCACGTCGTTGAGGCTCTTTTCAGCCTGGTGGCCGGCAGGCGCCATGATGGTCTCGTGATAGTCGTAGGAGATGATATCGAGGATCAGCTCTCCTACCTTTGGTTTGCTGGCCCTCAAGAGCGACTCTGTGTCACCTGTGCAGGCCTGCATCTCAAGCCAGACCACAGAGGGCTTCTGCTTCTTCTCCAGAGCCTCTGCGATCTTTACCCCGTACCCAGCCGGCAGTGACAGTGTTGCCGCCATTGCCGAGCAGAACCCAAGGAATTCCCTTCTGGAGACGCCGCGCTGCTTCAGCGTCTCGTAGAAGTTTCCAAACTTCCCTTCGCGTCTGGATCCCATACGCTCTCCTCCTTTGGATTAATCGGCACTAACCAAAATACTTGCCTGAATTGAATCCCTCCTTCAATTATTTAAACAGTAGCTATCACTAAACCTATTGAATCTTATGCCATTATGCCCTACATGTCAAGAATTATTTATAGGTTCATAAGTATATATATGCAGATTATTATATAAACAGGCATTTAAGATACATAGTTCTAAATATGCTTTTTTATTAATATGTTACTGGATGCAATCTTTGGTTTTGGATCATGGTGGCCAACTCGATTTGTGCTCGTGTTCTTAATTTGTCTGCTGTGCCACTGGATTCTGGTTTAAATCATTGTTTTAAATTATTTCTTATGAATCCCATGTATTACGTTAATACTTCTTGGTTTGACAAATTTCCTGATACTAGGCTAAGATATCTACTTGTCGCGGGGTGGAGCAGTCCGGTAGCTCGTCGGGCTCATAACCCGAAGGTCGCGGGTTCGAATCCCGCCCCCGCCACCATAGCAGATAAAGGGGTTATGCCAAGTGCGTAACCCCTTTTTTCATGTGCCTGTTCATGAACGCGAAGGCCAGGACCCCGCCAAGCACCCCGCCGGCGTGGCAGGCGGCAAGCGGAGTGCCGCAAAGCCCCATGTACATGAACTCAAACACCACCTCTCCTGTAAACGCCTCGTAGATACTTTTAAGCACTACAGTGCCAAACATTACCAGGCCCATTCTTGAATGTTCTTCCTTTCGTACCATCTCAAGTGCCGTGACCGCCATCAGGCCGTGTGCAATGCCTGAGAGGCCGGTGAGCCCGCTGCTTATTGTGCTTTGCGAGAAAAAGAGCGCAACCCCAAGGCTTGCAAGACCGCAGCAAAGCACATAAAAAAGCTTTACCCATGTCCGCCTGTCCTCCAGTTCGCGGTACAAGAGTATGAATGCACCCGCGTCAAGTGCCAGGTGGTACCAGCTCAGGTGCACAAAGGGATATGTCAGCACGCGCCACCATTGTCCCGAGAGAACCTCGTAGGGATAGAAGACAAGGCTTCTGCTGATTGCCCCGCCCATCCCTATCAGGTGGGTGTTGGCCAGCGCTATCATGCCCAGGATAATCAGCATGTCAGCGGTTGCCCATTGCCCGTGTGTCATGCTGCCTGCATTTATGTTTTGCTTTGCGGTCATGGTCACTTTCCTTTCCTTAAATGAAGAAGGCGGGGCCGGGCGCCCTCCATCAGCCCAGCCCCTTTGGAGTTCAGGGGCGTTTGCGCTACTTCCTGCGCCTCATGCGGCTCATGAGCCATGCAGCCACCACAAATGCCGGCCCAACCGGGCCGCTACCGGACCTCGGACTGAAATCCCTGCTGCTGAAGTTGTTCTGAGGGGGATTTTGCGTCCTGTTTGCAGGCTGTGCCTGTCTGGAAGCGTCCGTTTCCGCGGGCTTTGCGATCTTTTCCACTGCCTCCGGGCCAAGGTCCGCCATTGCGTTATTTCTCATGGCAGTAAGCTGTCTCTCACGTGCTGCCTGGGCCTGGCGGTCGCGTTTGATCCTGCCCTCGTTTCTGCGCTCTATCTTCCACCTGCGATATTCCTCATCGTTCTCTAATACAAGGAACGATGTGTATTCGGTCACAATGGAATATCCCTCGCCAAGCCTTACTATCTCGTCCTTCACAGGGCCGCGGTCGCCGGAGCGGTCAGCCTTCTTAAGAAGCGAATCCACCCTCTTAAGTGCCCACATGCGTTCTATCTCCGGGTTGGTCTCGTCCTTTTTGGGAAACTCAAAAGTGATCTCCTGCTTTGTGCGTTTGCCAAGGATCGTGGCGTCCAGTTTGACAGTGCCCTCCTTGCCTCCGGAGTACCTGCCGTATATGCGCACCGGAGAGCCGTAAAACAGATTCGGAACTATCGCGGGTTCAACGTCATAGACCCTGATGCCGTCGAAGGACAGTTCAATATCCGTAATGGCCGGGCGCATGAGCTTCCGCCTGAATGCCTTTGCCTGCCGCTGGAAATCATCGCCTCTTGAGATAAAGGCCGCAAGCCCGCCGCTGTCCTGGGCTACCTGCTCAAGCAGGGGCTTGTTCACCTCGTTGCCGATGCCGATGCAGAAGACCCTTGAGGATGCGGGCCTGGACTGGATGAGCCTCAGAAGTTCCGCGCGCTCACCTTGCTCGGTCATGCCGTCGCTCAATACCACCACGTTCAGGGCGCGGTCAGCGTTTGCGTACTTGTAGGCGGTCCTCATGGCCGGTGCCAGGTTGGTCCCTCCCCTTGCTTCCTGTGAGGCAAGGTACTGGTACGCGCTCTGCTTTGACCCTTCGTCTGTCCGGGCAAGCTGTCCGAAGAGCGTCTCCGGCGTCAGATTGAAGATCATCAGCTCAAACCGGTCGTCAGGGCCCAGCTCGCGGATAAAGGCCTCAAGCGAATCCTGCGAGATGGCCAGCTTGCGGTCAGAGCCCATGCTGCCGGATACGTCGAGCACAAAGACGTAGTCCATGCCCATGTCATGCATGGAGAGTTCCTCGCCCGCGGTTATTGTCATCATGAAGTATCCGTCGTCGCCCCTTACGTTGGAGGTGACGAGGTCCATGCCCGTCCTGGGGCGCTTGAGCCCGAAGTGAAGCACAACGTCGCGGGCCAGGCTGCCGCCTGCGGTCTCCAGGCTTGCCTGTGCGTAGTTGTCGCTGTGGTTGAGCATCACGAAATCATCAGGATGGCTGGTGCTCTCAAGCAGGACGATGGGGACCGCCGAGACCATCTCCACGTTCATCCCGAAGGTGCCCTTTACGCCCGGGTCAACGCCCGGCACTGATACGGAGTCAAGGGGATAGACATATGTCGCCATGTCATGGTCGAACTCCAGTTCCTGGTAGTAGGTGATCTCCACCTTCTGCTCCGCGCCTGCCGCGATGGGGAAGATGCGCATCTCGAAGGTCTTGTAGTCCTTCTGCTCAAGCAGGCCAGGGTCGCGCCGTACCTGTTTATAGCTGTTGTATATCTCGCGCGCCCTCTGTTTTTCGAGCACCTCTCCCACCATCTCCGCTCCGTTTATCCACATGCTGAAGTTGGACACTGACGCGCCCCTTGGCACAGGGAACGTATAGAGCGCTTCCACCTGGCGGCTCTCCATGTTCTTAAAGACCTGCGTGACCTTTGTCACCACCACGCCGTTGTTTACCTTCACGTCCACCCTGTGTTCCTTTACCTCCAGCCTTCCTCCAAAACCGCCGTCAGCTATCAGCAGCCCCGCGGCATGCGCGGGGTTTATCATCGCGAATATGAACGCTCCCCACACTGCCACTGCCACAATGATCGGCCAGATTATGCTGCAGTCCTGCTCTCTCTGCTTATCTGTCTGTATCTTCATCACCTATCCCTCCAACGGTTTTTTAACTTTTTCCCGGTTGATCCGGATATTCCCCATCCTGGTCATCGCCTTTTCTCTATCACCTCCTCTGGTTTCTGTGTCTTCTTCATGTCATTGATAAAGCAGAAAACATGCCAGGGAGCGTGAAGGTTGGTTAACCTGTTGAATTAAAAGGGAATAAGATGGATATTGCTGATCATTGAGAGTAGTTTTAGAAGGAATTGATTGACAATTAATGTATATCAATATACAATAAATGTACAATGGCAAGGAAAAAACTATCAGCAAGCCAGCGGGAGGCCCTGGGAAGGCTGTCGAGGATAATTTTTGCCAACCCCTTCTCTGACGAGCGCGAGGCGGCTGACCATGCTTTTGTCCACATACCGGACGGCACCCCCTATAACGAGCGCATGGACATGGTCATAGATGAGGCAGGCAGGCTGATCGCCTCACTTGTGGACTCGGGCAACCGGGACATAAGGGATTTTCGAGGACAAGACAGGACGCTCCTTGAGAATGCGTTCCTCTTTGAGGTCTTCCACCATCTTGGGCCGTCCTTTGACGAGCTGATCTCAGAGCAGTTCACGCGGAAGGACGACTATCCCTGTCCGGTCTCCTTTGCCGGCGAGGCCATATCCATGATCGAGCGATACGGCTTCAGCCACGATGAGGCGGTGCACTATTTCTGCTTCTTCTTCCAGATGCGCAGGGCCTACTATTTCATCCACCGTGGCATTGTGGGCAAGAGCCCTGTGATGAAGCAGCTCCGGCTCGACCTCTGGAACAATGTGTTCACCCACGACATCATGCTCTATGCGCGAAACATATGGAGCCGCATGGAGGACTACTCCACCTTGCTGCTTGGCGAGACCGGCACGGGCAAAGGAATCGCTGCAAGCGCCATCGGCCGTTCCGGTTACATCCCCTTTGACGAGGGCAAGGGTTGTTTCAGCGAGAGCTTCTCTCGCGCCTTTGTCTGGCTGAACCTCTCGCAGTTCTCCGAGCAGTTGATAGAGAGCGAGCTCTTCGGGCACAAGAAGGGTTCCTTCACCGGGGCCACGGCTGACCACAAGGGCGTGTTCTCAAGGTGCAGCCCGCATGGGGCCATATTCCTTGACGAGATAGGCGAGGTCTCGGTCCCTGTGCAGATCAAGCTGTTACAGGTGCTCCAGGACAGGGAGTACTCACCTGTAGGCAGCCACGAGAAGATGCGATTCTCCGGGCGCGTGGTTGCGGCCACGAACAGGCCGATGCAGGCCTTGCGCTCAGAGGGCGGGTTCAGGGACGATTTCTTCTACCGCCTGTGCACGGACATCATCACCGTGCCCCCCCTGCGCGAGCGGATACGGCAGGAGCCGGGAGAGCTTGACGACCTCATAGGCCATATGCTCTCAAGGATAGTGGGCGAGAGTTCCCCTGATATGGAAAAGTCCGTGAAGGCCGACATAAGGGGGCAGGTGCCCGGCAATTATGCCTGGCCCGGCAACGTCCGCGAACTGGAGCAGTGCATCAGGCGCGTTCTTCTAAAAAGGAGATACGAGGTGGAGGGACCTTTAGAAGAACCAAAAGGAAAAGACGCATTCATCAGGGCGATAGCCGGTGGGGAGCTCTCGTACAAAGGGCTTGTCTCAGGCTACTGCGGGCTTCTTTATGAGGCGCATGGCACTTATGAGGCAGTCTCTAAAAGGACTGGGCTTGACCGCAGGACCGTCAAGAAGTACGTCCGGGATTTTATTAACTGAACCTGCCCGTGCATAATGTGAAACTGTTCTCCTTCCGGCCTAAGATACGTTAGGTCCTCCGGCCCTTACAAAATGGATCACGCACATACCCACGGCAAAGAACATGATAACTGACAGTATTGCAGGCCGCTGGCTCCCGAACTGTGTGGACACAATGCCGAAGACCAGTGGACCAAGTATGGCGGATGTCTTTCCGGCAAGGGTATAGACCCCGAAGTATTCCGACTCATGCCCCTTGGGTATGAACTGGGCGAAAAATGCCCTGGAGGCGGCCTGCACCGTGCCAAGCGAGAGGCCGGCAAGGGTGCCCACTGCCCAGAAGTGGGCCTTCTCAGTAACAAAGAACGCCAGCACGCACACCGTGCTCCACATGACAAGCGATATCATGACCACCTTCTTTGGCCCCCACAGGTCCGTTGGCTTTGCCATTGCAAAGGCCCCTGTAAGGGCCGTGGCCTGCACGACGATATACAGGACAATCAGTTCCCCTGTTGCAAAGCCCAGAGTGGTTGCCGCAAATACGCTTGAGAACACGATGACCGTGTTCACCCCGTCCGCGTAAAGCAGGTATCCAAGCAGGAATTTTTTCGCTTCGGAATCCTTCCACAGCTCCTTCAGTGTGGCAAAAGTATGGCTTATGCCCTTTGATATGGATGAGGCGGAATCAGCCATGAGGTTTTTCGACCTGTCGGGAGGAAGGAACCTGAATGCGGGGATGGAAAATAGTGCGAACATGGCTGAGACCATCAGCCACGTAAGGGCGTAATGCCCGCCCTTTACCAGCGGAAGCGCAATAATAAGCGAGAGCATGCTTCCGGCGTACCCTATGCCGAACCCCCATGAGGAGACCCTTCCCTGATACTGCCTGGAGGCGATATCGGGCAGGTAGGAATTGTAAAAGACCATGGCCCCTTCCATGCCTATGTTGGCCAGGGTGATGAGGACGAACCCCTGTATGACCATCCCGGCCTTGAGCGAGCCAAGCATGGCAACGCACGTGACGCAAAGGGCCGTGAACCCAAGCAGGAACCTCTTTCTCAGGCCCGCGAAATCCGCTATGCCCCCAAGCACGGGGGAGGTGAGGGCCACAAACAACATGCTAAGCGATATGGCCCGGCCCCACCACAGGTCGCCAAGGCCCGCATCGTTGCCCACGATATATCCCGTGTAGTAGACCGGGAAGATGACCGCGACTATGACGGCGGAATACGTGGAGTTGGCAAAGTCATACAGGCACCAGCTCAGCACCTCTTTTTTTCTGTAAGCGGACATTGGAATATGATTCTAACAGTTTTAATGCACCAGGGGGTCACGGACCCCCTTTTAAACTGGTGGCTGTCGGCCTCGAACGAGCCATGGGCTCGATTAAACTGGTGGCCGTCAGCCCCGAACGAGCCACGGGCTCGATTAAACTGGGGGCCGTCAGCCTCGAACGAGCCATGGGCTCGATTTAACTGGTGGCCGTCAGCCTCGAACGAGCCACGGACTCGATTAAACTGGTGGCCGTCAGCCTCGAACGAGCCACGGACTCGATTAAACTGGTGGCCGTCAGCCTCGAA
>DAOWET010000261.1 GCA_030638335.1 Nitrospirota bacterium
GTAAATTGCTCCATCGTACCCCCTTTTGCCCCTTATGAAGGATGATTGGCTGTTAGATGACTTATTATATCACAGGCTTACCGCGCCGTAAGCAGCCCTGAGGGCGGGGGGGGCCACGGGCCCCTTTTAACCGGCGGTTTCCGCCTCAACCGCTGACAAGTGTACGCAACGTAGAAACTTCTCCTGTATTGAAAGTGATTGCTTTAGGAGGATGCTGGTCGGGTCGTGGCGACCTTTTAAGCCCGGTCCATGACCGGGGCCACGGGCCCCATTTAAACTGGTGGCAGCCGCCTCAAACGTCCTGGGGAAATGTTACGTAGAATCTCTACCTGTATTGAAAGTTTTTACTTTAAAAGGATTCGGTTCTGCTCCCGAAGGGAGCAAATAAGAGGTCTCCATGAAACCTGTATTGATACTATTCACTTTAGAAGGATGCTGGTCGGGTCGACTCGACCTTTTAAAGCCGGTCCGTGACCGGGGCCACGGGCTCCTTTTATTAACTGAAGGCCATGGACCACCTTGTGAAATAAGCGGACTAAACCGAGTTGATGACCTCTCCGGCTATTCTCTCAAGCGGCAGTACCTTGTCCACCAGGTCGGCATCAACCACCGCCTTTGGCATCCCGAAGACCACGCATGTGTCCTCGTCCTGGGCAAAGATGCGAGCTCCGGATCTTCTAAGCTCACGGGCTCCGTCGAGCCCGTCGTGGCCCATCCCGGTGAGCACCAGCCCCAGAGTCCTGCCGGGGTATGTCTCGTTGGCAGACAGGAAAAGCGCATCCACCGACGGGCAATAGATATATTCTTCCTTGTTCTCGGAGATCATGATGGAGCTCTCAAGCCCACTGGTGCGGGCAACGCGCATGTTATGCCCCCCGGGGGCGATATAGGCATGCCCGGGTTTTAAGGTGTCGCCCTCAGCCGCCTCCTTCACTGTTAGCTCGCTCAGCGAGTCAAGCCTCTCGGCAAAAGGCCCTGTGAAATTGGAGGGCATGTGCTGGGCGATGACTATGGGCACCGGGAAGTTCGCCGGCAGGCTTGGCAGTATCTCCTGCAGCGCCTTTGGCCCTCCGGTGGATGTGCCTATGGCAAGTATCCCCATGCGCCTTTGTCCGATGGCCCGATCCTGGCGGGCCACAGTTTCCGATTCCGGTTTTGTCTCTTTAAGGGGTTTGCTTAAAGGCGGCGCCTTTCTTATGAGCTTGGCCCTGCTCGTGTGCGAAAGGAGTTTTATCTTCTCTACGAGGGTTTCCTTGAGCTTGAGGATGTTGACGGAGAGGTCGTGCAGGTTCTTGGGAATGAAGTCCAGCGCGCCGATCTCCAGGGCTTCCAGCGTGACCTTTGCGCCCTCTTCGGTAAGGGAGCTCACCATGACCACGGGCACGGGGTTTTCAGCCATTATGTGCCTCAGGGCGTCGAGGCCGTCCATGCGAGGCATTTCCACGTCCAGTGTGACGATATCAGGGCGGAGGGTCTTTACCTTGGCAATGGCCTCGATCCCGTTTCGCGCAGTCCCCACCACCTGGATCTCCTTGTCCGATGAGAGCATGCTGGAGAGCGCGTTCCGCATGAATGCGGAATCGTCGACAATAAGGACCCGGACCATCAGAAACCGAATTCCTTCAGGAGGTCCTCGACCTCGGTCTGAGTGATCTTCTCGGCTGACTGCCGGGGCTCCTGGGCAGGCGTCTCCGTGCCCTCGCGCTCGCCAAAGGTAGTAATAAGCCCTATGAGCTCGACCTCGATGGAGTTCACGAGGTCTATCACGCGGTGTATGGTCTGCCCGGTAATGTCCTGGAACTCCTGGGCAAGCATTATCTCGTTGAGGTCGTTCTTGAGGGACTGGCTGAATGCGCGGAGGTATTCCTTTGACTCATCGGGTGCGCTCACATTGCCCACGTGGGCCTCGAACTCCGGCAGGTTGAGCTGGTATTTTTCCACGACTCCCATGGTGCGGTGGGCGGCCTCTTCGCTCTTTGATATGACGTACTCGAGCCTGTCCACGGCCTGGGGCACGTCTTCGTTTGCTAACTGCCTTATCTTCGGGTCCAGCGCGCTCCTGAACTCCTTGAGGGAGTTGTGGAGCTTGCGGGTCACCTGGCCGATCCGGTTGTACAGGTCGCCCTCCGTGTGCTGGAGCATCTCGGATATCATTGTGTCAGCCGTATTGAAATCCTTGCTTGCCATGGTCTCTATGAGCTTGACGAGTTTCATCAGGAAGTTGTTCTTGGACTCGTTGTCGCTGAACTTCATGCTCAGCATTTCCTTGGCCTCGCGCACCTGTTGTGTGGCGTCTCTGGCAGCGGCGGCGCGCTTGGGAGCCGCCGGAGCGGCGGCAGTAGCCTGCCTGGGCGCTGTGGCGGAAGAAGCGGCAGGCCCAGAGCCCGGCTCTATCTGCCTGACCTCCTCAGTGGCGCCGCCCGGAATGTCGGACAGGCCGGCATCCATCAGCCCTATCTCGTCCTGCGCCACAAGCTTGTCCGTGTCCAGAAGTATGATGAGCCTGTCGTCGAACTTCGCAACACCCTCCACGCGGTCCATGGCGGAGTCGCTCATGAAGCCCTCCGGTGGCTCAATATCGGCCTCGTCAATGTTTATGACGCTGGTGATGGAGTCCACAAGAATGCCGAAAGTGGCGTTGCGGTTAATTATGACTATGACCTTGCCACCGCTTTCCTCGCCAGAGTCGATCTCATCCGATCCTATGAGCTTCTTGAGGTCTACCACGGGGATTATCGTCCCCCTGATATTTACTATGCCCTTCATGTAAGGGGGGGCCTGTGGCAGCTGTGTGATCTCAGGCGTGTTGATGATCTCCCTGACCTTCAGTATAGGCAAGGTGAATTCGTTCAAGTTGAGTTTAAATCCTATGTATTGCTGCATATTCCCTCCGAATGATATGCTCAGACACCCTTGAGCCCGGACACCACCCTTGACATGCCGGCTGGATCAAGGATAAGCACGATCTTGCCTTCGCCCGTGATAGTGGCGCCCAGTATGCCAGTGGCATCAGTGTCGATGCCGTCGATGGCCTTGATGACGACCTCTTCCTGGCCCAGAAGCTCGTCAACAGCTATGCAGAAATGCCTGTCCCCCACAGCGATGACCAGCACGTAGCGGTCCGCGAGCTCATGCTCCGGCGCCGGGGCGTTCAGCACGTCCGTAAGCTCGGCCATGGTGAATACCCGGTCGCGGATCTTCAGCACAGGCTGGCCCGTGACGTTGTCTATGTCCTCCTGCGTGACCTTTATCGTCTCTTCGATGACGCCCAGAGGGATGGCGTACTGCACGCCTCCGGTGCGGATCATGAGGGCCTGGATGATGGCAAGCGTCAGCGGTATGTTTATGCGCACGGTGGTGCCCGCATCCTCTGTGGTCAATATATCCACATACCCGTTGAGCTTAGAGATGTTGGTCTTGACCACGTCCATGCCCACGCCGCGGCCGCTGAGCTCGGAGACCACCTCTACAGTGGAGAAGCCGGCGTTGAAGATAAGGTTTATGGCCTCCTTGTCGGTCATCCGCTGGCCCTCATCCTCCGAGACCAGCCCGTTCTGGAGGGCCTTTGCCCTGATGGCAGGCACGTTGATGCCCCGGCCGTCGTCAGAGACCTCTATCACTATCTGGCTTCCCTGCTGGTATGCGGATATCTCCACAAGGCCCTTTGCGGACTTCCCTTTCCTCTGGCGCTCTGCGATGCTCTCTATCCCGTGGTCTATGGCATTGCGGATTATATGCACCAGGGGGTCTCCGATGCGTTCGATGACCGTGCGGTCCACTTCGGTGTCCTCGCCGGAGATGCTCAGATGGACGTCCTTGCCAAGGTTCTGTGATATGTCGCGCACCAGGCGGGGGAATTTCCCGAAGACCTTCTTGATGGGCTGCATGCGCATCTTCATGACGCCGAGCTGGAGGTCCGCGGTGATCAGGTCCAGGAAGCTCACGGATTCCTGGAGCCCGTCCACATGGTCGTCTCCAGCGTATTTCTGGTCCAGGTATCCGGCTATGTTGAGGAGCCTGTTCCTTACGAGCACGATCTCTCCCGTGAGGTTCATGACCTTGTCTATGCGGTCCACGTCAACTCGCAGGGTCCGCATACCGCTCTTTGCCGGCTGTGCCTGCTGCGGGGAGGCGGACCTTTTCTGTTCCTCGGGCTTGTCACTGGCGGGTGCGGCAACCGCTGTCTCATCTGCCTCAGCCTTTACATCAGTTGCCTTGAGGGCTTCCTCCGCAAGGGGCTCATCACTCAAGGAGAGCACCGAATCGATGGCCATGGAGACTGCCTCGGCCATTGACGCTTCCTCAAGGTCCTCATCCATTTCAAGTTCGGGTTCAGGCTCGGACTCGTCCGCCATGGGCTCGGTCTTCGGGGCCTCTTCCACAGGAGGCGCCACTGGCGGCTCCGGGACCTCCGGGGCCTCTTCCTCAAAAGCCGGAACAGGGGGCTCCATGGGCTCCAGGGCCTCTTCCACAGGAGGCACATGCGTGTCCTCTGACAGCCGTATATCGTCCTCGGGCCACTCCTGTGCGGTCTCCGCAACGGCAAGGTCCGCCTCATCCTGCATTGTGGGCTCTGCGGCGGGTGACCCGCCGGAAGCGGTTTCCGAGACGGCGGCCAGTGTGCTGTCCAGTTCTCCAAGCAGTGAGTCCATGTCCGCCGGGCGTGCGTCCTTGGTCTTAATGATCTGCAGGAGCGCTTTGAGCATGTCAACGCTTTTTAATATGAGTGTTATGAGGTCCGATGAAATGCCCAGGTCCCCGTCACGGAGTTTCTTGAGGAGGCTCTCGGTCTTGTGGGAGACGTCCACGATGTCCTGGAATCCGAGGAAGCCGGCCGCGCCCTTTATCGTGTGGACGCTGCGGAATATGCCGTTCATGAGTTCGCTGTCGTAGCCCTTTTCCTCCAGTTCCACGAACAGGGGGTCTATCTTCTCCAGCGACTCCTCGGCCTCGGTTATGAAATCATCAATTATTTCTTCCATGCCATCGGACATCACATGCTCTCCTTCTGGTCTTGCAAAGTTGAAGTTCCGTGTTCATCCCGCATGCCACTACCCGCCAAAGATCTTGTCCATCTTCTCCTTCAGCACCTCGGCGGTGAAGGGTTTGACGATATAGTTGTTGACCCCTGCCTGTATTGCCGTGACCACCTTGTCTTTTTCAGCCTCAGCGGTCACCATGAGCACGGGAAGGTGCTTCTGGTCCGGGTCAGTGCGGATCTTCTTCAGAAGCCCCAGGCCGTCCATGACCGGCATGTTCCAGTCGGTTATAACGAAATCGAATTTTTCTACGTCGAGCATCTCATACGCGTCGGCTCCGTTTTCCGCCTCTTCCACGTTCTCGTACCCGAGCTGCTTAAGGATGTTCTTGATTATCCTGCGCATTGTGGAGAAGTCGTCCACTATAAGAATTCTGATGCCGGGATCAGGCATTTAAACTTCCTCCTTTATCGAATATGTCGGACAGGATGTTCCTTATGTTCTGTGAGACCATGTCCGCGGACACGGGCTTCACCATATAGCCGTCGGCCCCCGCCTGAAGGGCCTTGGCCTTCTCTTCCTCGTCAGCCTCTGTCGTCACCATGAGGATCGGTATGTGCTTGAGGCGCTCGTCGTTGCGGATGGTCCGTGTGAGTTCGTGGCCGTCCATGTAGGGCATGTTCAGGTCGGTCATCACGAGGTTGATGTTCTCGGTGCCGAGCTTCTCCATTGCCTCAAGGCCGTTCTCGGCGTACACAACAGCGTAGCCCTTTGCCTTCAGGTATATCCCGAGGATCTTCCTCGTTGTTTTGTCGTCGTCAACCACAAGTATAGTCATGACCCTGTTGTGCCACCCCCTTTATATTTTTTCATATGCGACCACTCTGTCGATGGTCGTCGGCTTAAAAGCCCTTGTTATGTTATGCAGGCTCTCTGAGGAGCCGATGATGAGGAAGCCGCCCGCGGTCAGGCTGTCATAGGTCGTGGAGACCGCCTCCTGTTTGGTTTTTATGTCGAAGTATATGAGGACGTTGCGGCAGAACACCACGTCGAAGTTGTTCAGCTCGGGCGGCCTCAGGGGGCTCAGCATGTTGTGCTGCCTGAACCTCACCGAATGCCTGATCTTCTCGTCAAGGAGGTATGTCTCCCCTTGCCTTGTGAAGTACTTCCGCATGTAGAGGTCGTCCACGTTCCTGATGGAGTAGGAGGTGTAGACCCCGCTCTCTGCCGCGCTGATAACCTGCTGGCTGATGTCCGAGGCGATTATCTCGGCGGTGACGTCAGGCCGTTTTTCCTTAAGCAGCATGGAGAGCGTGTAGGCCTCCTCCCCTGAGGAGCAGGCGGCAGACCATATGCGTATGTTCTTCATCCCGTGCTTCCTCTCTATCACGCGCGGCAGTATGTGCTCCACGAAGACGTCGAACTGCAGGGGCTCGCGGAAGAAAAAGGTCTCGTTGGTCGTTATGGCGTCGAAGAGGCGGTTTATCTCCTTGCCGTTGCCCGAGTACTTAAGGAGGTACAGATACTCGTCATAGCCCTTGAGGTTGTAGTCCTCCAGGGTCTTGAACAGGCGGTTCTCGATCAGGTATTTTTTCGTAGGAGGGATATTAATGCCGGTCTTGTCCTTGATGAACTCGGCAAGCTGGGTGAATGTGGAATCACTGAGTATGTATCCCATGCCTTTATCTGAACCCTTCTGTCATTATTATGCGACCCATGTCCGTATTCTATAATCCCTCTATAACTTCCAGCACGGCCTTTCTGACCGTCTCGTCCCTGTGGTCGGCTATCGTGCTTAGCCGGGCAAATGCGTCCTTGCCCCCTATGAGGGCAATGCTCTCCACGGCCGCAAGCACTACGGGGATCTCTTTGTCCTTGAGCATCGGGGCAAGGGCTTCCACCATGTCCTGCCTGAGGCTGTTGCCAAGGCTCCTTACCGCGTGTACCCTGACCCACATGTCCTTGTCCTGCAGGAGGGGTTTTAAATTTTCCTGTCCGATCTCCATCGAACCAAGAGCGATAACCGCCGTGCGCCTGACCTCCGGGTCGTCGTCGCGTATGGCCTCCACTATCCTGTCCGAGGCCTTCTTGTCCGTGAGTTCCCCAAGGCTTGATATGGCCGAGAGCTTTACCGCCAGTTCGGGGTCGTTTGAGAGCTTGAGCAGTATGTCCAGGTCAGAGGCGAACCTGCCAACGGCCTCCCTTATCTGGGGCTTGAAATCATCCATATGGCTGTAAAGGCTTGCCGGGTCCACCTTGAGCAGGGATTTTATTATCTCCTCGATGACGTCGTTATAGGGTTCCTCGTCCAGGTGTTTCAGCAAAGGATCAAAGGAATCCGGGTGAGGGACGAACCCCAGGAAAGTTATGGCCATCTTCCTCACATTGCTCTCGGGGTCGCCTATAAGGCCTATGAGCGAGCGTCTGGCCTCGTCCGTGCCGATAAGCCCAAGCGAGTGAGCGGCGGCCTTTCGAAGATCTCGTATGTCAGTCGCGAGCTGTTCTATAAGCGCGGGGACAGCGTTCTTCGAGCGCGTCTTTCCAGCCAGTTCCGCGGCAATGACCTTGCCCTTGTATTTCATCTCGCTGTCCAGCAGCACCTCTGCGTATACGTCCGAATCCCCGAAGCCTTCCATTATCTGCTTGATGCGCATGAGCTTTTCGTCATCGTCAGGCACGGATTCGTCAA
>DAOWET010000097.1 GCA_030638335.1 Nitrospirota bacterium
CAAACCGGAGTTAGTAAATCAGGCGCAAGACCTTGCGGAAATGTGCTTTTTACATTTACAAAAGGCCCGATTTTAATAACTCCAGTTAATAAAAATCTCAATTAAAATAAAAAACAAAAGATTCTCCCTCTAAGAAAAGGTCGGAGCGTCCTTTCGCGCAGAGTCGATTCGACCCGTTTTTTCTAAACTTTGATTAATATTATTTTGCTTAATATGTAATTAAATAGAACCGTCCCCATTAATTTCATAGTTAATAACTATTTCCAATCTTTTTCTAATTTGTGAAGTTTCTAGTACTATAGTTAGCATTTATGTACTTTGGTTTGTCAAATAAGACTTATTATATTTCGTGGGGGTTCACAAAATATTCTTGTTAATCAAAGTAAGCCAACAAAACACTCAGATTGGAATACCAAAGATATTTAGAACACCCTTGACAGCAATAGTAATTGGGCCCACCATTTCTGCAACAGTTCTTGCTGCCTCAATGAGACCCTCACCAGTAACTTTCAAAAATGATTTGTCAACTTCAACTGACGTTGCTTCCTCTGTAAGAGCCTTCAACTTACGAGACGCTTTCTGCTGTTCACTGACATCCAGCTTCTCACATAATTCTGCAACAACTTTCGTTAAAGATATTAATGCATCTTGGGTATCACTACTGGAAGCTTTCCCAGCATTGTTAAAGCTATCAGTAATGTTGCCAGCAGCTATTGTATCGCCATTAAAGACATTTCCAGACCCATAATTGATCTGGACTGTTTGCTGAGGTCCGTTTTCCATAATGTTCAGATCACCTCCATGTATACCACCTGGAACACTAACGTATATTTTTCGTTTCCCGTATTTTTGTTGCACACTAAAGCGCTCAAGCTTTTCAAGCACTTGCCGCCTAGCACCCTTAAGTGTTTCCAGAAGAATATCCTTTTCACCGGAATTCATAACCCATTCATACGCTGTCAAAACATCTCTTATAGCGACTTGGCTGACACCATTTCTATGCTTCTGAAAAATCAGTTTTGTTGCATTGTTAAGATAATTCTCCAGTTTATCACCATGTGTAGTATGTGGTTTATACTGGATAATGCCTTGAATTATCCAACGAAGTATTTGTGTAAGCGTTTGCTGCTCTGCATGCAATCTTAGCAGACATAGCCTAAGTCTGCGAGCAACATCTCTTTTACTCACATCACTCCCCAATAACCATATGCCGGTACTTTTTCCACTACTAACGAATTTGGTATATGCAACAGAAATTCCACCAACTGTTTCAGGATCAATTATTTTGCATCCAGAAGGCATAGCTTTTGCAATTTCATCAACATCATATTCAAGTAAAATAATTGGCTCACACGCTGACACATGAATATTATTTAATAAACCAGAACTAATGGCACTGGTTTTAGTAGTTGAAAATAAATAGAGTTTGGCTAAAGCTTTACCCTGAAAATGTAATGCCCTCCTTCTTGGCTCATCAAAATGCTGTTTTACCATAGTAGGAAGACAAAGACATTCATTTAGCAATTCAAGACTTTCATCACCTGTGAGCATTCTGTAAGACAAAGCATTAAAACCTATTTCAACTCGACCAACAGCTGCACCATTTGAAAAAAAACGGCGGAAAGCACATTCCAGTTCAACTGACACTCTAGTAGAACCAAAATTTCTCTTGCTAATATCAAATAATTTTATAGCTGATGCGGCAGATGAATAATAATAATCATCGCATAAGAACTGAGGTGATGGCACCCCCTTTCTACGAGTGCGCACCATGCCAAAGTTTCGAACAAAATCCCTTCCAGGTCTTGGTAGCGGCCAGGAAGGAACTTTAAGTTGGGCAGTAGATTCCGGAAGAAATGGACGTGGATCAGTCATTGGAAACTGAACTGTTATAAGCATTTGAACCTCATGCAAATCAAATATTTTCCCCTCCTTCTGACAAACATCAGGAGGGGAAACAAGACTAGGCAAGGATCTTGTCTAATCTCTCACCTTAATCGTTCGAATTGATCGGATGTCAACTCTTACCGACTAATTAAACAATGTTACACTTCACAACGATAAATGTCAAGAAAAAGAAGCATACAACCCATTGAAACACTTAGGGGCACACCCCGTTTATCTGATAATCCCGCAGTCTGACAATGGCAAAATATGGGGACAGCATACCTATTGCTAATAATCTCACTCTCCTAGCCCTTGCCTGTGGATATGTTTCCTGATAAACTCATATTGCGAATCAGGAGGGCATCATAGGCAAAAGAACTTTTCAGATAAGTGAACTAACACAAACCAAGACAGACAATATCATTAGCACGCTTAGTGGCGAAGCTCTTGATAACTTCAAAGAATCCTTTAAATTTGAAAATGAGAATGGAAAACCTCATGCGTTGTCTTCCGACAAAAGGGCCTATTACCTCGTATCAAAAGAAAATGAGGCATATATGCTGGTCAGCATATATCGTCACGCAGACAGCCATGTCAACATAACGTCTTTTGCGCGGATTCATAATATCAAGAAAGGTTTTGCTGTCGAATGCATGAAACAGTTTTTTGAAGAGATACTGCTGCCATTCTGCCGCGATGAGAGGCGACGTTTAATTGTCGTTGCCACCCATACAAAGAAAGGCAGTAATATTCTGGAAAATCTTTGTGATGGAAGAATAAGTGGTATTGAGTTAAAAAGCAAAACTGATACACCGCCAGATCTCACAATCTGGAATATTTCCGTTCAAATTTAACACGAATATAGGGACACACACCACGTTTTCCACAATCATGCAGGCTGTAGCATCCACATCTGCCCCAGGCGGCAAATAGGGGGACACCATACCTATTTGAATCTCATCTCCGGTACTGCGTGCCTGAGCTTGTATGACCAGCGAACAGCTATTTCTTCTACCACTGCAAAACCTAACTTCTTTTTCTCAGGTGTGGTGAGGTAAAACCCCCTCTTGCCCCAGAGCTTCTTACCGTTCAGCCAGCCGGTCTCCTTGACGGAAGTAATGTCGCTTATGGCAACAGTAACGGTCTCGCCAACTATTGGCATGAGGACTATCTCCGTGTCTTTAAAGACCACAACGCCCGGGGACTGGATGCGTCCGATGACCATAAGGCTCTCCGCCGCCTCGCCGGGCAGCTTTGAGGCCTTTTCCATAACGCCTTTCACCTTCTTTCCCACAAACCCGTAAATGACCCCCATCAAGGAAAAACAGGCTATGAAAAGCAGGTAGAGCGCGTCCGTGCCTTGAGTCGGGAAGAACGCGGCCGTCAGGATCAATGACAGCAATAACGGCCACCAGGTCCAGATGCGGACCATCTCCCTGTCCCACATCCATTTCTCGATCATTGCCATCTCACACGCTCCCTTGCACGATATGCAGCGGTTTCTATAGCTTATACAGAGATATACCCTCTGTCAAAGGCATAAACAGGACACACCCCTTTTTTTCAGATAATTATACGGGCTGCAGCATCCTCATTTATCCCTGTGGCAATACATGCTTCAAGCACATTCTTTAAGTTATGATACGAGTGTGAAGACCAAGACAAAAACAGCAGGAACCCTCCAGGACGCAGTTCTTGAGATGATGGACTCGGCAAGCAAGACTGCTGTGCGAAAACTCATCAAGAACCACCGCGTAACGGTTGACGGAGAAATACAGGCAAGGCCTGACTTTGCCGTGCTCCCGGGACTACTCATAGAGATAAGCCAGAAAGGAAAAGACAAAGAAACCAGAAAGAAGTCCTCCGCCCCGGCTGCCCTGAAAAGCGCAAGAGGTGCTAAAAGACGTCTTGCCGTGAAAATCCTGCTGGAGGACGAGCACCTGATAGTCGTGGACAAGCCCACCGGGATGCTCTCAATAGCAACTGACAAGGAACGCACAAAGACCCTTTACAGAAAGGTCATGGAGTATGTAAAGGAGACCACCGCAGGCGAAAAGCGCATATTCATAGTGCACCGCCTCGACCGCGACGCCTCAGGCGTAATGGTCCTCGCAAAGGACGAGAATGCCAAGCGCAAGTTACAGAAAAACTGGGCAGGCGCGGAGAAGGTCTACCACGCGGTGGTTGATGGCTGCCCGCCACGGTCGGAAGGGACGGTCAGGAACTTCCTGTGCGAAAACCGCGCCAAGATCGTCTACGTCTGCGAAGAAGGCGTCAAGGGCTCTCAGGAGGCGGTCACTCACTACAAAATATTAAAAGGCGATGGCCCGCGCCGCCTGCTGGAGGTAAGAATAGAGACCGGGCGCAAGCACCAGATAAGGGTGCATATGGCGAGCACCCTGGACTGCCCCATAGTGGGAGACGAGATCTACGGGCTTGGAAAAAGCGGCACGCGAGGCATCGCCCTGCACTCACACTCCCTCACATTCGACCACCCGGCCACAGGGAAACGCATCACAGTCAAGAGCCCCGTTCCGGCCCGCTTCCGTGGACTTGTGTAAGCTGATTTAGAAAATACATGGGGTGTCACAGACACCTTTATGACCTTAAACCCTGAATTGGAAGAATTGCAGGCAACCAGCTCAAAGCAAAGAACTCCAATTAATAATGGGTTCATTCCTTGAGTCTCACCCGTTCCGCCCCTATGAATAAAGGGCATCTGTGCCGCATGCGCCACTGGCACTCCACGATCTGTGACCAGCCGAACCGCATCTTCCTTGAACTCCTGAGTAAATGTCCTGCGACCACTTCCGATTCCCATCAACACACCTCCTGCTCTTAGTTTAAACAACAAGCCTTTCGGTGTGTCTACTAAATCGGGGCAGGGTCAACCATATTAGAAAGGTTTTTTGCATTAAAAGAATATGGGGGGCAAGCAGCCCCACCTGAAGATTACAAATACCATCCATCCCACAAGTAAATCAGGAAATAACGTTAACGATGCAATGAATTCCGCCACGGCGCTCGTTGGCCCTGGTGTACACGGGTATGACCATGTAGCCAAGTGACTCGATGGAGGAGATATTGCTTCTGAAAAGCTCCCAGTTGTCTCCCTCAAAAGAAGCCTTAAAGAGGGGCATAAGGAATTCCCTCTTCCCGGTACTTTTGTTCACATAGGGCACGCCGTTCACGTAATAGCGGAAGTTCTCCACGTCCTCCACCGTAGCGGCGATATCCACTATCGTATAGCCAAGTGCCCGAAGCTCCGCGCGCAGCTCCCCCAGAAGACAGCGGACCTCGTCCACCTCCCGGCTCGCGCTGGCCAACTCATAGTCCACTATCCGGGTCACAGCGGCCACGCCCCCCGGCAACAGCACCATGGCCTGATCCAGGTGGAACATCTTTACCGGCTGGCTCGTTTGCCTGCCGATGACCTTCACGCGGTCAACGTTCAGATACAGCTTGAGCCCTTCCACCACCTCGGCCGAGCTGACCTTCTTGCCAAGGGTGGCCTCAAGCACCAGCTGAGTATCCCTGATGACATCCCCCCCGGCAAAGGCGATGCTCCGGCCCCCAAGCTTGTCCACCAGCACATTGCCGCCCTTAAAGACCAGCGGGAGCTTCTTAAACTCAATACCCCCGGATGCAAGTTTCTCCACGAACACGTTGTCGCTTTCAAGCCGCTGCCCCCACTGTGCATCGGGCTTTACGAACCACTTGTGGATGAATGGTGCAAGAATGGCGCTGGTGCCGTCCTCATCCCTTCCCACCTCGAACAGGTCCTGGGCCCAGACAGACCCCCGGGGCATGAAGTGGCGCTTTTTTAGCTTCCTGAGTTCCGCATGCCTGGTGTAGAGCCTGTATGCCTCTTCCTTCCCAACGACCCTGGAGCTAAAGGCCATGAGCCTGACCTTCTGCCTGAGCCCCAGTGCTTCAAGCTGCCTGCCGATATCCTGCGCCCTCTTCTCAGGCAGCAGCATCAGGACCTCCGAGTACTCGGGCAGGCTCCTGATGATGTCCTCATGAAGCGAGAGGTCCTTAGTGCTTGTCTCAAGCGAGAACACTACCCTCTGAAGAAAACGGTCATACTCGGGCTCTATGCGGAATGAATGCTCAGGTGAGCTTATTGCCGGGGGGATGAAGGCCCAGGCCAGAATGACAAAGGCCCCAAGACAGATGCACACTGCCCAGGCTACTGCTGCTCCCTTATGATGACCCCATATTCTTCCCATATCAAACACGGGCCATGCGTATTGCACACAAAACCCTGTTACTAAACTAACATATCTCAAGACCCCGCACTAAGGGGGAAACCCCCTGCCTCATGAGACAGGCATGAGATGGGGCACGGGATGGAAGCCAGGATACCGCGTCCTGGATCTCTAGCTCTCGGGCTGGCCGCGCATGGTGAAGCTGAAGCTCATTATGTGCTTGTCTATGCCAGCGGAATGCACAGTGCAGTCGCTTATGCTCCCGGAGAACACGCTGTCCGCCCCGCCCGTGTAGGCCTGGTCAACATTGATATAGCATTCTCCCTTTGGGAAGTATATCTGCCCGCCGTCGGCCACCCACTGGAGCTTTGCCTCAAAGCCCTGTGCGCCCGGGTTGCCCACATTGACCCTGTCCTCGCCCATGAAACTGTCTGCCACGGCCTGCCCGTCCACGTAATGCCTGCCGCGCCTGGTGGCATCAAGCACCATCTCGATCCTGTCCCCGACTGCGAACTCGTCGCCCCCGGGGATCTCTATCTGGAACTGCACCTTCGCCCTTCCCGGTTCATCAAACTTCGTCCCCGAGAAGAAACCGGTCCTGAGCTCATACTGCTCTATATTGCCGTCAAGCACTATCGTTGCCTCTCCCGTGGCCCCGGACTTCCCTGACCTGCTCCAGTTGGCGGCAGCCTGTCCTCCAGAAGAGGCCCCGCCGCCTACTGTGAAGGCATGCCTGCTCTGGACCGTGTATCCGCCGGAGGGGTAGTCAAAATACCCCCTTAGCTCATACGCGCCCGCACCCTCACCGCTGAAGGCATAGGTCCCCGAGGTTTTTCCCTCAGTATAGAACCACTGCCCATAGGTCTCATCAGAGGCGCCGGCATCCACCAGTGTTATCCAGTCCTGAGGGCTGCCGGGAAAACCGGAGTACTCGATGGTTATGCCCTCATTTTCCCGGTATCTGTCCTTTGTGGTGGCAAGCGCCACGTCGCTCAATGCAACAGCAGGCGCACGGGCGCTTTCTGAGACCACGCCCGAGACCACAAAGGATACAGAGGCCACCTCCTTGCCGCCAGAGTCCGTGTCGTACATCCTCAGGTCATAACCCCCCGGACTTGAAGGCGCGCTAAAGGTCATGGTGCCCGATGTCCTGCGGTTCAGGTACTGAAACCTGTCCTTCTCGCTCACTGAGCCATGAGGCACGTTGGAGGCAATGATGCCCACCCATGCGTCGGACGGATAGGAAGACGAGGCGCTGAAGGTTACCACTATCTCCTGGTCCGGCTGGAAGCTGTTTCCGGGGATGCTAAGCGATGCCCCAACTCCACTTTGTCCATCTTGGCCACCTTTGCCACCTTTTCCCTTAAACACCCCGGGCCTTGCGTCCTGCGTCTTTACGACCTGGCCGCCCTCGAATGCGGCTATGAACTGATCCATGGCCCCCTTGCCCGCGGTGAGGGCCAGGACAGAGACTGCTATCACAGACAGCAATATCACCACAAGCGTAAGCCACCGCTTCTTGAATACTTCCAGGCTCATTGAGAAAAGGCCACCCGCCTCAGAAACCTCAGCAGCCTGTTGCACCTCTGCTGCAGGCGCGGCGGCAGCCTTCTGTTCAGGCGCGGCCTTTTGTGTCATTGCAGTCTTCCGGGCCTTTTTCTGCTTAAGCGCCATGATATGGGCCTTCATGTCAAAGCCGCACCCGGCGCAGATGGGCTTCCTTGGCACCGTGGCCTCGCACTTGGGGCAAATGATGCTTGCCTGCCGCTTCTTCCTGGCAAGGAAATAGGCCTTCATATCAAAACCGCACTCAGAACAGACGGGCTTTTTGGGGACGGATGCCTTGCATTTGGGGCAATTTATCATCTCAGCCATAACGACTCCTGACGGAAATACGAATTATGTAAAAAGGAAACAGGCATTGAATCAATTATATCATCATCAAACAGGGTATCATCAAGCAGGCAATGAACCTCCATGCGGTCTAGGGTCCCTGGACCCTAGTCGGATTAGACACGACCCGGGACCGCAGGGTATTATGAAAAACATGGAATAAAAGGGTCCCGTGGCCCCTCACGGAGGCCCCTCACGGAGGGGGTTTTCTTGGGTTAATAACATTCGAGGCTGAAAGCCACCAGTTTAAAAGGGGCCCGTGGCCCCAAGGAGGCCCCTCACGGAGGGGGTTTTCTTGGGTTAATAAC
>DAOWET010000278.1 GCA_030638335.1 Nitrospirota bacterium
AAAGAACATGAGCTTTGCCGCGCACTCCCTGACCTGGCTCACCGAGCCCGGCGCGCTCTCAAGGCTCTCGTCGTGCATTGTCTGTATGGAGTCGATCACAAGGACCGCGGGGCTGACCTTTGCCGTGTTTGAGAAGATGGGCGTCATCCCTGTCTCGGGCAGGATCAGTATGCTGTCGGATTCTATGTCCATCCTGTCGGCCCTGATCCTGATCTGCTCGGGCGACTCCTCACCTGATACGTAAAGCACGGTCCCCTTGACCATGGAGGCCGCTTGCAGCAGGAGCGTGGATTTCCCTATTCCCGGGTCTCCGCCTATAAGCACGACCGAGCCCGGCACGATCCCTCCGCCAAGCACCCGGTCGAGTTCTCCAAGGCCTGAGGAGGCGCGCTTGGTGCTCTCGGGCCGCACCTCGTTCAGTGGCAGCGGGCCGGAACGCTCAACTCCTGGCATCCCCGGAACAGGGGGGCTCTTCTCACGCACCACCCGCTCCTCCGCCAGCGTGTTCCACTGGCCGCAGTCAGGGCACTTGCCCATCCACCGAGGGGTGGAATGTCCGCAGGCCTGGCACTGGTAGAATGTCTTTTCCCTGGCCACGGTCAGAGGCCCAGGATCTTCATGCCGCTGCCGGGGTTTGCAGCCTTTAAGATGGCGCTATGCACGAACTCGTGGGCAAGGGCAGCGGCCTCGATGGGAGGTGAGCCCTTGGCCAGATGCGCGGCCAGTGCAGCGGAGAAGGAACACCCCGTTCCATGGAAGGAGCCGCCTATCTTCTCTGCGGTCAGGTGTTGCAGTTCCGTCCCGTCATAGAATAAGTCCGATATCAACCCTTCCATGTGTCCGCCGGTTATGACAACCGCACGCGGGCCCATGTCCAGGAGGGCCTTTGCCGCCTCCTGCATGTGGGCGGGCGTCTCGATCATTATTGAGCTTAAGAGCGAGGCCTCGTAGATGTTAGGCGTTATGACCTCCGCCAGCGGGAAAAGGGTCTGCTTCAGATGGTCAAGCATCCCGTCCTCCATAAGGCTGGTGCCGGAGGACGAAACGCTTACCGGGTCTATTACCAGGTTAGAGAGCCCGAACTCCTGGACCGCGTCGGCCACCACGTCCACGGTGGTTTTTGCGTACAGCATCCCGGTCTTGAGCGCGTCAGGGGTGATGTCCTCAAGAAGGCACTCGATCTGGGCCCTCAGGCATTCGGAATAGACCGGGAATACCTCCCGCACCTCCCTTGTGTTCTGTGCCGTCAGGACCGCGGGCACCGAGAGGCCCAGCAATCCGATGGCCCTGAATACCTTGAGGTCGGCCTGGATGCCCGCGCCGCCAGTGGGGTCTGAGCCTGCTATGCTGAGGACGGTTGACACACTGGATTATACCTCAAGAGGGCCGTTGCATGGGAATATATAGCGTGCCATGCGTTGCCCAAGCGCGTTTCGTACGAGCGAGAACCAGCGTGATAATGTTATTCTTTATATGGACGCAGTACTGTATATGGACGCAGTACCGTAATACAATCCTTAACGGGGGACTTGAGCCATCCAGTGATGTCTAGGCGGTATCTTCTGATATGAAAAAGGGTATTTTACTGCTTACGATCCTTGCGCTCCTTCCAGTGCGGGCGATGGCAGCCAAGCCTCTGGAGGGGTATGTCTCCCCCTCTCCCTACAGGGTGATCTCAACCATAACCGCCGACACCCCCGGCCAGGGGGAATTCGCCGTGGAATTCTCCATCGAACAGTCAGGCTCTCCTGACTTCTACCGCTACCAGACCCGTGTGTCCAAGGGAATATGGGACAACCTGGAGCTGGGCGTGAACATCCCCTACTACGACGGCGACCACAGCAGTTTAGAGGACGTGACCTTCGGCGCAAAGCACCGTGTGCTGGACGAGAGCCGGCACATGTTCTCCTGCGCGTACCTGATAAGCATGTCCATGCCCATGAGGGAAGATGTCAACTCCACGCAGGGCGCTGCC
This sequence comes from Nitrospirota bacterium, assembly GCA_030638335.1. Lineage (GTDB taxonomy): Bacteria > Nitrospirota > Thermodesulfovibrionia > Thermodesulfovibrionales > JdFR-86 > DAOWET01. The sequence continues at coordinate 1,976 of DAOWET010000278.1, forward strand.
GGCACCGGCCTGATCCTTTCAAAGCGCGTTGGTCCAGTCAGGGGCCACTTCAACTTCTTCTACAAGGAGCAGTTCGACGAGGAGGTGGACGACGAATGGCGCTCAGGGCTGGGCTTTGAGTTCTCGGCCTCCAGGGGCCTCAAGATACTTGCAGAGATCTATACCATGAAGCCCAAGGACTCAGAAGAGGACAAATACTTTTCAGAGGCCCGTTTCGCATATCGCTTTGAGGACGAGGACGTGCTTTATTCCATGGTGGGCGTGGGCATCGGCCTTACCGAGGAGTCCTCCGACTACCGCTTCTTCGCTTCCGTATCCATGCTCTTTAACCAGCAGGAATTCAGTTACCATGATGAGGGCCGCTGATGTTTGACCTGGGGATACAGGAGCTGGTTGTCATTTTCATTGTAGCCCTGCTGGTCTTTGGCCCCAAGCGGCTGCCAGAGCTTGCCAAAAACATGGGCAAGGGCGTTGCAGAGTTGAAGAAGGCAATGTTCGACATCAGGCATGAGATCGACCAGGAGGTGGGCGGGGTGACCAAGCTGGACCTCGAAAACCTCCCCACAAGCTCCGATGACCTGAAAAAGGCGCTTGAGGAAAAGGCCATGGAAGCCGTCGGGTTCAATGACGAACCCATCCCGGAAAACCCTGACGATGTCCTGAAAGGCGTAAATGAGGGCGGGGACAAGGCCGATGGCCCCCCCGAGGAGGACACCGCGGCGGCTGAGCCTGATGTTAAAGAGCCTGATGTTAAAGAGCCTGACGTTAAAGAGCCTGACGTTAAAGAGGCCCCTTTGACTGATGCCGGTGATGCCGGCGTTGGAGAGGATACTTCGGCGGCTGAGCCCGAGGACCCCTACGGCGGCCTGTCGGCTGAGGAGCGTGTAGCGCCTGAAGAGGACGACGAACAGGACAACTCCGGACAGAGCAGAGAGAGCAATGCCTGAGAAGGACCGCATGGCCTTTTCCAAGCACCTCGGAGAGCTCAGGCGCAGGCTGATGGTAATAGTGATCTCCATCATTGTGGGATTCCTGGGGTGGTTTAATTTTTCCGAGTACCTTTTCCTCATT
>DAOWET010000011.1 GCA_030638335.1 Nitrospirota bacterium
GTACTCCCGGCGGAAGTCATGGCCCCACTGAGAGACACAGTGGGCCTCATCTATTGCAAACAGGGCTGGGCTGGCCCGACCAAGCAGATCGAGGAAATGCGGCATCATAAGCCGCTCTGGCGCTACGTAAAGGAGATCCAGTTCCCCGGCAAGCAGTTGGTTCTGTACGTTCCGGCCTTCATTCGCAGACTGGGTGGAGTTAAGAAAGGCTGCCCGCACACCCGATTGCAAGAGCGCGCTAACCTGGTCCTGCATGAGAGCTATCAGGGGCGAGATGACGATGCCCGTCCCCTGGCGCAGTATGGCGGGTATCTGGTAGCAGAGCGACTTTCCACCCCCGGTAGGCATAAGCACAAGCGTATCGCCACCCGATATGAGTTGCTCAATTACCTCCTCCTGGCGAGGCCGGAAACTCTCAAAGCCAAAGACAGTGCGAAGGGTGTGCAGGGTACGTTCATTCATCTGTAATTCACCTTTTCGGTATTCAAGCCTATTCTTTGATCCCCCAGGGGCATATTATCCGCCTCGTACTTGCTCGCAATATATGTAATTTAATAAATGATAATAAATGGGGACAAAACCATTTAATGCATTATCCTGCATCACATTTCTCCTTCTGAAATTTCTTAACCCAGCCAACAACCAATTGTAGTAGGCATACACACTTAAGTCAATACATTTCATTACTCAACCAACAAGGCCGCCTGTCGTAGGGGCGGCCTTGTTTATTAATGGTTATCTCATTCGTTTTTCTTTTATAGCGAAAGTTCGCTTGTCTGACCGAGGAATTTGGTCGAATATAAATAGTATGAGACCAGTCGAACCTTATAATCCTTATCCGACCGGGTCTGGGATATAGTAGATACAAGGAAGAACCTTATGAAGGTCCAGTCGTTTCCCTATACTACGAGCGGTATGACGAAGTAGATGCCGCGCATCCAGCCCCGCATTCCATCAACAATTAATTGTTATACTTTCTACATGGAAACAAATAGACACCTTACCATCGCTTCCTGCCTGTTTATTGCAATTGCGATCCTGTTTGTATACTGGCAGACCAAGGACCACAACTTCGTTAGTTTTGACGACTACTCGTACTTTGCCATGAACGAGAGGGTACAGCAAGGCTTAACCCCTGACAACATTGCATGGGCCTTCAAAACCTCGTCCATGGGCAACTGGCATCCTGTTACCTGGTTGTCATACATGATGGATACCACTTTGCACGGCGGGATGCCCTCAGGCATTCTTCTGATAAATATTATGCTGCATATGGCCAGTGCGATCCTGTTGTTTCTTATACTTCTAAAAACCACCGGGGCTTTCCGGGAGAGCCTCATAGTTGCCCTGCTCTTTGCCCTTCATCCAACACGTGTGGAATCCGTGGCCTGGGTGTCCGAACGCAAGGACGTACTAAGTGTATTCTTCATGTTCCTGACAATTGGGTCATACATAAAGTACTCAAGGGCAGGATCGATCTATGCCTATCTTGCGAGCATAGTTCTTTTCAGCCTGGGTCTGATGTCAAAACCAATGCTAGTGAGCCTGCCCCTGTTGCTTATACTCTTTGATTACTGGCCCCTGAAAAGGTTCAAGGAACCAGGCATATCAAAAAAACTGTTTATTGAAAAAGTGCCATTCGTACTTCTTGCCGTAATATCCAGCCTTATAACATTGCATGTTCAGCTAAAAGAACCAAAAGCGCTAAGCTTGCAAACCCTTCCTTTAATTGAGAAGATCGCCAACACATTCAACGCTTACATGGCTTACCTTAAGACGTTTTTCCTGCCTCTTAACCTTGCGGTACTCTACCCTTTCCCAGAGTCCATATCACTAATCAATGGAATACTTGGTTTTGCGGTTTTCATACTCATTTGGGCTGCTGTTATAAGAGAAAGGAACAGAAATCCGTACCTTCTTGTTGGATGGGGCATTTTTGTTGTAGCACTTATTCCTGTTATAGGCATAGTCCAGGTCGGGCTGCAATTCATAGCAGACAGATACACATACATGCCATTTATTGGGCTGTTCATCATAGCCGCTTTTGGCAGCATGAAGCTACTTGACAGACTTGGGTTAAAACCTTACATATTTATTGGAGCCTGGGCCGTAATTATCCTTATACTTGCCGGGCTGTCCTGGAAACAGACATCTTACTGGAAGGACAATGTCACCCTGTACAGCAGAACAATTGAGGTAACATCCGGCAACTATTCAATCCACAATAAGCTTGGGTATGCTCTACTAATAGAAAACGAAGTAGAAAGAGCCATTGAACAGCTCACAATATCCGTTGAGGCAAGGCCAGATTTTTTCGCAGCCACTATAAACCTTGCAAGCGCCATGCGGGGAAAAGGTAACCATGAAAAAGCCGCTGAGTATTACTTAAGGGCCCTGGATATCAGGCCCTCATCTGCAATAGCCCTTACAGGTATTAGCCTGAGCCTCACAGCCCTGGAAAGAACAGATGAAGCACTGGAGATATACTCCAGGCAGACCGGCAACGCTCAGGGGTCTGCCGAGGCAATGCTGTACATGGGTAAAATCATGCTGAATAATATGGACTATCTCGAATCAACTAAATTTTTCAAAAAGGTCATTGCCGCAGAGCCAAAAAACAGCATGGGCTATTTCATGATAGCAGTCTCGTATGTTGGACTGCAAGAATATGATGAAGCAACAAACTTCCTGACCAAGGCACTCATCCTTGACCCTGATAACATGGAAGCCGCATCACTTCTAAGGATGCTCAACACAAAATAAACGGGACACACCCCGTTCATAAGAATCCCATAACAACAGCCAGCAACCAGTTCTAGTAGGCATACGCATTTAAGTCAATATATTTCCATCACTCAACCAACAAGGCCGCCTGTCGCAGGTCGTCAGACTCGATCCGAGGTCGTCAGACTCGACCCGAGGTCGTCAGACTCGATCCGAGGCGGCCTTGCATATATATATGATGTTATTCCTTGAGCTTCCCCCGTTCCGCTTTGAAGGGCATATGGGTCGGTCGGCTAGACTCGATACGAGTGCCTCAATCCTTGCAGTTTTGCGCGCCCATGCGTGAACACATAAGTAAACAACTTCGAATAAGGGTAGACCTGAAAGGCGGGATCATGATGCCTGTTGTTTTCCCATAATAAGAGCGCGCATCCGGCAACAGATCTTATGTAGAAGCGGCCCCTCACGGAGGGGACTTATCTGGGCTGGTAGATTATAGACCCAAGCAAAGGGGGTCCGTGACCCCCCTGGGGCGCAGGTCGTGAAAGAATCGATCCGAGGGGTGGAACCACCCCGCTTAAGATAAATGATGTTTTTCATAATGAAGAAGCAAGGCCGCCTGTCGTAGTGGCGGCCTTGTTTGTGAACAAATAGTATTCCCTACAAACCGAACAAAAGACCTATATCCAACGCCCCCTCCGCTGCCCTTCTAAGCGTCTCTTGAGAGGTGTCCTCTATATAAGGAACCGTCCCCAGAAGCGGCACGTTAAGGAATTGCTCAAGCATACGGGGATTGGTGCTCTCGGCAAGCGTGTCTTCGGGCTGCCTGTGATAGCACAGCACCACCCCCTCCACCTCAAGCCCTTCCTCCTGCGCGCGCCTCACGGTCAAGAGCGTATGGTTGATGGTGCCCAGGAAAGGCGAGGCAACAACAATAAGCGGGTATCCTATGTCCCGCGCCATGTCCGAGACCATATACCTCTCGGCCACCGGCACCATAAGCCCCCCGATGCCTTCAACTACCAGAACATCGTACCTGCTCTCAAGCTCGTCTATGGCCTTCATGGCCTTCTCGACCCGCACCTCCTCTCCAACCTCGCGCGCGGCTGCAAGAGGCGCAAGCGGGGCCTCGAACCTCAAGGGCGTTATGAGCTCAAGGCTCTCCTTGCCGCCTGATGCCTTCTGCAGAAACGTACCGTCCGCGGGCACGAGCGAGCCGATCACAGGGTTCGGCACACATCCGCTCTCGATGGGCTTTACCCCGCAGGCCCGCACCCCGCGCGCCCTGAGCGCCGCCACCATCGCTGCCGCCACCACGGTCTTTCCAACCCCCGTGTCCGTTGCTGTTATGAATATCCCCTTGGTCATGCTCCCCACCCCCCAATACGTGAATCAAGCGTAAAGACCTGCCCGGTTATCCTCTCTGTGGAGGCAAGCCATACAACAAAGGACGCGGCCTCCTCAGGGTCCGCAAGTATCCCGAGCAGGCTGTCCCCTTTTGCGCGCTCCATCGCGCCCGCAGCCTCCCGGCCCATGGCAGTGGGCATATAACCCGGAACGATCGCGTTCACGCGTATGTTGTCCCCCGCAAGCTCAGCGGCCTGCTCCATGGTCAGCCCCACAAGCGCGGCCTTTGATGCCGAGTACGCGGCCTGCCCAGCCTTGCCAATGACCCCTGAGCGCGACGAGACGTTTATCACGTGCCCCCCGCCCGTGCCCGCCGTGCTCGACATACCCGACATAAGAGAAGCACAGGCCCTCACAGAGTTTGCGCATCCCACCAGGTTCACGCGCATCACCCGCTCCCAGTCTCCGGGCGCGGTGCGCACGATAAGGGAGTCCAACGTAATGCCCGCGTTGTTCACGAGCAGGTCAAGCCTCCCCTCAAGGCTTCTGATATTCTCGGCAAGGCCTTCCACCTCGCGCTCTGACGAGACATCCATCCCAACCGCCCGCGAGCCCCCGCCAATTGCGCGCACCACGGACTCAGCGCCTTCTCTGTCCTTGTGATATGCCGCGACCACGCGATAGCCTTCGCGCCCAAGAGCCTGCGCGATCTCCGCCCCAAGGCCCTTTGATGCGCCTGTGACAAGGGCCACCCTAGCGGACATTGGTGTATGCCCCCCTGCGCAAGGAAATAAAAACAAAGGGGACCCGCGCTGTCCGCTCCGGCCGCTCTAACCGGGCTGGCCGGGCTGACCGGCCCCCCTCTGAAATACCTGAAAGCAGAGCTATTTCTTGTGGCACCTGGCGCAGTTCCCAGCAGGGGCAAAGGCCTGTGAGCCGTTGTGGCAGGCACCGCAGTATTTGCCCGCGTAGATGTCGGCCATCTTGAACTTGGCGGCCCCATGCTTCATCATCGCAAACATGTCCTTGTTATGGCACTTGTTGCATGAAAGCCCGGCATTTGCGTGCACATCGCCGCTGAAGGTCACCTTGCCCATGCCCTTGCCCTCATAGGTCAGCGTCTTGCCCGCAGGCACTGCAAAGGCCAGTGCGGCAAGAGCCACCATCGTCACCACAAAAATAAGAATGACGCCCTTTTTCATCTTTTCCCCTCCCGGATAGTGGTTCCCCTGTTCCAGCCTTGCTCCCATATACAACACGTAATCAGCCTAATTATATCACAGGCCAGAGGGCTTCACGCCCCTCATCCCCCATCTCCCAAGCCCTCCCAAGCGCAAATATGATAAAAGACTATGATACAGAACATAGTATCCATAGTTACGCTTATTGCATACTAATGTCCATGGATTATCCTCGCAGACAGATAAGGTGGATCAGGCACGCGGTACAGGCGGCAGTACTGGCCATATGCGGGTGGGCAGGCTGGCAGTTCTACCACTTCGTTCTGCACTTTGCCAACCCCTCGGCCCCACCCGGAATCAGGCCCGCCTCGGTGGAGGGATTTCTGCCCATCGGCGGGTTCATGGCCACCAAGTATTTCATCTTTACGGGCATAGTGGAGCCCATACACCCGGCCGGTTTCGTCATCTTCGTAGGCGCGCTCCTTACCGCGGTCTTTGCCAGGAAGAGTTTCTGCTCATGGATATGCCCTGTGGGCTCGCTCTCGGAGTACGCATGGCGCCTAGGCCGCCGCATCACGGGCCGCGTATGGCGGCTGCCAAAGTGGGCGGACTATTCGCTCATGAGCCCCAAGTACATCATCATGGGCCTGTTCTTCTTTGCCATAGGCATTGCCATGACCCCCACCATGATACTCATGTTCTTCATACAGGACTACTACAAGGTCGTGGACGTGCGCATGCTGCTGTTCTTTCTGGACCCCTCCACGCTCGCGCTCTCGGTGGTCGTGGTCCTTACGCTCTTATCATTCTTCATACCCAACTTCTGGTGCCGCTACCTCTGCCCCTATGGCGCGCTGCTGGGGCTTTTTGCCCTGGCAGGCCCGCTCAAGATCAGCCGCAACACGGAGCACTGCACAGACTGCAAGGCGTGCTCGCGGGCCTGTCCCTCGGGCATAGCTGTTGCGGAGAAGGACCGGGTCATCTCGCCTGAGTGCACAGGGTGCCTCTCGTGCGTAAACAGCTGCCCCACCAAGGGCGCGCTTGATATTGGAACGAAAAAGCGCGTGATTGCGCCTCAATATTTTGCCGTGGTCGTTCTTCTGGCCTTCTTTGGCGCTGTAGGGCTCGGCATGGCAACGGACAACTGGAACAGCAAGATGCCAAAAGAGGAGTACGCGCGCATCGTGCCAAGGCTTGCCACCCCGGATATGAAGAAACAGCCCATCATCCCCCCTGACCTCCAGCACCCATAGGGGAGTCACGGACCCCAGGGGTCACGAAGTCTCGGCCACATACTTGCATACATAATGGGGCAGGTCATTGTTGACAATGTAGGCCTTGAAGTCACCCTTTATCTTCTCCTGGGAGAAGTTCCACTTCCTGCCTGCGGATTCAAAAATATCATACTCACTGCACTCCAGCGTTCTTGCCAGTTCATATAGTTCTTCCACTGCGTGTTTTTTCCGTCTTCGCACCTTCCGTTCGAGGATGCCAACAGCAATTACGAACACGACCAGAAACATTATCAGATAGAA
>DAOWET010000095.1 GCA_030638335.1 Nitrospirota bacterium
GAGCAAGGGGCTATCAACGAGTTGTTTTCCGAGTTGCGATCCATGGATCATTGTGAAGTAACCCCTTCGGATAATAAGGAAGTAATCATATTGGTTACCGACACCCCGGACGAACCTGCCGAAAAAGAACTTCAGGCGAAGTTTAAAAATATAAAGTCGCTGCAGTCCTTAAGCATGACTTTCGGGCATGTGGACGAAGTAAAAGTCACCGAAACAGAGGGGTAGACATGTCAATAACCAGAAGAGATTTCATCAAGGCTGCAGCAGCCGCCAGTGCTCTTGCCTCGGCCGCGACACTTTTCCCGGGCATAAGCTTTGCCGACTGGAAGGAGATGGAAGACAGCTCCGGAATGATCCAATGGAAGAAGACTCCATGCAGGTTCTGCGGCACTGGATGCGGGCTCCTGGTGGGGGTCTCGGGCTCACGCGCCGTGGCGGTCAAGGGCGACCCTAACTGCACGGTCAACAAGGGCCTGTGCTGTGTAAAGGGCTACCACTCCGTGCAAGCACTCTATGGCAAGGACAGGCTCACCAAGGCCAAGGTCCGCAAAAAGGGCAAGATGGTGGAAGTGCCCATTGATGAGGCACTTGATCTGGTCGCAAGCAAGATAAAGGATACTATTGCCAAACACGGCAAGGACTCCGTGGCAATGTATGGCTCCGGGCAGTGGACCATACCCGATGGCTATGCCGCAAGCAAGCTCTTCAAGGGCTGCTTAGGTACAAACAACCTGGAGGCAAACGCCCGCCTCTGCATGGCAAGCGCTGTGACGGGTTTTCTTACCAGCTTCGGGGCGGATGAGCCCATGGGCTGCTATGAGGATATTGAGCACGCCGATGTCTTTGTCACCTGGGGCAACAATATGGCAGAGATGCACCCCGTGCTCTTCTCAAGGATGCTTGCCAGCCGCAAACGCAGGGAGAATGTAGAGATCATAGACTTCGCCACCCGTACCACCCGCACTAGCCAGGCTTCTGACAAGTCATTCATCTTCAGGCCCCAGACGGACCTGGCAGTGGCAAACGCCATATGCTACGAGATCATCCGCAACAAATGGGTGAACTGGAACTTCGTGAACAAGCATGTCTCATTCCATAAAGGCAAGACGAACATCGGCTACGGCACAGAAGACCATTTTGCCTTCAAGGACAAGGCTGAGGGCGCTTCCTTTAAGGAGTTCAGGGAGTTCCTCAAGGACTATACGCCTGAGAAGGCTTCGAGGATCTCAGGGGTCCCCGCAAAAGACATAAGGTACATGGCCTCCCTGTATGGCGACCCTGGCAAGAAGGTCACATCCTTCTGGTGCATGGGCATGAACCAGCATACAAGGGGCACATGGATCAACAACCTCGTCTACAACATCCATCTGCTCACTGGAAAGATATCCCTTCCAGGAAACGGTCCCTTTTCGCTTACGGGGCAGCCCAGCGCCTGTGGCACTGTGCGCGAGGTAGGCACACTGACCCACAAGCTCCCCTACGGCGTCGTAATGAAGCAAAAGGCCAGGGAAAAGGCCGCCAAGATATGGAACGTTCCTGTGGAGAACATAGACCCAAAACCAACCTATCACACGGTTGAGATGTTCCGCGCCCTTGACAGGGGGGATATCAGGTTCATATGGATACAGGTCACAAACCCCATGGTCACTATGCCTAACCTCAAGCGCTACAGGGACGGAGCGAACAAGGAGGACCGGTTCATTGTTGTCTCGGACGTCTATCCCACACCCACAACTGATGTGGCTGACGTTATTCTGCCAGCAGCCATGTGGATCGAGCGGGAGGGGCTCTTCGGCAACTCCGAGCGCCGCACGCAGCACTGGGATCAGATACTCGATCCTCCAGGCGAAGCGATGTGCGACACCTGGCAGATCGTACAGGTTGCCAAGAAGCTTGGTTTCAAGAAGCAGTTCCCCTGGACAGAGGAAAATTATATTGAGGAAATATGGAACGAATACAGCAAGTTCCATGACAGTCCCAAGCACAGGATGGCCCCGTACAAGTTACTTAAGGAACGTTCCGGCATACAGTGGCCATTTGTGGATGGCAAGGAGACCAGGTGGCGCTTCAATGTCAAGCACGACCCCGCGGCAAAGGGTAAGGATTTCGATTTCTACGGCAAGCCGGACAAGAGGGCATGGATATGGCTCAGGCCTTATGAGCCGGCTGCCGAGTCACCGGACAACGAGTACAACTTCTGGCTCAATACTGGCCGGGTAATCGAGCACTGGCACACGGGCTCCATGACAAGACGCGTCCCTGTGCTGCATAACGCCATGCCCGCTTCTTATGTTGAGGTCAACCCGGAGGACGCGGCGGACATGGGCATCGTCAACGGCTCGAAGGTGAAGATAACACCCAGTCGTGGTTCTATCACCATGACCGCAAGCATCAACGGCAGGGGCGTGCCGCCTCGAGGGATGGTATTTGTGCCATTCTTTGATGATGAGTTCCTTATCAATGAGGTGACACTTGACGCCTTCTGTCCCATATCGAAGCAGCCTGACTACAAGAAATGCGCAGTCAAGATCGAGAGGGCGTGATGAAGACCCCGGGCGGGATAATAAGAGTTCTCAGCCTTGTGCTTCTGCTGGGGGTCGCACTCATGGCTTGTACC
>DAOWET010000180.1 GCA_030638335.1 Nitrospirota bacterium
TATGCCGGGCTTAACGTCCGGGTGGCCGATCGCACCAAGGAAGATAGAGTCAAAACCCCTGAGGTCGCTGACAGCGGACTCAGGCAGGACCTCGCCGGTCCTCATGTATCGTTCTCCGCCGAAATCAAACTCGGTCATGTCCAGCTTGAACCCGAACCTTGCAGCAGCCGCGTCAAGGGCCTTCCTGCCCTCGGCCACGACCTCGGGGCCTGTCCCGTCTCCTGGCACGACAGCTATCTTGTAAGTCTTCATTTTTTCTCCTTAGGCCTTAGACCTCAGGCCTTAGACCTCAGGCCTTAAGCCTTTATCTTTTCTTTGGTCCACGCCACAAGGCCGCCCTTTTCGATAAGGTCGCGCATGAAGCCGGGTATGGGCTTTGCGGTGGTTTCGGAACCGTTTGTCAGATTCCTGATAGTCCCTGTAGTGGCGTCAACTTCCAGTTCGTCTCCCTGCTTAACGCTCTCAAGTATCCCCGGCGCCTCAAATATCGGCAGGCCGATATTGAACGAGTTGCGGTAGAAGATCCTCGCAAAACTCCCGGCGATCACGGCGCTTACGCCCGCGGCCTTTAAGGCAATCGGAGCGTGCTCGCGAGATGAGCCGCAACCGAAGTTCTTGCCTGCAACAATAATGTCGCCCTCAGCCACATTCCCGGCAAACTCCGTGCCAGCACCTTCCATTACGTGGGCAGCAAGCTCTTTCGGGTCGGACGTGCTAAGGTACATGGCAGGGATTATCACATCAGTGTCCACGTCATCACCAAAGGTCCATACCTTGCCCTTAAACTCCATATCCGGCCTCCTGCCTTATGAAAGATTCCCGCAAAGCGCGCGCGGGTCAGTATATTTCGCAACTAATCCTTAAAAATCGAATAGATATTATATCCGCTTGGCGGCCTGCATGTAAACCCGCATATCCCCCTTCATCAGGCCTGAAAACAGCAGATATCAACTTCCCGGACAAGGTGCGGATTTTTCTTGACCCTCGAAAAATATATGTGTAATAATATCTGAGAAGTATCGGAAATATGTTGTAGCTAATATACCGTCGGCTTTGAGCCATAGACTGTCCAGGGGGCCAGTCGGCCAGGCGGTCCCGGCGCACCGATTCCGTATCTTCAATCCCGAAAAAAGGAGGAAATGCGCTTTGTCAAACGGGACTGTCAAATGGTTCAATGATGCCAAGGGCTTTGGGTTCATCACATCTGATGACGGCACGGACGTTTTCGTGCACTTCTCAGCTGTCCAGGGCGAGGGCTTCAAGAGCCTTGTTGAAGGCGACCAGGTAAGCTTTGACGTAGTCGATGGCGACAAAGGCCCCAAGGCCGAAAACGTTGTCAAGCTTTAAGGGACGCATTGTTTTCAGACTCATAACGGGCTCCGGACTATCCGGGGCCCGTTTTTTTGATATGTTATTCTGAATTGTCCCTGCATGAGATCCCAGGGGATATCCCCATCTGCCCAAGGAGTGTGTGAACATGGGAAAAAAGGTTCTTCTGATAAACCCTAACCAGTACCTTCATCCACCGGTCATTCCCATAGGGCTCGAATACATATCCCACGCACTCAAGCAGGGAGGATACGAGCCCAGCATGCTTGACCTGTGCTTCGAAGACGCGCCCATGCAGCAGATAGCCAGCACATTAGCCCGGTTCGCTCCAGAAGTTGTCTGCGTCACCATTAGAAACATAGACTCCGTTCTCTATCCGGACACAGAGTTCTTTCTGCCAGCCATCAGGGACCTTATCAAAGAAGTGCGCGCGCATTCAAAAGCTCCTGTAATAGTGGGAGGCGCGGGGATGGGAGCTGACCCAAAGGGTATTTTGAGCTTCACAGGCTCGGACGCGGGTGTTGTGGGGCCAGGCGAAAGCATATTAGCAGAGATTGTATCCTCAGGTGAACAATTAAAAAACAGCGGAAAGATATTTAAAGGAACCCCTCCAGGGGACTATGTTTACTCAAGAGGCGATGCTACTTATCACGCTGAATATCTCGAAAAGGGCGCGCTTGGCGGCTTTACGACACACACGGGGTGCTCATCCGGATGCCCCTATTGCATGGAAGCGCGTACAGCGGTCTGTTTAAGGAATCCTGTGTCAGTGGCACAAGAGGTGGCAGCACTAATTGGCTCAGGCATGGACCATTTACACCTGTGCGACCCTGAGTTCAACGAGAACATTGACCATGCTTCTCAAGTGCTAAGACAAATAATAAAAGAAGCCCCCTCGCTAAAGTGGGCATTATACATGCGACCGGGACACTTCAGCCCTGCCCTCTTTGAGCTACTTGGGAAAAGCGGCGCTTACCTTATAACGCTCTCTGTGGACACTTGCAAGCATGATAATTCATACCTTAACAATATATCCGAGATGATACGACTTGCAAAGGAAAACGGGATAAGCACATGCGTTGATCTCCTTGCTGGGCTTCCGGATGAGGAGGAAGGCCTCCTTGAGCGTACGTTGGAGACACTCTCAAGGGCCAAGCCAAAGGAGGCCGTAATAAACACTACGCTCCGCCTGCAAAAGGTGCTGCCAATTACCCGGAGAGTGCTGAACTCGGAGGCGCACAGAAGGCATATTATTGACAATGGCGCTGGCCTTAAATCCCTCCTGAGCCCGGTTTTCTACCAGAGGATAACTCCCGGGCAACTAAAGGACATGACAAGAGGCGACCCAATGTTCAGGATAGCCGGGGAGGAGAAGATAGTTAATTATCAGGTTGACGACGGGCAGGTTAACGACAGGCAGACAGATGCTGAGCAGGAGATTGAAGACTAACCCACTTATTGCACAAGGTGTCACTGATACATTAGAGGGGCCACGGGCTGGACTTAATA
>DAOWET010000208.1 GCA_030638335.1 Nitrospirota bacterium
CATCGGGGACCTCTCGACCACACACAATATCAACGAGCGCCTGAAGTGGGACCTCGTCCATCCAAGGAGCGAGATCCGCAAGAACGAGCGCGGCGATGGCGAGAAGGGCGACAAGCTCATGAGAAAGGTCTGCGCCAACTGCCACGGCAAGACCCATACGGACGTCCAGCGCAGGAACCTGGACAACGCGGTGGCCCTGTACAACAAGTACTTCGATGGCGCGGTCAAGATGGAGAAGGACCTCAAGTCCAAGGGCCTTCTGAAGAAAGACCCCTGGAAGGACGGGTTCCTTGAGCTGAAGTACTACCTGTGGCACCATACCGGAAGGCGCGCGCGCCAGGGTGCGGCCATGTTCGCTCCGGATTATGCCCACTGGCACGGGTTCTTCCAGATCTTCCAGGTCTACAAAGACATGGAGGACATCTATAACTGGCGCATCAAGAACAAGAAGATAGAGGACCTCAGCACGGTCATGAGCCCCGGCCCGATGTAGGGCCACGGTAAAACAGCTGGCGCCTGACGAGCGGCCCAGTGGATTTAACTTGTATGTCATATAACGGTTCGGGCCCCTCCGGATAAACCGGCAGGGGCCTGAACCGTTTAACCATGAAAAATGCTGCGTCGTACTTCGAATGCTTTATGCCAACGCAGATGCAGTGAATCAGACTATTGCCTGACCGCTAAACCTCATGTAAGCTTAATAAAGAACATGGACCACCATCCAATCAACCAGGAGGAGATGCGATATGACGATCGGACCGGACACAAAGGTCAATGAACTGCTTAATGAGTACCCTTTCATTAATGATTTTCTTGTGGAACTTAACCCGCATTTCAAGGCCCTTAACAATCCGATAATGCGCAAAACCCTTGGCCGTTTTGCTACTCTCAGCAAGGCCGCGATGATCGGGGGCGTGGATATCACAGAGCTCGTTTCAAAGATCGCGGCAGAGATAAAAACAAAGACGGGCAGCGTTGTGCAGGTCGAGGGAATCGTCACGCAGGGCGCGATCACAGACCCTGAGACTCGCCTGGAGGCGCTCAAGGCAATAATTGAGGACCTTCACAAGGGCGTGGATATCAAGGCATTAAAACAGAGGTTCCTCACACTTATAAGGGACGTGGCCCCGTCCGAGATAGCCAACATGGAACAACGGCTGATAGATGGCGGGATGCCTGAATCAGAGGTCAAGCGCCTCTGCGACGTGCATGTTGAGGTATTCAAGGAATCACTGGACGACAAGGTCGTGCCCGGTCTTCCGTCGGGCCATCCGGTACACACCTACATGTCGGAAAACAGGGAGGCTGAGAAGGTCATACTCAAGCTGCAGGCAATTCACGATATGGAGAAGGAGAGTGACCAGCTCTCTGCCGGGCTTGGCGAACTCCGGAAGATCGAGACGCATTATACGAGAAAAGAGAACCAGCTGTTCCCGCTGCTGGAGGCCCACGGGATATCCGGCCCCTCAAAGGTGATGTGGGCGCTGCATGATGACATAAGGAAAATGCTTAAAGATGCCATCGAGGCCGCGAGCGCCGGCACTGTGGAGGTCGACGCCCTCAAGACCCTGTTCGAGACGCTCAACGACATGATATACAAGGAAGAGCACATACTTTTCCCAATGGCGCTGGAAACGCTGGGCGACAGTGATTGGGCCAAGGTCAGGGACGGGGAAGAGGAGATAGGTTTCGCATGGATAAGCCCTCCGGAAGCTTGGACTCCCGAAGAATCCTATCAGGAAAAGCTTCCTCCCGAGAAGATCGGCAGCATAACGCTGGACACCGGCCTCTTGACAATAGAACAGATCAACCTCATGCTGACCCATCTGCCTGTGGATATTTCCTTTGTGGATGAGAATGACAAGGTGGCCTATTATTCCAGCACCGCAGAGAGGATATTCCCAAGGAGCCCCGGCATTATCGGCAGGAGCGTCCAGAACTGCCACCCTTCAAAGAGCGTGGATGTGGTTACCAGGATACTCGATGCATTCAGGGCGGGCACAAAGGATACGTCCGAGTTCTGGTTGCAGATGGGAGGCAAGTTCATCTATATAAGATACTTTGCCGTCCGTGATGCACAAGGCAAGTACAAGGGATGCCTTGAGGTAAGCCAGGATGTAACGGCTATCCGAGGGCTCGAAGGGGAACAGAGACTCCTGGATTGGCAGTAGCAGTGCGAAAATAATGTCGCGCAACAACGTAGATGCGCTGGATCAGGAAGCGTTAGAAGCCCATATGTTTTCTGACATCCAACATGGTCTCTTCGCAGGTTTCCGTAGCCTTTGCCACACCCTTGTCCACAGCATGTTTGAGTAAATCGGGGTTCTTCTTAAGATTCTCGCGCTTCTCCCAGATGGGCTCCATGAGCTCCATGACATGCGCTATAAGCACCTTTTTGCAGTCAATGCAGCCAATACCCGCAGTGATACACCCCTCAGTGGCCCACGCACGCTCCTGTTCTGTTGAAAATACCTTATGAAGGTCGAACACAGGGCATTTAGTCGGGTCGCCCTTATCGGTCCTGCGCTGGCGGGCCGGGTCGGTCATCATGGTGCGTATCTTCTGCTCCGCGGCATTGGGGTCGTCCGAGAGGTAGACAGCGTTGTCGTAGCTCTTTGACATCTTCCTGCCGTCCGTGCCCGGCAACTTGGGGAAATCGGTCAGAAGCGCATCGGGTTCTGGGAAGACCTCTCCGTAGAGGTGGTTGAACCTCCTGGCTATCTCCCTGGTTATCTCCAGGTGCGGCACCTGGTCTATGCCCACGGGAACGTAGTCGGCCTTATATATAAGGATGTCCGCGCTCTGCAGCACCGGGTAGCCCAGAAACCCGTACATGGACAGGTCGCGGTCGTCGAGGTTCTCCTTCTTCTCCTTGTAGGAGGGCACGCGCTCAAGCCAGCCAAGGGGGGTTATCATGCTGAGCATCAGGTGCAGTTCCGCGTGCTGTAGCACCTTGCTTTGCAGGAATATGGTGCACTTGTCAGGGTCGAGCCCTGCCGCAAGGAAGTTTAGCAGGATGTCCTCGGTGCTGGCCTTTATGTCGTCGGGGTGGGCGTATCCGGTTGTGAGGGCATGCCAGTCAGCCACAAAGTAGTGGCAGTCGTAATCGCCCGAGTCCTGGAGTTTTACCCAGTTGGCAAGCGCACCCACAAGGTTTCCTATGTGGAGCTTCCCGCTTGCCTGCATCCCGCTCAAGACTCGTTTCATTGCTTATTGCTTCTCCTAACTTTCATAAATGGCATAAATGGCATAAATGGCTTAACTGGCCTAACTTACCTAGCTCAATAGTGCGATAAAACTGAGGATTATCCTCGCGATCGGCATGATGAACGTGCCCGCAAGCCCGGTCGCAAGCAGTATTATAACAATAATCATTCCGTATGGCTCTATGCGCTCGTAGTGGTATGCCAGGTCCCTTGGCAGGAGCCCTGCCACAACCCTGCCCCCGTCAAGCGGGGGCACCGGAAGCAGGTTGAGCGCGGCAAGTATGACGTTGATGTAAACGCTTGCCCTTAGCATCTCGGTCACTGGCATGAACACTGCCTCAGGCACCGTGCCCCGCGTCAGGATAAAGGCGCTGAATATCCACGCGCTCACAAGCGCAAGAGCTACGTTCGTAAGCGGCCCGGCAGCCCCCGTGATGGCCATGTCCCGGCGCGGGTCCTTGAAGTTCCTCACCCCGATGGGAACCGGCTTTGCGTATCCAAAGACAAACTGCCCCTGCGTGAATATCAGGATCATGATGGGCAGTATTATCGTCCCAAAGGGGTCTATATGCTTTATGGGGTTTAGCGTGAGCCGCCCCATCATCTTTGCCGTGGGGTCCCCCAGCCTGTATGCCACATATCCGTGGGCCACCTCGTGGAAGGTTATTGCTATGACTATGGGTATGGCCGAGATCGCCACCTGTTGCAGTATTGCCGCTATGTCCAAGTCCTCGTTCTCCTTTATATAACCTTTATAAAGCCTGACCAATATATTAGAACATTATCCTCTAAACCTTCACCTGTGGTGGGGCTCAACAGAAAAAAAAAGTATTTCCTCTAACAATAAAGACATCACAAAGAAAACCAACAAGGCCGCCTGTCGTAGGTCGTCAGACTCGATCCGAGGGCGGCCTTGTTGTATGAATGGTTTTATTCAATAAACCTCACCCGTTCCGATTCTGATAGCGCTTGTTCGCTTGTCTGACATAGGCATACGGGGTTGGGATGTAGTAGATACTAGACAGGAGACGCGACCAGCCACGGGCTGGACTTAATCGCCTCTCTAGTGTGTAGCAACAAATTAAAGGGGGTCCGTGACCCCGAGCGGCACATGGCGAAGTAGATGCTGCATATCCAGCCCCGTATGCCGTCAATTACTTATTCCTTGCGCCTCACCCGTTCTACCCTTTTGAATAAAATGGTTAATTATTACTCAGAATGAACAAATCAACCCTCCCCACCCTCATGGTGTTGTATTTTTCAACACTTTAGTCATTATAATATCCATTACCCGAAAGCAGCCTCTATGGGGACAAGTGCATCAATTCTGTTAACCATTTGCGATCAACAGGAAAAAGTAAACATAAAAGGGAGACAACAATATGAGCAACGCCAGCAAGAACGAGAAGCTTAATGCATGGGTAGAGGAAGTGGCCGGGATGTGCCAGCCCGACAAGGTCCACTGGTGCGACGGCACAAAAGAGGAATACGACAGCATGATGGGCCTGATGCTGAAGGCGGGCATGGCCATACCGGTGAAGGACCGCCCGAACAGCTTTCACTTTCGCTCGGACCCCTCGGACGTGGCCCGCGTGGAGGACCGCACATACATCAGCACCACAAACCAGGAAGACGCCGGCCCCACTAACAATTGGATGGCCCCGGACGAGCTAAAGGCGATCATGCGCAAGCTGTACAAGGGCTGCATGAAGGGCCGCACCATGTACGTGATCCCATTCTCCATGGGCCCCATCGGCTCGCCCATCGCTAAAATTGGCATAGAGGTAACCGACAGCCCCTACGTGGTGGTGAACATGCATATCATGACCCGCGTGGGCTCTAAGGTCATGGAAGTGCTTGGCGCGGACGGGGAGTTCATCCCCTGCCTGCACTCCATCGGCGCACCACTTGAGGAGGGGCAGGAAGACTCCACATGGCCGTGCGCTCCCATCGAACAGAAATACATCAGCCACTTCACTGAGGAGAACCTGATCTGGTCCTACGGCTCGGGCTATGGCGGAAACGCCCTTCTGGGCAAGAAGTGCCTGGCCCTCAGGATAGCCTCCGCCGCTGCAAAGCGCGAGGGCTGGATGGCCGAGCATATGCTGATACTCAGACTCACGAACCCCGAGGGCAGAAAATTCCACATAGCCGCGGCCTTCCCCTCAGCGTGCGGCAAGACCAACCTGGCCATGCTGGTGCCAACGGTTGAGGGCTGGAAGTGCGAGTGCATCGGAGACGACATCGCCTGGATGAAGGTCAAGGACGACGGTCGGCTCTACGCCATCAACCCTGAGAGCGGCTTCTTCGGCGTGGCCCCGGGCACAAGCTACGAGACCAACGCCATGGCAATGGACTCCATCAAAGAGAACGCCATATTCACCAACTGCGCCCTCACGGACAGCGGCGACGTGTGGTGGGAGGGCATGGACGGAGCGCCCCCGGCCCACGCAACAGACTGGAAGGGCAACGACTGGACGCCTGAGAGCAAAGTGGATGCCGCACATCCCAACGCCAGGTTTACGGCACCGGCGTCTCAGTGCCCCGTTATCTGCGAGGCCTGGGAA
>DAOWET010000153.1 GCA_030638335.1 Nitrospirota bacterium
AGTGCTTGAGGCCATGGGTCTTGATGAGGGGGCTTCGGCCTCTGAGGTGATGGGCACTGTCATGGCCCTGAAGCGTGGGCATGAGATGGCGGACGTTCTGGCCGGACAGGTCAAGGAGCTAGGTGAGAAACTCCGCTCCACCGAGGCGCATGACCTCGTGGCGCAGGCCATGCGCGAGGGCAAGATCACCCCTGCCCAGGAGGGCTGGGCGCGTGATTTCGCGGAAGGCGACCCCGAAGGATTCTCAACGTTTATTGCCAAGGCGCCAACGGTGCTGAACTTTGGGCAGGGGCAGCACGCGGGCATTTCAGTACGGGCCGCTGGCGGCCTTGACGAGACACAGCGCAAGGTGAACTCCCTGGTGGGAGTGTCAGAGGAGATTTTCAGAAAACACAACAATTAAAAAAACCCGGCAGGATGCCGGGCCAAATGAAAGGAGACACGCACATGGCAGCATTAAGCGCGGACAGAAACACACCCAGGCGGGACGGCGATACGATAGTGATCGCAGTGGCGGGCGCAAAGAAGGTATACGCAGGGGCCCTTGTTGCCCTTGACTCAGGCGGCTTTGCCACACCCGGGGCAACCGCAACCACACTTTTGGGCCTCGGGCGCGCCGAGGCACAGGCGGACAACACCTCGGGCTCTGACGGAGACATCACGGTGGAGGTCCGAAAGGGCGTCTTCCGCTTTGACAACGACGGCACCGATACCGTAGCCGCCTCTGACATCGGCTCGGACTGCTACATCGTGGACGACCAGACCGTTGCCTCGAACGACGGCACCGGCACACGCTCAATCGCGGGCAAGGTCTTTGACGTGGACGCCTCTGGCGTCTGGGTAAATATCGGATAACAAAACCAGATAAGGAGGAAAAGTAAAAAAATGGTAATCAACCAGGCTTCACTTCAGGCGATATACAGGAGTTTCGGCACCATATTCCAGGAGGCCTTCTCCTCTGTGGAGAGCATGTACGCGAAGGTGTCCATGGTAGTGCCTTCTACGGTGAGGGAGACCACCTACGCGTGGCTCGGGGCCTTCCCTAAGATGCGCGAATGGGTGGGCGAGCGCCAGATAAAGAATCTCGCCCTGCATTCCTACACCATAGCCAACAAGGACTGGGAGGCCACCATCGAGGTGGACCGCAACGAGATCATGGACGACGCGGTGGGCGTGTACAACCCCGTGATAGCGGAGCTTGGGCGCACGGCTGCCGTGCATCCGGACGAGCTGGTATTCGAGCTCCTTGGCAATGGCTTCAGCACTGTGTGCTACGACGGACAGTACTTCTTTGACACCGACCACCCTGTTGGGGACTCAACCGCATCCAACCACGGCGGGGGCTCGGGTACTGCATGGTTCCTGCTGGATACGACCAAGGCCTTAAAGCCGCTGATCTTCCAGAGCAGGAAGGAAGTGGAGTTCGTGGCCAAGGACCGCCCGGACGACGAGCACGTGTTCATGAAGAAGAAGTACCTCTATGGCGTGGACCGCAGGGACAACGCCGGGTTCGGGCTCTGGCAGCTTGCATTCGGGAGCAAGGTGACGCTCGATGCTGATGGCTACGCAGCCGCGCGCGAGGCCATGCTGGCCATGAAGGACGCGGAGGGCAAGCCCCTCGGGATCACGCCAAATCTGCTGGTCGTCCCACCTTCGCTTGAGAGCGAGGCCCGCGAGGTCATTGTCAACGATGCTGATGCCTCCGGTGCCACCAACAAGTGGCAGGGCACAGCAGAGCTTCTGGTGGTGCCCTGGCTGTAGGACTCGAAAGGGGGGGGGCTAGTCTCCCCCTTTCGGGAACCCCCCCACTATAAGGAAGGAAGGGATATAGGAAAATGGCGTACTCGACGATAGACGATATAAGGAAGCTCATGCCCGAAGACGAGCTCATCGCCCTTACGGACGACGAGTCCCTTGGCACTGTGGGCCAGGGCAGGGTTGCTGAGGCCATTGCGCAGGCTGATGCGGAGATAGACTCCTATTGCGCGGTGCGCTACATGGTGCCTGTCTCGCCTGTGCCCGGGTTGTTAAAAAAACTCTCTGTGGACATCGCGGTCTACTCGCTCTACTCGCGGGCCGTGCAGAGCGTTCCCGAGGTCAGGGCAGAGCGCTACCGCTCTGCTGTCAGGCAGCTTGAGGGCATATCAAAGGGCACTCTTACGCTTGGAGTGGAGCAAGCCGATGCCTCAGAGGCGACAGGGGCCGAGACCAATAAGCCCGCGGACACAAGCGTATTTACCCGCAAGGGCATGGAGGGATTTTAATTATGCTTGAGCTGGCAGAGATAGGCAGGAGCTTTCCCCCGGCAGTGCGCGAGGGCCTCGTGGCGTATTACCGTTTTAATAAACCCTCATGGGTATCAGGGGTGGCCGACTCCATCACTGACCTTTCAGGCAATGGCAACCACGGCACGCTCCAAGGCGGCGGTACGCTCAACAGCATCGCCGGGAAGCTGGGGCAGGGCTTTGGGGCCAATGGAACCAATTGGATCAAATTCCCGCCGGGGGTGTTCAACCAGAATGCTGGGTCATTGTTCTCCTGGATAAAATCAAACTCGTCTCTTCCGGACGCTCAGGGAAGGTTTTTTGGTACAGACGACGCGCAAGGGCAGACGCAGGAGCATAGGACTTATCGCAACGGTGTGACGTTTCCATTGTATATGGCATTTAGAATGGAAGCGGGGCCAATTCCCGTTGCGTTTTTGCCCTCCACATTCGCAAATGACACATGGGTGTTTGTCGGCTGGACCTGGCTTTACAGCTCGGGGGCGGACGAAACCACAATAACGGGCTACCTTAATAATGTTGCAGGCACCCCAGTGTTATCCGCCGGGAAAATAGCTGTCCCTGATAGAAGTTTCAATATTGCTGAATGGGGTGGCACGGTCGTGCCCGCTCCGGCAGGTGTTGATGAGACCACACTCCATGACCGGGTAATAACCCCTGACGTTCGATCGGCTTTATACAACTCTGGCTTGGCGAGGATTCTTGAACCATACGCGCTTCCGCTTGCTGTAGCGGACATCCGACCGGAACTTGATGCAGTGGACACCCGGCCGGAATTGGAGGTGGTGGAGGTATGAACCCGATAAAGATAACACGCGGCGACAATGTGACGCTTTCCTACCAACTCAAGGAGGACGGCGTTGCCAAGGACATAACGGGCATGACTTTCAAGCTCGCGGTGAAAGAGGGCATCACGGATGCCTCTTACAAGGTGGACCCGGTAACTGGGACCATAGACGACGCAGCCACCGGCAAGTTCTCATTCGAGCTTACTGAGGTCGAGACGGACCAGAGCCCCTTTGCCGGCCAGATGGAGATAGCCATGTACAACGGCTCGGGCGACAAGACGACACTAAGTGCGGCAGGAGGCGTGGAGTTCCGCCTCGTGGAGGACATCGTATGACCTACGCCGACATAGAAGAAGCGGTCATGGGAGCGCTTAAGGAGAGCGTGCCAGGCTTACGCTCTGTGGAGCCCTACGCAGGGCAGCTCGAAGACGAGATAAAGGAGCTTGCCCTCAGGCTTCCGGCGGCCTTTGTGGTGCATGGGGGTTCTGCGTACACGTGGGTGGACGGTGCCGTGTACAGGGAGCAGGCAGAGGTCTCGGTGCTCCTGGCCCGGCGTGTCACAGGCCGCCCGGGGCCGGATCCCACGGTGCTGGATGCGGTGCTTGAGGCGCTTGCACGCATGCCCCTTGGCGATTCCGCGGAACGGCTTGTGCCCGTAAGCAGCTCGCTCGTATTTACGAACAGGCTTGTTTCGGTGCATTCGCTTGAGTTTGCGGCGGGATTTGACCGCGTCTTTAAAAACCTATAGGAGGAGATACTGAGATGTCATACGCAACAGGAACAGAGACACGCGCGGCAGCGGTAAAGGGCAGCACATGGGACATAGCCGCGGCCTGTGGGGCTGGGGACGGCATTCTGGTGCACCCGCCCACATTTAAAAAGGAACGCCCGCTTATTGAGGACGATTCCCTTGGGGCGTATTTCCCACATGAAGCAGCGCCCGGCGGCATAAAGGTGGAGGGGGAGCTCCCGTGCTATCTGCGCTACGACGGCCTGGACCTGCTGGTGGCGCTTGCCATGGGGGCCACAGCCGGAGCGCCCGTGCAGCAGGGCGGTACAAGCGCCTATGCCCAGAGCATCACGCTTGCCGGGCTCATGGACGGGCTGTTTGCGACCCTTGCGCTCCATAACGGGGTCAATATAGACGAGTACCCCTCAATGAAACTCACAGGCATGAAGCTTCGGGGCAGGGTGGGCGAGCCGGTGGAAGTGCTCTTCAAGGGAATCGCATCTGACCGCATCACCGATTCCTCCACTAACACTCCGGCAAGCTTTGCCTCGGTCACGATCGCCGAGGAGTCGAACCGGGTGCTGATGAGCCATGCGCTCTTCAGGATCAACGACGCCTCGGGCGCGGCCCTTGGCTCAGGGGACGAGGTCTACCCAAGCTCTTTCGAACTCGACCTCACGCGCCCCATGGCAGGGGCGCACGTTGCGGGCGCAGGGCATGACCGGGTAGACGAGCCTGTGGCCGAAGGCCCCCCGGAGATAAGGCTCAAGCTGGAGTTCCCGCGCTACTCATCGAGCGAGCACTTCGAGGACTGGGCAGGGAGCGTGGCAAAGAAGATGCAGATGGTCTTTACGGGCGGCCTCATAGAGGACACGTATTACAGGGAGTTCAAGGTCAGCCTGCCCCACCTTATATATAAGGACGTGGACCTGCCCATGGAGCGCGGCGCGCTCAGGCACACCCTTGAGTTTGCCTGTCTGGCAACGGATTCGGCCCCCTCGGGAATGAGCGGGGTCCTGGACCCCTTTCAGGTGGACGTGGTGAACACGCGCTCCACCGACGTGCTGGGTTAGGGTGAGGCCAGGCCATGGACATTGAAGCGCTCAGGGATAAGGACTTCGAGGTATGGGTGCCGTTTAATGACGCCAGCGTGCTCATGCGCTATGTGGGCCTTGACGAGCTCAGGGAGATAAGAGGGCAGGCCACGACACTCCACTGGGCCACAGAGGGTCAGAGGCAGGGCGAATCTCAGGAGCCTCAGGAGAGCATTGACCACGCAGAGGCAGGCAGGCTTCTGGGCAGGGCTGCGGTAAGGGATTGGCAGGGACTTACGCTCAAGGGCGAGGTGTTCCCCTTCAGTACTGAGCACTGCGACCTCCTGATGACACGCTGGGCCGAGTTCGCCGGATTTGTGGGCGAGGTGGGCCTGGACCTTCTGAAGCTCATGGAGAATTCCATAGAACAAAGTAAAAAAAAATCCTCGACCACATCCGCGCCCGAAGTGATTTTAGAGGGGTCACTTGCGCCACATGCCAGGAGATGAAAACAAGAGACAATGCGGAGCCCAGGTGCGAGATCTCTGAGGGGGAGGGATGTCTTATCCCGCCACTTGGGCCGGAGGAGGCCCGGGTAATGGAGATGCGGGCAATGGTCGTGCGCCTTCGCGGACTGGTATCCCCGGAGGGTGTGCTTCAGATGTGCGGGGCCACGCGCAGGCAGCTGGAGCTGCTTGCGTATCTTGAGAAGACGTTAGAGGAGGTCTTTCATTCAGATGATCAGCATGAGCATTAGTACTTCAGGGGACCCCCTCGGGGTGCTCTCCGATTCGCGCGACCGCCTTGGCGAGGGTTTTAGAGCGATAGTGGATGCCTTGGGCAAAAGCGCGCGCAAGACAGCGCCAGTGCGCACCGGGGCCTTGCGGGATTCCGTGAGCGCAACACAAGGCGACCCGCTTACGGGCAAGGTTGTCTATGGAGCGCCATACGCTTCCTTCCTGCACGAGGGCACGGGCATCTACGGACCTTCAGGAAAGATGATAACCATCCGACCGAAAAATAAAAAAGCCCTGTTCTGGCGCGGGGCCTCGCATCCGGTGAGTGTGGTCAGGCAAAAGGGCATCAGGCCGCAGGGTTTTATTAAAAAGGCGATCAATGAGGCCGGACTGGCCCGCGCCTTTGACGAGGCCTTTAAT
>DAOWET010000072.1 GCA_030638335.1 Nitrospirota bacterium
AGCGTGATCAATGGTCGGGACCTTCCTGTGCACGGCCACAATGGCGATGTCAGAGCAGTGGACCGCGCCGCACATGTTAACGCAGCAGGCCACCGCAAGACGCACCTTGTTGGGAAGGGTCTTGGCGCCGGTGAAGTAGTCGTCGAACTCGTCCATCATGGCCTTGACAATGCCGGAGGCGTCGGTGCACGCGCTGTGGCAGTGGATCCAGCCCTGGGTGTGGACAACGTTTGAGATACCATGGCCGATGCCGCCAATGTGGAAGCCCTTGTCCTTAAGCGCGGCCTTGAGGCCCTTGACCTTGCCCTCGTCATCCACCAGGAACTCCACGTTGTTACGTGTGGTCCAGCGAATGTAGCCGTCGCAGTGCGCGTCGGCAATGTCCAGCATGTCGTAGATGGTGGCCGTGGAGAGTATTCTCGGGGAGGCCACGCGCACGGTGAATACCTTGTCGCCGCTGTTGGCGTGGTGCACCATGGTGCCGCCGTCCAGCACTTCGTGGTACTTCCAGGCGCCGTAGTTCTTCTTTATAACCGGCGGCAGGAACTGGTCGTACTTTGGCGGACCAATATCAGTTTGCCGCTTTTCTTTTGCTTCTTCTGGGGTCATCCAATCAGACATTGCTACCCTCCTGATATATCATTTTCATTATCATTATCGTTCCGTTAGTTCCTATTTCTCGAAGTCCTCGTCAGCCCAGAAGAAGAACGGGTCTTTACGAGGCGAACTGATCTGCTGGGGCTGGGGCTTGATACCAATGGCATCGAGGAAGCTCCTCATGCCCTTGATCTCGATAACCTCGCCAATACGCTCTCTGGGCTTGGCCTCGTCATCCCACCACTCTATGATGTTCTCGATGAGCTCGGTGATCTCCTCGAAGGGGGCATCAACCTTTATAAAGGGCTTGATGACCCAGCTTAAGAGCGAACCAACGACGATGGGGGCCTTTGAGCCGATCAGGATGGTAGCGCCTTTGTCCTTGCCAGGGGCAAGGGCCTTGGTCATCTTGGTGATGCAGTGCATGCAGCGCGTGCACTCCTTGTTGTTGATGGCAAGCTTTTTGCCGTCGTAGCTCATGCACCCGCTGGGGCACATGTCAACGATCTCGGCCTGTATGTCCATGCCGTCCTTGGCATAGTTGGCAACTTCCGCGTCGTCCTGCTGTATCTCGTCCCTCCAGGTGCCGATGATGGAGCAGTCGGCGCGCGCTATTGCCGCAACGCAGTCAACCGCGCATCCGGCGACCTTGATCTTGAACTTGTAAGGCCACATGGGACGATGCATCTCGTCCTGGAAGTGATGTGTCATATGGTGGGTGATGCCCATTGTGTCAATGTTGGCCCACTCGCACCTGCTTTGTCCAAGGCAACAGCTGGGGGTACGCATGCCTGAACCGGAACCGCCAAGGTCCCATCCGCGGGATGATACTTCCGCAAAGAAAGGCTCAAGAGCTTCTGTGCGGCAGCCGAGCATGACCATGTCGCCGGTGGAGCCGTGCATGTTGGTCAGGCCGCTTCCGTAAGTGTCCCAGAGGCCCATGATCATCCTGAGGCTCTTGGTGTCATAGTAGAAGCCGCTGGTCTGGTTGATACGCACTGTGTGGAAGTGCGCTACTCCAGGGAACTCCTCCGGGAGGTTGTGGTACCTGCCGATAACTCCGCCGCCGTAGCCGAGGACGCCGACGATACCGCCGTGCTTCCAGTAGCCGCGCTTGGTGGCGTAGGACTTCTCAAGCTGCCCGAGCTCGTCATTGGCCATCTCGCTTTTTTCTGCGGCCCTCTTTATCTCTGTGACAAAGCTTGGCCATGGGCCCTTTTCGAGCTCATCAAGTAATGGCGTTTCGTACTTCTTCATCCAGTTTTCCCTCCTTATACTGAACTATGTTAGTACACATACTTCTGGCTGGGATTAGTGATTGCATTCAAGACTAATACACCGGCAAGAACTATATCAAATTAAAAATATTAATCGGCATATTAAGCCGCATTCTCATGGGGTTACAGAATACTTATCAGGGGCCGGACAGACTCAAAGCCCCACCTCCCCCGGGAACCGGCCTCCATGGAGGCCGGACGGTCTTGATTTTCGTTATTTGCACCTCAAAATTTCAAATTTCCGGGCCCATGCGGCGCTGTCAAGGATATCCGGGGCCGGAAGCGGGGGATATAATAATAGGATGGAAGCGGAAATGGATGAGACCTTCCGCCCGGCCTACAGCCGGCTTGGGCAGGAAATACTTGAACAAAGGGCCAGGCAGGCGCGTGAGCTGTTAAGGGACTGCTCTGTCTGCCCGCGCGCATGCGGGGTGGACAGGACAGCCGGTGTATGCGGCTACTGCGGGATTGAGGACAGGCCCTTCATATCAAGCTACGGCCCTCACTTCGGGGAGGAGAGCCCCCTTGTTGGCACTGGTGGCTCGGGGACCATTTTCATGGGGGGATGCAACCTTGGCTGCCTGTTCTGCCAGAACTGGACTATAAGCCATGAGCGAGAGGGCCATTATATTGATGAGGATGCCCTGGCAGCCATTATGCTCGGCCTTGAGCGCGCCGGATGCCATAACATCAATATAGTCACCCCCACCCACCAGATGCCCATGGTGCTTGGAGCACTCTCAATTGCCGCAGACAGGGGGCTTGAGCTGCCATTGGTATATAACTGCGGGGGGTATGAGTCGCTTGAAGCGCTTGAGCTCCTGGACGGGGTCGTGGACATCTACATGCCGGACCTTAAATATATGGACGGGGAGGTCTCAAAAAGGCTCTCCGACGCCCCGGATTATCCCGAAGCAGCCAAGGCCTCCCTCCGCGAGATGCACCGGCAGGTGGGAATTTTAAAAATGGACAACAGGGCTATAGCCCAAAGAGGCTTGATCGTGCGCCATCTTGTGCTGCCCGGGGGGCTTGCCGGCACAGGGGAGGCAATGCGCTTTCTGGCTCAGGAACTCTCCCCTGATACATACGTGAACATAATGGACCAGTACCGCCCCTGCTACAGGGCCGGGGAATTCCCGGAGATAAACAGAAGGCCCACGCACAAGGAGTACGAGGAGGCAGTGGCGCTGGCAAGAAAGGCGGGCCTTCACCGCTTCGCATAAAGAAGCAGACGGCCTTCGGGGCTGAGGCAAGGCATCTACGGCAGAAGAAGCCACTCGAAGTAGCGCTGCTACGACTTCGCGACTTCTTCTTTGTAGCTACCTCACCTCAACCCCGAATGCCTCCGTCAGGCGGGCAAACGTTCCTCTTAAAAAATAAAAAGCAAGATGTACAACAAAGACAAAACCAACTTCTTTTAAAAAGGTGTTCGTATTTTGCTCCTTTATCATGTCGTTTCCAAAATGTCTCTATTAGTAGTTTTCCTAAGTACAGCGATAGTAATCCTTCCTGACGTAGAGATTCGGGTCTGGGATACAGTAGATTCCGTGATTAGAGTCAAGCTCAATTATCCCACAGGTCGCCTGCTTACCCAGTCCTCCTGATATGGTACTCCGTTTTTAAGTACTCCCAATGCGATCACAAGAAGCTTTCTCATACAGGCACAAAGTGCCACCATC
>DAOWET010000073.1 GCA_030638335.1 Nitrospirota bacterium
CACGACGCTACAGAGGGCGTGGGGTTCATCATAGACGACGGCTCAAGAAGGCTGGGGATACTTACGGACCTGGGCCATGTGTTCGAGGGGCTCCCGGATACCGTCTCGACCCTTGATGCGCTGTTCATCGAGAGCAACTATGACCCGCGGATGCTTGCGCAGGGGCCATATCCCGCGTATCTGAAGGACAGGATATCCGGCTCAAGCGGGCATATCTCCAACTCCGAGTGCGCGCGCCTCATTTGCGACCACGGCAGGGGCCTCAAGTGGGCATGCCTGGGGCATCTGTCCGAGCAGAACAACCACCCGGACGTTGCAATAGCCACCCACCGCGAGATCGTGGGCAACCGCACCCGGGTGCACCTGGCAAGCCGCCACATGGCAAGCGACGTGTTCAAGCTATAGGGGCGCACTGCATTTTTCACCTGCTTCCATTTCTCCGCGAGAAAGCATATTTCTTTACACTTTCGGGCATTTCGGATAATATATATCAATGCACCAGTGCATTGCCCATGGCAAAAGTCACGGGGAGTGACATCATGTTTTTAAGTATTCCCTGCGGTCTTGGCTGCAGGGAGGTTTATTAACTTACGAGGGGAGCAATTGTGGAGAGCGAGAAAAAACCCTTTGGCCAGCTGCTGAAGGACTTCGGCCTCATTACTGATGCGGATATAGAGGAGGGCCTTGCCCATCAGAAGGAGACAGGGCAGAAGCTTGGAGAGGCCCTGGTGGAACTGGGCAAGATCACCGGCAGGGACATCGAGTGGGTGCTCTCAAAACAGCTCGACATACCATTTGTAATTGTCGACGAGACAACGACCGACCTTGAGCTTCTGCAGAAATTCCCAAAGGACTTCCTCATGGTCAACCGGATCGTTCCCATGTATGAGACGGACGATGAGGTGGCCATTGCCACTGACGACCCCCAGAACACGGAAGTATTCGCGAAGATAGAGGAGAAGTTCGCAAAGAAAGTGAACATATCCGCTGCAAACGGCGATGCCATTGACGCGCTGCTCTCAAAGCTTTTAAAGCAGGAGGGTTCTCCAGAGGTCCAGTCCATACTTGAAAAACAGTTTGAGCGCCTGCAGGAGACATGCTTCTACAGGCTGGACATCAGGCTGAACCCAAACTCCATAACCATAGGCGCCTTTGGCTTTGGAATACTCAAGACCATATACAAGGCAGAGCTTGGCCCTGACGAGAATTTCACGCGCAATGACTTCTTTGCGGCCCTGGACACCATGGGAATCGGGTTCCTCTACGAGGAGTACGGGGTGGAAAACGGAGAGATGTTCTCCATCTATCCCGTGGGCGAGGAGTTCAAGCCCCAGGCCGCCCCTGCGGTGATTGGGGCATTCGGGCTCGGGCTTCCGGAGGAGGATACCTTCACGGACGTAGGTGTTTCGGGTCTGGAGAGGGTGCATGTTGCGCAAGGCCCTGTGGACGGATATGACTTCATCGCGGTGCGGGGATACGATGGACGCTCCGAGCAGATAATCTACACTATTGATTCAGCCCCTGTTGAGTTCCTGAACTGCTACGTGAAGGTATATATCCCCAAGATGTGTCCTTCGTGCGGGGGCGCCGGATGCCCGGAGTGCAAGCACCTCGGGCTTCTGTTCAATCTCATGGACGGCATATTCTCCTTTAACGACATTATGACAACGCTCAAACAGGTATAATAGACCATGCCGAAGATAGATAAATTCTTCGATATTATGCTGGACAAAGGCTCTTCAGACCTGCACCTTGCTGCAGGCTCCCCTCCAAAACTCCGCACGCACGGCGAGCTTATTCCCATAGAGGGCGAGCCGGAGCTGACCAACGAGAGCCTGAAGGAATATCTGATGGAGATCGTTAACGAGAAACAGGCCAAACACTTTGCCGAGAAAAAGGACCTGGACTTTGCATACGATCTCCAGGGCAAGGCGCGTTTCAGGGCGAACTTCCTGATGCATAACAGGGGCCTTGGCGCTGTGTTCCGCGTCATCCCCACCGAGATCATGACCACAGAGCAGTTGGGCGTGCCCCCTCAGGTCCTGAAGTGCGCGGACTTCTCGCGCGGGCTCGTGCTTGTCACCGGCCCCACGGGTTCAGGAAAGTCCACAACGCTAGCGGCACTGGTGGACTACATCAACCGCAACAGGCAGGAGCATATCCTCACTGTTGAGGACCCCATCGAGTTTGTGCACCAAAACAGGGGCTGCCAGGTTAGCCAGCGCGAGGTTGGCACGCATACCGAGAGCTTTGCATCGGCCCTGAAGGCCGCTCTCAGGGAGGACCCGGACGTAATACTTGTGGGCGAGATGCGCGACCTTGAGACCATCGAGCTTGCCATGACCGCTGCCGAGACCGGCCATCTTGTGTTCGGCACACTGCATACAAGCAGCGCGGCAAAGACAGTGGACAGGATAATCGACGCCTTCCCAACGGCGCAGCAGGCCCAGATACGCACCATGCTCGCTGAAAGCCTCAAGGCCGTCGTGGCCCAGCAGCTCCTTAAGCGATCGGACAAGCCAGGCAGGTGCGCCGCGCTTGAGATACTGTTTGTAAAAAGCGCTGTATCGAATCTCATCCGCGAGGGCAAGACCTTCCAGATCCCCTCGGTCATCCAGACCGGCAAGGGCGAGGGAATGCAGATGATGGACCAGGCCATCATGGACTTTGTGATGAAGAAGATGGTCTCTCCTGAAGAGGCATACATGAAGGCCGCTGACAAGGTGGCCTTTGAGAAACTCCTTCCCAAAAAACCCGGAGGCCCTGGCGGCCCTGGTGGTCCTCCACCGCCCAAGCCCGGAGGGCCCCCACCCCCAGGCGCGGCAAGGCCAGTAGCCCCCGGCGCGGCAAAGCCAGGAGCACGTCCAGTAGCCCCTGGTGCGGCAAGGCCCGGAGCACGCCCCGGAGTCCCAGGTGCGGCAAGGCCCGGAGCACGCCCCGGAGCCCCAGGCGCGGCAAGGCCCGGAGCCGCTCCACCCAGACGCCCGGCCCCCAAATAAGCCCACGTTGCATGTAATTGCTTTCTGAGGGTTTACCTGTAATGGTACAATTGATAATGAGCCCAACCGTTGCCAGAGGAACCCCGGCCAGTAAATTTCTGTTTACAGCCCTTGTGTCTGTCTTTTCCTTACTGTTCATATCCATCCCATGTTCAGCTCAAGAATCCCTGGACGATGTTGTTAGCGCAATGGCCAAAAAGGGCGTGCAGGTCACATCAGGGCAGCTTGCTTCTGTGCGGGGACATGTGGTGGCCGACCCTGACGGGGCCTTCCAAAAGGCAGTGCGCAGGCTCAAGAGCAGGAAGACTGCCGAGGAACAGCGCGCTGTATGGATCTGGGTGCTGGGGCTTACGGGCCGTCCGGATGCAGTTCAACATGTTATAAGCCAGGTGACCGGGGATTCCTCTGTCATGCTCAGGGCGAACGCTGACAATGCCCTTGGGGAGCTTGGAGGCCAGGAGGCGGGGAAGTATTTGTACCGGGAGTTTCTTGGAGCAAAGAGCGAGGCGTACAGGACACACCTGCTTGTGCTCATGGGTAGGGCTGGCTATGGGCCGGCCATTGCCAAGAGTACGGAGCTTTTAAAGCTTGACCAGTACAAGAGCAGGTACATGGCCGCTTTCTTCTTCGGCTCCATGGGCGAGCAAAGCGTCCCGTTCCTGATAAACAAGCTTGAGCACTGGAGCGTTGATGTGCGCAGGAACGCGGCCATGGTCCTCGGGCAGTGGCTGCTTGCGAAGGAGGCCGCAAGGCCTCTGATCTCCAGGTTTGCCGGGGAAGAGGACCCGGATGTGCGCAAGCAGATCCTTGACTCCCTGGAGCGCACAATGGTGGACCTCAATGCATTGGAACAGTTCATGAAAAAGGTTGCCAAAGAGGATAAGGACTACCATGTGAAAAAGTTCGCACGCGAGAGCATCCACAACATGGAGCGCATGCGAAAGGCCGTAGAGGAAAGAAGCAGGCAGCGCCGGCCGGATGATGTGGTCTTCAAAAAGGCATACGACAAGGCCTACCAAAGCAGGGGCAAGGACAGCAACTTCCGCCTGCTTGGCCTTGCAAGCGACCATGAAGACGAGCCGGCCCTTAGAAGCCTCAGGGCGAGCATCATGAAACGAGGCACCCCTGAGGCAGCGTACGACGCGCAGAAGGTAAACCGCATCATACTCATAAACCGGCTCATAAAGGGTGGTGGGCTCAATTAGCACCCCGGCCTTTCCAGCGATTGCGTCTTCTGTGGCATTATTCTTCTCTATGCGTTCTGATCCCATTTATCGCAAAACCGCATGGCTTGCGCTTTTGTGCTCGCTCTGTGTTGTGCTGTCTCTTTTTGTCCCTGCGGAAGGCCTGGCAGAGGGCAATGGCGATGTCTTTCCGTATGCTGAGCAGGAGGCTGTTGTGGAGGAGGCCGGTGAGGAGGAGGGCCCCTCAAAGTCCTGGAACCTGGTGGACACGCTGATCGTGCCCATACGCGAGGAACTGCTCAGCATCGAGCTCCCGGACACGGAGAGGCGCAACCATATCGGCATCTCCATGAGCCCCAAGGTGGCTGACATATTCCAGGAAGACTACATCCGCATGCCGGTGAAGTTCAGGTACGGCCTTACAAAGAACATCGAGCTTTCGGTAAAGCCCGTGACCTATATCCACAACCCCAGGCGAAAGACAGCGGGGCTTGGTTTATCGAATTTGGAATTCGGTTTCAAGTATAAATTTCTGCACATCCTGAAGAAGCATGTCTCAATGGCCTTTGCCTTTACTTCACTCTATCCTGTGGGCAGCAACCCCGACCTCATGGACGGTTATGTGCATTACAAGCCCAAGCTGATAGTCTCAAAAACGCTTGAGGACTTCCATAAGCTCGAGGTGGTCAGCTCCATTGGCTGGGATATAATCGACGGGGCCACCGAGCCCCTGGATGAAGAGGACGAGGACCAGCGCGATATCACCGAGCTGTCTCTTGGGTTCAAGCTCCCAAGGGACCCCTATGCATGGTCCATGGAGTTCGTCTATACCACGGAGAAGCCCGACCACGGAGATTACGAGGGTTTCACAGCCACCCCGGGCTGGCACTGGTATATCCCGCGCGAGCAGGCACAGTGGTTTCCCGGGGACCTGACCCTGAGCCTTGGTGTGAGCTTTGGCATCATGGACGCCGAGAGCATCGAGTACGAGACAAAGGTGAACGCGAGCATTCCCCTGAAGGTCAAGGTGAATTTCAAGGAGCGCAAAGTGAAGTTTGAGAGCGAGGAGCTCAGCGAGGCCCTGCAAAAGCTCAGAGAGCGCTTTAACAGGAATGGACCGGATGGCGAGGATGAGGCCCCGAAGCAGGATGAGGCCCCGAAGCAGGATGAGGCCCCGAAGCAGGAGGGGGACGGGGCCGGGGAGCCGGGTGGCCAGTGATGTTTCCTGAAATTCATCTTGTTTCACTGACTTTTGCCTGATAACCTTCGGTTCTCTCTTTGCGGCAGTTGTTTGCATAATCTCTTTTTGTGTTGTCTTGGACGCATAAGTCCGCAGCGGGCAATAATATGAAATTCCTCTTTATTTTTCCGCTGTTTTTGTTATAATCTAAAAACGGGAGACACATTATTATGGCTACGATGACAAAAGCCGGAGCGACCGGCGGGCCCAGTGTTCAGGAACTGCAGCAGCAGGTCCAGTTCAACGAGAAGTTCAAGTACGTCATCAACCGTATCCACTCGGCCAA
>DAOWET010000118.1 GCA_030638335.1 Nitrospirota bacterium
CGAGCCACGGGCTCGTATTAACTGGAGGGGGCCACAGGCCCCTCTTAACTGGTGGCCGTCAGCCTCGACCGTTTTCAGGAGAAGTAACAAAGCATCTCTCCCCTGGAACGTATTGCCCACAGGAATAAATAGAAGTCTCCGTGAGACCGGGTCGACTCGACCTATTAAGTCCAGCCCGTGGCAGGTGCCTATGGCACTCAAACATGTTTCACCCCATCTTATATGATTAAGGTATGGTGAGATGCCAGTATGAATCATAATCAAGATGTGACGGAATAAGGCCGGTAGCACATCAAGGATT
Source organism: Nitrospirota bacterium (assembly GCA_030638335.1). GTDB lineage: Bacteria > Nitrospirota > Thermodesulfovibrionia > Thermodesulfovibrionales > JdFR-86 > DAOWET01. The sequence continues at coordinate 302 of DAOWET010000118.1, forward strand.
AAACCTGTGCAGTAGATATGAATTATTAGAGATTCCCATAAAACAAAAAAAGGCCGGAGCCTCTTTGGGGCCCCGGCCTTTGTTTAAAGCTTCTCTACAGGTCTTAAGCGTTGGACTCCTTGTACGCCTTTATGATCACTGCCATGCGGTCCTTCTTCGCGAGCTTGAGCTTCTGGATGTTCTTCTTCTCGATCTCTTCTTCAGGAGTAAAATGGATCTTTGACTTCATCTCCGCCAGCTTCGCCTTGAGTTCCCTGTGCTCCTCATGCAACGCCTTGAACTCCTCGTTCTCAGTGTCAAGCACACCTACGATTTCCTCTTCGCTCAAAGCAGCCTCCTTCTTAAGTCAGGTTTTACTTCCGGGCATGCCCCCTGCCCACATCACCAAGCTCGCGGCCTGGATCAAGCTCCTCCGTCTTTTTTCGTGGTATCCCCACCTGTATCAGGCGAGGGGTTCTCAGCTTCAGGTTCCTCGGGAGGCATGGGCTCGATGACACTGATCGATATCTCCACGCGCTCATGAGGGTTGTCCCTTTGATCCCTGGGCTGGCTGACGATCCTGTCCACCACCTCAAGGCCTGATACGACCTCACCGAAGACCGTATACTTGCCGTCAAGGAACTTTGTCCTGGCAACACAGATGAAGAACTGGCTTCCTGCGCTGTTCGGGTCCTGCATCCTTGCCATGGACAGCGTGCCGCGCTTGTGCGGCATGTCGCTGAACTCGGCATTGATCGTGTATCCGGGCCCCCCTGTGCCGTGCCCGCTTTTTCTGATCTCCTTGCTCCTTGGGTCTCCACCTTGTATCATGAACCCCGGTATCACGCGGTGGAAGATCGTCCCGTTATAATAATCGTCCTTTGCCAGTGCGAGGAAGTTCTTCACATGCACAGGCGCCACCTCAGGGAAGAACCTGAGTTCGATGTCCCCGAACTTGGTCTTGATGATCGCAGTGGTCTCTGCAAGATGCCGGACCTCTTCCGAATCAGGCTGCGTGGGGGGCTGTGCTGCGAATGCTGCGGGTACTGCGCATAATGAAATGAAAAAAACGGATATGAGAATAAAGTATCGCAAATTGGTCTCTGTACCTCCTTTCCGATGATTTATTTTACAACGCTTGGAAAAAAAACTTCAAGATAAAACACTGTTTAAATCACAAAACCATTAATATTAACGGCTTATGCTTTGCCCCTGACGCGCCCGCCAGACAGGCCAGGGGCAAACGCAACAAAAAAACATTGGAAAGGCCGCCCGGATCAGACCCTTCTAGACTAGCCGGATCTTCATCTCCACCCTTTCCTCGGGGTTGTCGCGGCCGTCCCGGGGAAGTTCCACGATCTTGTCAACCGCCTCCATGCCCTTTGTCACAGCACCAAACACCGTGTACTGTCCGTCCAGGAATGGGGAGTTCTTGACCACTATGAAGAACTGAGAGCCCGCGCTGTTGGGGTCTGCTGCTCGCGCCATGGAAACTATGCCCCTGTCGTGCTTGCGGTCGCTGAACTCCGCGTCGATGTTGTAGCCGGGGCCGCCCATGCCGTGGCCCGACCGGTCCTCGCTCTTTGTGTTGGAGTCGCCGCCCTGGATCATGAAGCCAGGTATGACCCTGTGGAATGTGGTGCCGTCATAATAACCCTCTCCCGCGAGCTTTGTGAAGTTCTCCACATGCCCGGGGGCCGTGTCTGCAAACAACTCTATCTCTATCTCCCCGTATTTCGTCTCGATAACCGCTTTTTTCTCGCTCATATGTATCTCCTTTTCCTGTATCTTCTATTTTCCGTCCAAAAGTTCATCTCTCATCCGTCCGGCAAGCGCGAGGCCAGAGGCCACACAGTCGTTCAGGCTTACGCCCCTGAAGGCGTTGCCCGTGACATAGAGCCCCTTGTGCCTGGACTCCGCCGCCTCAAGCGCCTCGATCACACCAGAGTGTCCGACATTATACTGCGGTATGGCCTTTTTGTGCAGGAAGCTCTTTGCAAACTCCGGCTCTGCCTTGAGGCCGGTGATGGAACGCAGCTCCGCAAGCACCGTCTCAACAAGGGCGTCTTCTTCAAGCTCGGCCACCTCAGGGGCCCTTGCCCCTCCCACCATGGCCCTTAATAGCACGCTCCCCTCAGGTGCCCGGTTCGGGAATACGCTTGAGTCATAGAGCATGCCCAGTATCTTTCTGCCCTCTCTAAAGGGCACGAGGAAGCCAAAGGCGTCCACGTCCATGCCAATATCATCAGCCCTGAACCCCAGGGCAACTACAGACAGCGGCGGGTATGGGATACTCCCGAAGGCCTTTGCGCCTTCCGGGTCAAGCTCGGAGAGCATCTCCGCAGCCCTGTACGCGGGAGCCGCCAGCACCACCGCGTCAGCCTCGGCCACGGAGCCGTCGGCCAGGCACAGGCCGTAGCCGCTTGGGGTCCGTTCAACCGAAGAGACGTCTTTAGAGAGCCTCACGTGCCCGTCAAGGGCATTATAAAGGGCGTCGGTTATTTCGCTCATCCCGCCTCTAAAGCTCGTGAGCGTGCCCTTTGGGGCCGCGCTTACGCTCTTTTTGCGTTCTTTCATCAGGGCGGCCATGGCCTTTATGAGGCTGCCGTAGGTCTGCTCAAGCTCGTCTATGCGTTTGAAGCAGCTTTTGAGGCTAAGCTTTTCAGGGTCTCCGGCGTAGATGCCCGAGGCCATGGGGTCTATGAGCTTCTCAAAGGCCTCGCGCCCAAGCCTCCTGCGGCCAAAATCCGCGAGGCTCTCGTCCTCTAAATCCCCCTTTGCTATGAAGGGCTCCATGGCAAGGCGGGCTTTTCCGGTTATTCCCATCAGCCCGCTCCTGAGAAAAGCACCCGGGCTCTCGGGCAGGCGGTGGAGCCTGCCGCCGGAGCAGATGTAGCGCTTTCTGGATGCGTCAAAGCTCCTTACAGGAGATATGGAAAGGGCCTCTGATACCTCGAGGGTCTTTGGCTCCTTGTCAAGGAAACCGTTTACGCCCCATTCGCAGAGATAGCCCTCCACGCGCTCTGTGTGCACCTTGCCCCCGGTGCGCCCGGATGCCTCAAAGACCGTGACATCAAAGCCCGGCTCCCGTGACAGGGCCCAGGCAACGGTTAGGCCCGACACACCCCCTCCCACAACGATCACTCTCATATCCAGCCCTCTTTCCGTGTCGTAGTGAGAACCAGGCCCTCAAGGGCCCGTATGAATACAGGATGCACGTTCAGGGACTCGGTCCTGGTAAGCCTCATGCCCGCATCCCTGGCAAGCACTTTATATAGTATATCTATCTCATACAGCGTTTCAATGTGGTCCGAGACAAAGCTTATGGGCACTGCGACCACCTCCTTGACCCCACTAGCCGCAAGGCGCGCTATCTCCTCTTCCGTGGAAGGCTCAAGCCACTCCACAGGGCCGCTCCTGGACTGGTAGCCGATGCTCCATGGGTTGTCAAATCTGTCCATGAGGGCGTTTATGGTTGCCATTATATGATCTACATAGGGGTCACCTTCGTCTATGAAGCTCTTTGGGAGGCTGTGCGCGCTGAAGAGTATATGGGGCTGGTCCACGTCTGAGTTTCCTACTGCCAGTTTTAAAAGGTCCTCAAGCGCGTCTATATACAGCGGATGCGTGGGCCATGGCGGCACGGCTGCCACGTTTTTTAAGCCGAGCCTTTTTGCGGCCTTGTGAAAGGACGCTTCTGATGACCCTGTTGTGGCTATGGAGTATTGGGGATAAAGCGAGAGCGCAAGCACCCTGGACGCGCCCGCGTGATGCACCTGCTGAAGCGTGTCCTCTATGGAGGGCTTCCAGTAGCGCATGCCCACGTAGACGCGGAAGTCCCCGTGTTCCCTCATGCGAGATTCAAGGGAGGCGGCCTGTCCCTGCGTGATGATCCCAAGGGGGGAGGCCCCGCCAATTTGTTCATAGTAGCCCCTTGATATTGGCGCGCGCTTTCTGGCTATCCACCATGCCAGGGGCTTTTGCATGAAAGGGGGGCCAAGCCGGATTATCAGCCGGTCCGAGAACAGGTTATAAAGGAAAGGCCGCACAGCCTCAAGGGAGTCCGGCCCTCCCAGGTTCAGAAGGACAACCGCGGTATGCCCTTCAGCGGCCATTAAAATAATCTCCCGGATATTGCATTAAGAAGAAATCTCTTGTCCATTATTAACAAAACATCCCTTCCTTTTATTCATGCCCAGATGCAATAAGCGGGCTACTTTCCGCTCAGCTCATGCACAGCGTCCACCACTGCCCTCACGCCCTCCACCGGGGTCTCGGGAACTACTCCATGGCCCAGGTTGAATACGTGGCCCCTCAGGGGCTTTGCCTTCCGAAGAATGTCTGCCACCCTCTCCCTGATCTTGTCAGGGGGCAGGAACAGCGCCAGCGGGTCCAGGTTGCCCTGTACGGCAAAGCGCTTGCCAATCTGCTTTACGGCGTCGGCCATGTCTATTCTCCAGTCAATGCCTATGACGTCGGCCTTTGTCTTCTTGACCTCTCTTAAAAGAGACGCGGAGTTGTTCGCAAAATATATTATCGGCACCTTTTTGCCGAATTCTTTTTTAAGCCCTGCCACGATACGCGCCACATAGGGAAGCTCGAACTCCACGAAATCCGAGGGGTCCAGCACCCCCACCCAGGAGTCGAATATCTGAACCACCTGTGCCCCGGCGCGAATCTGCGCGGCAAGATAAGCCTGCACCGAGTCCGTGAGCTTGTCCATGAGGTCGGCATAGAGCGCGGGGTTCTGGTACATCATGCGCTTGGTGTTGAGGAAGTTCTTGCTACTTCCGCCCTCGATGGCATAGGTGGCAAGGGTAAAGGGCGCGCCCGAAAATCCAATGAGCGGCACCTTCAAGTCGCGCCTCAAGAGCTTTATCGTCTCCATCACGTAGCTGAGTTCGTCCTCAGCGTCGGGGACCCTCAGCCTGTCGAGGTCCTTCCTGGTGCGAACGGGGTTTTCTATCACAGGGCCGCGAGCCTCATAGAACTTCAGGTCCTGGCCCATGGCCTCGTTCACCACCAGTATGTCCGAGAAAAGTATAGCCGCGTCCAGGCCGAACATGTCTATGGGCTGGTGGGTCACCTTTGCCGCAAGCTCCGGGGTCTTGCACAGGGTAAGAAAGTCCCCGGCCTCGGCGCGCACCGCCTTGTACTCCTTTAAATACCTGCCCGCCTGGCGCATTATCCATATGGGCGTGTAGTCGGTCTTCTCACCCCTGCATGCCTTTAAGAATGTATCGTTCATAATTTCATCTCCTTATTTAAAGCGGTCCATCAAAGAGCCGCCCGTTGTCTTTCTTTATGAGGACGACTCAGCGGCCTCGCGCTTTTTTATTTTGGTGGGGACAAAATTGCAAAATGGTTCTTCAGCCATGTAATCGCCATGTATGGCGTAGGCCCTTGCCCTGCATCCACCACAAACATTGATGTACTCACAGGCGCCACACTTGCCCTTGTAACGCTTAAAGTCCCGCATGTCATTCATGAGCTTCGAGTCTTCCCATATCTCCTTAAAAGACTGCTCCTTCAAGTTCCCGGCACCCATCGGGAAATAGCTGCAGGGCAGAACGTTCTCGTCCACGTCTATCAGGCAGATGACCTGCCCCGCGATACAACCCTTTGACCCACCGGTTGAGAATTTTAAATTTCGCCTCTTCAGCTTATCGTCCGCCTCTGCTTCCTTGTTTTTCTGAAGCACTATTCGATAATAGTGCGGGGCGCATGTGGGTCTGACTAAAAGGGTGTCCTCGTCCTTCTCCATCTCGTAATGCCAGTCCAGGATATCCTCGTAATCCTCTGCTGTTATGAGTTCGCCAAGAATGTCCTCGCCGCGCCCAGTTGGCACTATCATGAACATGTACCACGCTGTGGCCCCGATCTTTTTTGCCAGCTTGTGGATGTTAGGGATGTCCTCCTGATTGCGCTTTGTAAAAGATGAGTTTATGATGAACTCTATGCCGTGCTTCTTAAACAGCTCGGCGGCTCTGAGAGTGCCATCAAATGCGCCCTCCTGAGAGCGGAAGTCATCGTGTATCTCGGCGGTTGAACCATCAAGGGAGAGTGAGCAGATGCGTATGCCAGAGGCTTTCATCTTCTCACATACTTCGTCGGTGACAAGCACGCCGTTTGTGGCCATGCACATGCGAAAGCCAAGGTCCGTGCCGTATTGGGCCAGTTCAAAAACATCCTCGCGCACAAGGGGCTCTCCACCTGAGAGCACCATAACGGGCTTTGCGTATGAGGCTATGTCATCAAGGATGCGCTTACCCTCTTCAAGCGAGAAATCATCATGACCCTTGACCTCAGCCTCGCTTGAGGAGCGGCAGTGCACGCAGCGCAGATTGCAGCGGCGCGTTACTTCCCAAGCTATCCATTTAGGTGAAAAATCCATAATTATATCTCCTTGGCATATCTCCTTAAGTCGTGACAGCGGGGGAAAATACAGCAGGCTTCATGTTCCCCGGTATAAAGACTTGTATATTGAGCGTCAGGCTCCCCTTATTATACATTCGTTATGGCTTGTTTTAAAGCTGGGCCCTGAATAAACCCGAATAAACCGAAATGGCAGATGAATTGTACTAACCGGCTATTTATGTGTGTCCTGATTTCCGTGCGTGTCCTGATTCGTTCATATACAAGTAAGAAGTCGCGAAGTAGTACTTGTCGTACTTCGAGCGGCTTATTACGCAGTAGATGGGCGAATCAGGCGCGCAGCTCGTTTTCGTGCCAGATGCCCTCTTCTATGGCATCAAGCATTAGGGTAAAGGTCCCGGAGTCCAGGGCTGACGCTGCCACGCCATTAAAGCGCCTGGCAAGGCTTGCGGCCTCCTGGCGGGGAATCTTGTCCGCCTTGTTAAGCACCAGCACGCGCTGCTTGTCTTCTATACCCAGGTCAGCAAGTATGGCCTCCACCGAGGCCATCTGCTGCTCAAAGCGCGGGTTTGATATGTCCACCACGTGCAAAAGCAGGTCCGCGTCCTCAAGCTCCTCTAAGGTTGATTTAAACGCGGCGATGAGGTCTTTGGGCAGGTCGCGGATAAAGCCCACCGTGTCGGTGATGATCACCTCGCGCTCGCGGGGAAAGCGCAATCTACGACTAGCAGTATCTAAGGTTGCGAACATCTTCTGCTCCACAAAGGTATCGCTCTTAGTGAGCGTGTTCAGGAGCGTTGATTTCCCGGCGTTGGTGTACCCTATTATGCTCACGATGGGCACGCCCCGGCTGACCCTCTTCTGCTTGCGCTGTATGCGGGCCTGCGCCTGAGCGCGGAGCTGCTTTGCAAGGAGCGTTATCCTGTCCCTGACACGGCGGCGGTCCACCTCCAGCTTGCTCTCGCCCGGCCCCCTGCCTCCTATGCCGCCCATAAGGCGGCTCATGGCCGTGCCCCGTCCGGTGAGCCTTGGCAGGCGGTATTTGAGCTGCGCAAGCTCCACCTGCACCCTGCCCTCGCGGCTGTGGGCGCGGCGGGCGAAGATGTCCAGAATGAGCTGCGAGCGGTCAAGCACCTTAAGCTCCACGCGCTCGGCAATGCTCCTAACCTGCGAGGGCGAGAGGTCCTGGTCGAATATCAGGAGCGTTGCCCCCTGCCCCATGGCGTTTATCAGAAGCTCCCTGAGCTTTCCCTCCCCAAGCACGAAGCGGGGGTTTTTCTTCTTCACGCGCTGCATGACCGTGTCCAGCACCAGCACGTCGCATGATTCAGCCAGTTCCCTGAGCTCGTCCATGGAGTCCTCGAAATCATAGCGCGAGTCCCTGGATACGGTGGAAACGCTCACCAGTATGGCGCGCTCCCTGGGGTCTTCCTGCTCATAGACCCTGCGCCTGAGCATCTCTTCCTCAAGGGCTCCAACGAACTCGCGGAGGTCAAAGGACGGGTGGTGGAGGTCCAGGCTCAGGGGCTCGATACCCGTTGGGGTGATATGGGCCGCCTCCACCGCGGAGAACGCTTCGTCGTCCACGTCTATGGCCGCTATCATGTCCAGCCTCAAAAGCGAGAGGTCGGTGAGGTCGTCGTTAGATAGGGGCTCGCCCTTGAGGTGGGTATGCACGAGCCTCATTCCCCTGAGGGCCTTTTTGCCAAGGGGGTAGTCCTCCAGCGAGGGGATCAATATGCCCTTTGCGTCGCCCAGCATCACGTGGGAGACCTTGCCCGACCTGGATATGAGGAGGCCCACCTGCCGGTTCAGGGCCTTGGAGATGGCGGCAATGTGGCGGGCCATCTCCGGGGTGATTATCACTCCCTGAGGCTGCTTCCGGCGGTATATCTTCTCCAGCGCGGCCTTCTCGCTCCGCTTCAGGCCCGCTGTGCTGCCGTGGATGGAGGCTATATTCTTGCCCCCTTACTATTAATGAATTCCATAGCTTTGATTCTATCATACGCTTCCTGATTCACTGCATCTTTTGCGTAAAAAAGCATTCGAAGTACAACAAGCACTCCTCGGATCGAGTCTTGCCGACTTCATACTTTTTTACTTAAATCTACAGCAAATCAGAAACCGTTAAGGTTTAAAGCCAATACACACAAATTTTCTTAAAAAGATTATTTCTTAAAAGAAAGATGTTCTTATCTTCTTGCGCCAGAATTGCCTGTATTGAGACTGAATACTTTAGGAGGATACTGTTCAGCTCCCGGAGGGAGCAGGCAGGAGGGGTCAGTGACCCCCAGCCCGTGGCTGGCTATTTGCTATAATAATAACAAGCTTCCAACACCAGGGGGGAAGAAGAGCCTATGGGTGATTTCGGGCATATACTAGAGCGCATAAACGACAAGAAGGCCGACTACGGGCAATACCGCTTCTCCGCCACCGAGGACCTGGCCCTGAAGACCTTCTTCGACCTGGCGCAGGAACTCGACAGCCTGAAGGAACTCTACCACCTCTGCATAGCAATACCCAAGAGCTTCTTCGACCTCACCGCGCGCCTCTACCTTATAAACCCCCGGAACGACAAATTGATGCTCGTGGCCTCCCCGGACGGCGAATCAGGGGACGTTGAGACACCGGAGGTACCTGAGGAAGACTTCGAATACAATGAAAAGGGGTGGATGGTGCTCAAGGTCAAGGGCAAGGAGATACTCCTTGACCAGCTGCCCTTTAAGAGCATAGGCGACACCATCGGGCTTCTGGAGGTTATGCCTGCCGAGGGCATAGGCCAGCACCTGGAGCTTTTTTTCGTAAAATACACAAACCGCATTGGCTTCAACCTCCACAACCGGTTCCTCGTGGAAAAGAACATAGAGCACCTGAGGTTCATAAGCTCGCTGGTGGCGGACATCGAGCACAACATCATCTCCCCCAACATCGTCTACAAGCTGTATATAAAGAACCTGGAGGCGTCCCTGGGCAAGTCCATTGAGGCTGAGCAGGAACTAAAGCAGCTGGTGGGCTCGTTCCCCGGCGAGGAACACGGCCAGTGCATGAAGGTCATAGAGGAGCTTAGCGAGTCCAACCAGTCGATTAAAAGGGAAGTGGTGGAGATAGGCAGGCACCACAAGAACATGAGCCTGTTCCTTGAGAGCCTGCTCAGGCGCAGCCATTTTGACCAGGGGAGGCTTACGCTCAGGAAGAAAAAATGCGTCATGCTCAGGGAGGTGGTAAAACCCCAGCTTGAGCGCTATTACGACCGTCTGGCGTCAAAGGGCATCGCCGTGGACCACCAGGCAAGCGGGATACCGGAGGAGGAAGTGGTGAGCGTTGTGGACGTGGGTCTCATGGCGCAGGTCTACGCCAACCTGCTCTCAAACGTGGTGAAATACGCCACAGAGGTGGACACGCAGTTCGGCAGGAAGAAATACATCTCCTACGGCCACGAGATCGTGTACGGGTTTTTCGGCCCTGAGTCGGACGGGATAAAGTACAACGTCTTCTCCACCGGAGCACACATCCCCCCTGAGGAGCGAGAGCGCATATACGAGGACCAGTACAGGGGCAGCAACGTTGAAGGCAGTCCGGGCTCGGGCCACGGCCTGCACTTCATAAAGAACGTGGTGGAGATCCACGGCGGCTCTGTGGGATACGAGCCCACCGAGTTCGGGAATAATTTCTACTTCATCCTGCCCAAACCCGGCGGGGAGGATAATCCAAAAGAATGATCCGCTGTAAATGCAATTTCAAAGCCCTCGGCGTACAAACATACACCGAGGGCTTTTTACTCCATAGCTGTAACCTGTTGCATTTCTGATTTGCTGTAGCTGCAAAGAAGAAGTCGCGACCAGCCACGGGCTGGTTTTATTGTTCTTTGCCGTAACTTCAAGTTATTGAAACCCCCACGCTTTCTGATTTGCGGTAGATGCTAGGCGTGGTGCGCGAAGTCGTAGCAACGCTACTTCGAGCGGCTTATTACGCAGTAGATGGGCGAATCAGGAAGCTTCGTAGTCTTCCATGTCTACGGGAGTGACAACCGCCATTATCACAAACTCCTCCCCCTTGTCCGCCACAAACCCGTGGGGCACCATGGGGTCGCAGAGCACAGCGGTCATGGCTTGGGCCTCTATCTTCTCATCGCCTACGATAATGGTGCCCTTGCCCTGCACGCAGTACATCATGAGCCTCATGGGGGCCGTATGCACCTTGTGCTCCTGTCCGGACTTCAAGCACATCAGGGCCACGCGCATCTCAGGGGCGTCGTGGAGTTTCTCCCGGGAAAGCCCCATGGGGTTGAACTTTATCTTGTCCTTCAGGTCTATGACCTCGAACTTCTTCTTTTTTTCTGTCATGGTCGTGTGCCTCCTGTCGTATCCGACGGTTAAGTTGATAATTTAATGCTACCACCATTTGCACGCGCCCGCCATGACAAGCGTCATAACCGGATATGGGGTCACGGACCCCTTTTACTTGGGCTTGCATGTAAAGAGAGGTTAGGATAAATCCAGCCCGTGGCTGGCAGAACTCGTGCAATAAGCGGGTTAAATCTTGAGGTATTGCTATTTTCTGCGATGCAGTACTAACATAAGCAATGCTGGAAAATATTAGCGATGTATACAAGCGGATATCGCACGCGGCCATGCGAGGTGGGCGTTCGCCTGAAGGGGTGCGCCTTGTGGCCGTATCAAAGACCGTGCAGGCGGAGGCCGTGCGCGAGGCATATGAGGCGGGCCAGCGCATATTCGGCGAGAGCAAGGTTCAGGAAGCACAGAAGAAAGCCGAAGCATTAAACGACCTGAACATACAGTGGCACATGGTGGGGCACCTCCAGCGCAATAAAGCAAAGCACGCAGTGGGGCTGTTTAAGCTCATACACTCGGTGGACTCCATCGCCCTCTTGGAGGAGATCGACAAACAGGCCGCAAAAAAGGGCTTTGTACAGAGCGTGCTTTTGCAGGTAAAGCTCGCGGACGAAGACACAAAGAGCGGGGCCGGAGAGAAGGAACTCGACGGGCTTGTGCAAAAGGCCGGAGGCCTAAAGAACATAAAGGTTGAGGGCCTGATGACCGTGCCGCCCTTTTTTGACGAGCCAGAAAGGGCAAGGCCCTTCTTTAAAAGACTTAAGGAGCTTAACAATGCATACGGGTTCCCTGAGCTTTCCATGGGAATGACCGGGGATTTCGAGGTGGCAATAGAGGAAGGTGCTACACTAGTAAGAGTTGGCACAGCCATATTTGGAGAAAGGGATTACACATGATAGCGTTCATCGGTGGGGGCAACATGGCCGAGGCCCTTATAAGCGGCATGAAGCAGGCCGGCTCAAAGGAAGAGGTCATCGTCTCTGAGCCCAGGCAGGAGCGTTGCAGGGAGCTTGAGAGGCTCTACGGTGTGACGTGCGCCACGGGCAATGCGGATGCAGCGAAAAAGGCCGGGATAATTGTCCTTGCGGTAAAACCCCAGCAGATGGACGAGGTGGTAGCTGAGATCGCCCCGCATGTTGACGGCAAGAAGACCATTGTAAGCATTGCCGCGGGTATTACCATCCAGTATTATGTTGACCGCTTAAAAACAGACCGCGTGGTGCGCGTGATGCCGAACATGGGCGCCCTGAAGGGCGAAAGCATGAGTGTCTTGAGCTTCTGCGACTGCTTTGGCGACGCGGACACCAACCGCGTAAAAGAGATATTCATGTCCTCGGGCGTGGCCATATGCCTGCCTGAGAAACATATGGACGCTGTGACCGCGCTATCGGGCAGCGGCCCGGCCTTCATTGCTTTGTTCATAGAATGCATGATAGAGGCCGGGGTCTCGCTGGGCCTCTCTAGGGACGACGCAACGGTGCTTGCACTACAGACCCTAAGGGGCACTACGGAGGTGCTCGACGGAGGGCCCGCGCCCGGAAAGCTTATCGAGATGGTGCGCTCTCCCGGGGGCACAACTGCCGAAGGACTTTCCACATTTGAGGACAAGGACCTTGCCGGCGTTGTGCGCGCGGCACTTGAGGCTGCGGCAAGGCGGTCTAAGGAACTGGCAAAGTAACCACCTCACCCTATAAATAACCCACACCCAAGAAGTAACTCACAAATTTTTGAAATAGCACCACAAATGCGTATCACAAGCTAACTCACCCCTACATATTGGGGCAATGGCTTTCAATAAATACTCCTTAATGTTAAAATGTCCTAACGTATAACGATAGGGAGTATTAACAGGAGGAAACAGAGAGGATGTTCGTAGTGGGGAACTTTATTGATGCAATCGCAACCATATTGGGAATGTTACTCCAAGTCTATTTCTGGATCGTCATTGTCTCAGCACTTTTGAGCTGGGTGAATCCCGACCCTAACAATCCCATCGTACGTTTTCTTCGCACTGTAACGGAACCAGCGTATCGTCCGATAAGAAAGTTCCTTTCAGATACGCTGGGCGTCAGAAGCATGATAGACATCTCACCAATTGTAGTTATACTTATCATTATTTTTTTACAGGAATTTGTGGTTAGGTCTTTACATCAGTTTGCCAGGAATATGTGATAGGATGAAAAACCATGCCTGCCATACGGGAGGAGGGGTAAGATGAGAATAACACCGCTAGACATTCAGCAGAAGCAGTTCCCGATAAAGTTCCGCGGCTTCGACGTGGAGGAGGTCTATGCCTTCCTCGAGATAGTCCGCGAGGAGATGGAGGCCCTTATCCGCGAGAACTCCATGCTCAAGGAGAACGTCTCGCGCCTTGAGGGACAGCTCCGCGAGTTCAAGGACATGGAGGTCACGCTCCGCGAGACCCTGCTTACCGCCCAGCAGATGGTGGAGGACTACAAGAACAACTCCATCAAGGAATCCGAGCTCATACTCAGAGAGGCCGAGATGAAGGCCGACGCCATGATCAAGGGCGCGCAGGAGAAGGTGATAACGGTGCACGAGGACATCGTGGATCTCAAAGGCATAAGGCGCCATTTCAAGGAAGAGCTCAAGCGGCTCATACAGGGCCACATGCAGATGCTCCAGTTCGACAATGAGCGCGAGGACCTGTCCGGAGAAGAGGAAGCCGTGGAGCCCGAGATCATAGAGGACGCCGGTGGGCCCCTTTCGCGCGGTTAAGGGCGTCCAGGACGTCCTGCCCCCGGATGTTTTCCTATGGCAGCATATCGAGAGCATAGCCTGTGATGTCTTCAGGGCCTACGGCTTTGACGAGATCCGCCCCCCCATACTGGAGCACACCGAGGTATTCACCCGAAGCATAGGCCAGGCCACGGACATCGTGGACAAGGAGATGTACACCTTCACCGACAAGGGCAACCGGAGCCTCACGCTCCGGCCCGAGGGTACCGCATCCGTTGTTCGGGCCTTCGTGCAAAACGGCATGCACACCCTGCCCTCCCCGCAGAAGCTCTATTACATGGGTCCCATGTTCCGCTATGAGCGCCCCCAGAAAGGGCGGCAGAGGCAGTTCCACCAGATCGGGGTCGAGGCCTTTGGCATCAGTGACCCCAAGCTCGACGCCGAGGTCATTGCCATGCTCATGGAGCTGCTGAGACAAGTGGGGCTTGGTGGGCTCTCCTGCGAGATCAACTCCCTTGGGTGCAGCAAGTGCCGCCCCGCATTCCGCGAGGTCCTGGTCAAGTTCTTTACACCAAAACTTGGCTCCCTGTGCACGGACTGCGTTCGCAGGCATAACGAAAACCCCCTGCGCATACTGGACTGCAAGGTGCCCGGATGCATCAAGGAGCGAAAGGGCGCGCCTGCCGCCACCGACCACCTGTGCGGGGAATGCCGGGAGCATTTCGAAACGCTTCAGATACTGCTTAATGACTTGCGTGTCTCCTTCACCCTGAACCCCGAGATGGTGCGCGGGCTGGACTACTATACGAGCACGGCCTTTGAGGTCACCTCCACCGACCTCGGAGCGCAGAACGCCGTGGCCGCAGGCGGCAGGTACGACAATCTGGTAAAGGATTTCGGGGGGCCGGACACCCCTGCCATAGGTTTTGCCCTTGGCATGGAGAGGCTCGTGGCCCTGCTCTCCGACAAGGCAGTGTCCGCTGAGGCCCCGGTACTTGACGCCTATGTGGTCTCGATAGGGAAGGAACCCGTGCGGAAGGGCCTTGTCATAGCCGAGCGCCTCCGCATGAAGGGGTTCAGGACAGAGGTGTCCTATGGGTCGTCTTCGCTTAAGAACCAGATGCGCCGCGCAGACAAGCTCGGGGCCCGCTACGTTATCATCATCGGCGAGGACGAGCTCAGAGAGGGAATGCTGAGCTACAAGCGAATGAGCGACGGCGCCTCCGGCAAAGTCAGCGCCTCTGAGGCCGAAGGCCTCCTGTCCACCGATAAGAACAACTAGCCCGCTTATTTCACGAGGTGCCACGGGCACCTTTAAACTGGAGGCCGTCAGCCTCAACCGCTTTAAGGAAAAGTAACGTAGTATCTATTCTTTAAAGCGTTCCTGTTGGTCCTTCGAAGGAAACACTACGGCTCGACTCGACCTATTAAGTCCAGCCCGTGGCTGGCTACCCAAGCAGCGGTTCCTGTGATATTGTAGAACTATGTTCAGACACCTCTCACAGAGACTGTTCATAATGATCGCCGCCCTGCTGGCGGTACTCACCGCGCCCTTTGTGCTCTTCGTGTATTTCGGGGCAAGGGAGCTCTCAGGAAGGATAAGCAGCCTCACCCTTGTCCCCCCCGAGGCCCTTGAGGTCATAGAGGGCTTTGCCGCAAACGTGCTCATCGGCTCAGCCGTGATGATAGTGGCCTGCCTGGCGCTGGCCCTTCTGGCCTCAAGCACCATCTCAAGGCAGTTGCTTTCCCCCATTCGAGAGGTCATCAGGGGGCTTGCCGCGCTCAGGGGCGGGGACAACAGCATCAGGGTAGCCATAACCGGGGACAAGGAACTCAGGGAACTCGAGAATGCCTTCAACCTGACGGCAAGGGCCGTGGGGGAGATGGACGAGCAGCTTGGCCGCAAGGCCCAGTACCTGGAGGTGATGATCGACCCCGTATGGGTGGTTGACACCTCTGGCGCCATCACGGACATCAACCCCGCATTCACCCGCACCTTCGGCTACTCCGACGCCGAGGCCGTGGGCTCTGACATGCTCGACTTCCTGGACGAGGGTACAAGGAAGTCGGTCAGGCTGAGGTACCTTAACTCGGCAACAGAGGATTTTGCGGGCCTTGAGGGATTCTTCATCTCCAAGCAGGACGGTCGTGTGCCTGTGCTCCTCAGCTCTTCCAACCTGTATCAGGACGGCGTGGCCATAAACCGCGTGGGCATCATCAAGGACTTCAGGAGCGAACAGGAACTCATAGACGCACTGCGCGCGGAGAAGGAACACACGGACCTGCTCATGGACGCCATCGAGGACCAGCTTGTGGTCATAGACCGCAACTACAACATATTGCGCGCCAACCGCGCCACACGCGTGCTGCACGGATTGGACCCGATCGGCAGAACCTGCCACGAGGTGCTCATCGGCAGCGCGGAGAGGTGCTTCCTGCATGGGGTGGAGTGCCCGGCCCGCGACACCTTCGAAAGCGGCAAGCCCCACAGCATCACCCGCGCCCTGGACCGCCCTGGAGGCAAGGAGGGCCACTATGACATACATGCCTTCCCTGTGCCGGACAGTTCGGGGGATGTGACAAGCGTCCTGTTGAGCTTCAGGGACATAAGCGAGCGCATGGCCTTTGAGGGTGAGATCGAGCACAAGAACAGGGAGCTCGAGGTGCTGAACACCATATCAAAGGTGCTCTCGCGCTCTCTTCGCTCCGAGGACACCCACAAGGAGGTCCTGGACCGCATCATAGGCCTGTTCGCCATGGACGGCGGAGGCATATACCTTGTGAACGATTCAGGCAGGAAGCTCGACTGCGCCCATTGCCGCGGGCCCTCGGACCACTTCGCCCAGTCCGTGCATTCCATGCCCGTGGGGCAGGACATCCCCGGCAAGGTGGCTGAAAACGGCAGGCCCGTGTTCTTCCAGGACGTATCCACCGACCCCAGGGCAAAGGGGTCCGCCTTCAGGAACTCCGGCATAAAGGCCATTATGTGCGCGCCCATCAGCGGGCTTGAGAAAACGCTCGGCGTGTTCTTCATGTTCAGCTTCTCGGAACGCCCCTTTACCGAAAGCGACGAGCGCATACTGCGCTCCATCAGCGAGATGATGGGCATATCCTTTGAGAACATCAGGCTGTACGAGAAGATGCGCTCCCTGTACAGGCAGGACAGGGACCGGCGAATACAGGAGCAGCGGGACCTGCTGGAGCTGTCATCCATGCTGGCCTCATCGCTGGACATGGAAAAGGTGCTTGGCTCGTGCCTGTCGCTTATCAAAAAGTCCTGCTGGGCAGACTACGCCTGGCTGCTCACTTATGACCAGGAAGGGGCGCTCAGGCTCAAGGCGAGCACGGACAGGAAGTTCCATGAAGGGGAAGTGGTCTATGGCCCCGGGGCCGCCAGCATAGAGGACAGGGCGGCCAGCGAGAAAAAGCCCCTCATGCTGAGGGGCATCTCAACGAACCAAAGCATAAAGGCCAACGAGCGCGTAAAGGACTTCGCCACTGTGTGCTCGGTGCCCGTGTACCTCGGTGACCGCACGCTTGGGGCCTTCAGCCTCTACTACATCACCGATATCGCGCTCACTGAGGAGGAACTGCACTTCCTGCATATCGTGGGGAGCGTCATATCAGTGGCCCTTGAGAGGGCGCGGCTCTACGAAAGCGCGATCATACAGCGGGGCATGGCAAACACCATATTAGAGAGCATAGGCGACGGGGTGGCCACGGTGGACGCCGAGGGCAAGGTCACGTCAATGAACCCTGCGGCGGAAAAACTCCTGGGGCATGAGGCTTCCGCGGCGATCGGCAGGGAGATACTCTCCCTGATGGGCGATGAGCCGGAAAACGACGAGGCCCGTGAAAAGCTCGCCGTAAACCTCGGGCGGGCGATGAGTGGGGACGCACTGAGCGTGGAGGTCCCCTTCACCGCATCGGGCAAAAGGCGAATCCCCCTGATGATACAGTGCGCGCCCGTGTACGGAAAAGAGCCGGGTGCGGCAGGCGCCGTGCTGGTGTTCAGGGACCTGGGCCAGGAACGCGAGCTGGACATGGTCATGAGCGAATTCGTGAAACTGGTCTCGGAAGAGTTCCGCTCCCCGCTGGCCTCCATCGCAGGGATGACCGAAATGCTCCTTGAGGAAGACATCAAGGGGAAACGAAAAAAACAATACCTTACAAGCATGCTCTCCGAGAGCCTGAGGCTTACTAACCTTGTGGAGGACCTGCTGGACCTGGAGAGGATGGAATCCGGGGTGGTGGCCTTCTCTGCCGCGGACGTGAACATGCACGAAGTGCTCTTGCACGCCGAAGATGCAACAGCACTCATAGCGAAAAGCAAAAACATAGGGGTCAGCATAGAACTGGACAAGAAGGCAGCACTCATCAGGGGTGACGCCAACCTCCTGAAGCAGCTCTTCAGGAACCTTCTTGACAACGCCATGGTATACTCAGACCCCGGGGCAGAGGTAAAAGTAAAGGGCACCGGAGACAGGGACTCCGTGACCGTGACCATTGCCGATACCGGCTGGGGGATCAAGAAAGAAGAGCTCTCAAGGGTCAGCGAGAGGTTTTTCAGGGGCTCCAACTCCTCAAAGACAACCGGCACCGGGCTTGGCCTTCCGCTTTGCCGCGAAATAGCCGCCCTGCACGGGGGCTCGCTCCATATCAAGAGTTCAAAGGGCAAAGGGACCACGGTCACCGTAAAACTTGCAAAGGGGAGCAAGTAATGCAGAAAAAAGTCCTTGTAATAGACGACGAACCCTTCATACTCATGATGATCGAGGACAAGTTCTCCAGGGCCGGGATCCAGGTGGTCACGTCAAAGGTGAGCGTGGGGGCGGTGGAGCTCATTGAGCGCGAGCGGCCCGACCTCATCATACTGGACTGGATGCTGCCCGAGATAAGCGGCCTTGAGATATGCCGGCAGCTGATGGAAAACGAAGAGCTTGCGAAGATCCCGGTGTTCATGCTCTCCGCAAAGGGACAGAGCGAGGACCGGAACCGCGGCCTTCACCACGGGGTGAAGAAGTACATCACAAAACCCTTCAGCCCCAAGGTATTGCTGAGTATAGTTCTTGAGGAACTAAATAATAAATAAACCGACGTACTTCGGGCACGACTGCACCTCATCTGCTGCGTTGCACGACATTCGCAATAGCAAAAGTATGGCTTCATGTCGCGCGCCTTGCATCTAAGGCACCTCGCACCCAAATTCCTCGCTCAGACAAGCGAACTCTCCTTTTAAATACAAAAGGCAAAGTCAAACTAAAGGGAAAAGTCTAAAGAACAAACAGGGCCGCCCCTACATCCAGGAACGGATAGAAATCATTTATTAATTGAAATCTTTTGCCTTGTCTTATATCGAATTATTCATCACGATACATTACTTGTAGCTCTGGCTTTGATTTGCTGTAGATTCCGTGATTAGAGTCAAGCTCAATTATCCCACAGGTCGCCTGCTTACCCAGTCCTCCTGATATGGTACTCCGTTTTTAAGTACTCCCAATGCGATCACAAGAAGCTTTCTCATACAGGCACAAAGTGCCACCATC
>DAOWET010000249.1 GCA_030638335.1 Nitrospirota bacterium
AGGTTGAGGTCGTTATTGTCGTTTGATGCCAACTTCCTATCCAGGACGAATACGCTTATCTCGTCGTCGGCAAGGGTCAGGCCAACGCCCATCCTCAAAGCCTCGTCCTGGTTCTCACCCACTAGCACTGCTATCTTCTTGGCCATTTATTCCTCCAATTGTATTGAGTGTTAACTCTTACCTCAAGGCCGCTAAAGAGTGATGACCTTGTCAGCGTCATGCATCATGTTTGCGTTGTCGAACTGGCTGCCGCATGTAATAGCCTCGGGCATCCCGTCCTTGTTAAGCCCCTCTTGCTGTGAGCTGTGGTCGCAATAGCTCATGCTAACGCCTTCCACTGAGCAAAGGTTCCTGTAGGCGTCCTGAGCCAGAAGGCCAATGCCTTTGTCCATCGTGAACAGGTTCACCTCATGCCCCTTTGATACTGCCGAGTTAACAATGCCGACGATATCGTCCAGGTGTTTGTCCGAATTTACCAGAATAGCAAGCTTCATACTCCCCTCCTTAACCGTTATTCATATTAACTGCCTTTGTATTTATTGGCCGTAGCCGCCCGAGCCGTATCCGCCTGAATCACCATAACCGCCTGAATCACCATAACCGCCTGAATCACCGTAGCCGCCTGAATCACCGTAGCCGCCTGAATCACCGTAGCCACCGGAGTCACCGTAGCCGCCCGAGCCACCGGAATCCGCGGCAAATACCTCCACTGCCCCGGCAAACGCAAGCGTAAATACCAAAGCCATCAAGATGCATGAGATGAGAAAAATGTTCCGCTTCATAATCGGCAGCCTCCTGTTTTCACTGCATTTGATCAATGGTTATCTGCTTTTATCCAACCAGTTCACTGAGTGAGACGCTCCCAATTCATTCGAAGACCGGTAAATACATACATATAAGCTACAGTAGAAATATATAACCCATAGAGAGTAAATCTCAAATTATTAATTCTTATCAGTCCATAATATAACATCAATAAATGTATTTGATATGGGAAATACCCCTATGTATGCAACAAATGCCAGATATTCCTAATCTTTGATATATATGCTTACATAGGGCTTGAACCTGAAGATACCCTCGCTCAGGTCAAAACGCCTTCTGAACATGTAACCATCCGGGAGCCTGCGCTCGTTGTCCTCATTGCTCCAGAAGGAAATTACCGCTGCCGCCCCGGGCTCTCCATTAAAATCATTCTCATAGTACGGAGGGTTCTTGTAGGTCCAGGTGAACCTGAAGGGGGATCGTTTTAAAACCTCCTCCTTAAGCAATGGCCTGAGAGAGTATTTGTATTGTATTTGCGCCCTGGTGTACAGGTCCAGCAGAGGCACTGCAACCGCCGGATTTATCTCGCTTTTTTGTGGGAAGGCATAGACTTCCACCTTCTCATATCCCTCTTTGTTCAGAAAATGTCCCGCTTCCATGAGGTTCACCAGGTTGTTGGTCTTGAGGTAAGGCATGAACGCACTTGAGGCCAGGGCAAAGGAGCAGAGCATGGCAACCGCGACCACAAGCCTTCTGATGCGTTTTGCTCCTTTTCCCTGGCCTATCGCGTTCACCCCATAGGCCGCAGTGATGGCGAGCATGGGAAACAGTGGTATCATGTACCTGCTGCGCTCGATGCGCATGACGAACATGAGTATCACCAGCCAGGCAACCACGACCCACCTCCAGTCCCTGCGCCTGAACGCTATGACAACAGACGCCAGGGCGCCAAGGCTCACGAAGGGGTGTGTCTGGAAGAAGAAAGTGGAGATGAAGCTCTCGCCCCATCGCCTGAGCCCGGGCCTCTGATAGCTCACAAGAAGGTCCATCTGCGTGCGCACCACATCGAGGTATGAGACCAGAAACATCCCGAACATCAACACGGCAAACGCGGCCACTGCCATGCCACGTCTTAAAACCTTCTCTTTGTCTCCGTCCTTGAGCTTAAGCAGAAAGAGCATAAGATAAACGCTGGCGAGCATCCACTGCGAGTATTTTGATATCAGCATCAGGAATATGGAAATCGAGGCAAAGACAATATAGCCCCAACCCCCGCGATCAAGCGCACGCTGGAAGGAGAAGAACCCCAGCATCAAAAGGAACATGCACGAAACGTCCACGAGCATGAGAGGGACTTGAGTGTAGAGGTATGGGATAGAAAGTAAAAACCCTCCGGCGATCACTCCCAGGTCCTCCTCGCCCTCGCCCCTGAAAAACTCCCTTGCCGACTGTGCGGTAAGCCAGACAGTGCCTGCGAAGGCGGAAGTGTTTATCATCTGCACAACAAGGCGCGACTCGCCAAATAATTCAAAACCCATTCCAAAGACAAAAGGCACAAGGGGCATGTCGGTCCAGGGCACGATGTCCCCACCCCACTCAGAAAGAAAGAACATCACCCCATACTGGCTCAGGTGCTTGGCCTGCGTGAAATACCTGGACGAGTCAACAATGACCTCAGGCTGGCTCCAGAATAATGCTCCAAGGAAAAATGCAAGCAGGGCCAGCATCCATGGCTTCGGGGACCTGTAGGATGAGACCAGAACGCCCAGCAATGCGCATGCCAGGACGGCAAGGGCCACTGGCAGGGCGTCAACATGGTCAAATACCCAGCGCCAGCTTGTAAGGCGGTTGTCGTCAAACCGCCTCAGCGCATAGAGGCCCGCATAAAGGAGCACTGAGGCCAGGGGAACTGCCGCAAGTGCGATATTGTTCCTCCTGGTATCTTTACGGGCATCCGGGTCCATAATGGTTTTTAGTATACCCCGTAAATATCGCAGGAGTTACGGCTTGATAATATCCACTACATATCCACTACATATCCACTACATGGAGGTGGACCTTCCGGGCCTCGTCCCCAAGGAACAAAAAGGCGTTGACCTCGGGCTCGTCCTCTGAAAGCCCGACTATGACATACGCAGCCGACGGGTAGTTAGGGTCCCTGGTGCCGGGGAAAAAGGCCCTGCGGATATCGGTAAGCGATGGTATGGGCGGAGACTCCGGGTGGGAGTGGTAGATGCCAAGAAGCTCCAGGCCTTGGGATTCCATCTCACCCATGACCCTGAACTGCTCGCTGGAGTCAAAGCTGTATGAAACGGGAGAGGGGTCGGTGTTGAGTATGGGCCTTACCTGCTCCACGCGGCCCTGCCTGCCAAAAAGGAACCCGCAGGCCTCGTTCGGGAGGTCCGAGCGCGAGTGCGCTATGACCGCGTCCAGATGCTCCCTGCTTATGACAAGACGTTCCATAATTAAATGCTACAGTAATCGCCCTCGTAGTCAAGGAGTTCAGTGATAGTGGGATTTTCCCCACATACCGGACAGTCCGGGTTCCTGGGGACACGCACGCGCCTGAACTTCATCCTCAGGGCCTCGTATATCAGAAGCTCTCCCTTTAGCACGTCTCCTATGCCAAGCAGGAGCTTAAGCACCTCCGTGGCCTGTATGCCGCCTATGACCCCGGGCATCACACCAAGCACCCCTGCCTCCTGGCACGAGGGCACAAGGCCCGCAGGAGGCATCTCCTCGAAGAGACAGCGGTAACAGGGGCCCTCGCCCGGGACGATGGTCATGGCCTGGCCCTCGAACTTGAGTATCGCCCCGCTTACAAGGGGCTTGCCGAGCATAACGCATGCGTCATTGACAAGATAGCGGGTGGGAAAGTTGTCGCTTCCGTCCACGATCACGTCATAATCGCGCAGCAGATCAAGGGTATTGTCCTTTGAGAGCCTCATATTGAGCGGCAGGACTTTACAGTCCGGGTTCAGGCCCTCAAAGGTGTCCTTTGCGCTTTCCACCTTGAGCTTACCAAGGGTCTTGACGCTGTGTGCGATCTGGCGCTGGAGGTTGCTGAGCTCCACAACGTCATCGTCCACCAGGGCGATGGTGCCCACGCCTGCCGCGGCAAGGTAGTACCCTATGGGGCACCCGAGGCCGCCGGCACCCACAATGAGCACCTTTGAGCCCAGCAGCTTCTCCTGGCCCTTGCCCCCCACTTCCTTCA
>DAOWET010000196.1 GCA_030638335.1 Nitrospirota bacterium
CTTTAATCGAGTGTTCGTAGACGGCGCGGTGGAAGCGCTTTTTACGAACCCGCTGGGAAGAGCCTGTCCAGCTCTCCGGGGCTGTCGACGACCTTAACTCCCTTTTTGGTAATTCTCGCGGTCTCAAAATATCCCTGCCTGAGGTAGGGCACAAATGTGACCTTGATATATTCCTCGTCGTGCAGGTACTGCAGGGCCTGTAAAAACTCATCTTCGTCGTCGAGGCCGAGGTTGCCGATAAGGTCGGAGGTCTTAAGCGGGCAGAATGCCTCGGACTGGTGGCACTGGTAGAGGGACGTGAGGACCTTCCTTCTTATCTCCGACTGGCTTGCCATATCCAGATGATATCAGAACTCCTTCAGGGTGTAAATATCCGGGCGGGCAATTTACGCAAAAAATATTGACAGGCAGTGCTGGACGTGCCTGAACTTTTACGGCCCCGGGTGCCATTACCCTTGCGTTTCCCATATCCATTGGAAAAGCCCGCCTTGTCCCTGATATAATCTCTAAAACATGCTGGAATCAATAATTCTGGGCATTATACAGGGCATTGCGGAGTTCTTTCCCATCAGTTCCACTGCCCACCTGGTGCTTCTCCCCTGGTTTTTCGGCTGGGAGGGCGACGTAAGCACCCTTACCTTCGACGTCGCACTCCACGCGGGCACCCTCATGAGCCTCTTCATATGCTTCTGGAAGGATATTAAAGACATGTTCGGGAAAAACTTCAAACTCCTGCTCCTGATCGCGGTGGGCACGGTACCGGCGGGGCTTGCCGGGCTGTATCTTGAGGACTACGTGGCCGGCCCGCTAAGGGGCCCCCAGATTATCGCCGCCGCCCTTGTCGTGGTGGGCGGGGTGATGTACGCCTCCGAAGGTTTGAGGGGGAAAAAAACCTTGGGAGGCCTTGGTCTTCTGGATGTGCTTTTCATAGGCGCACTACAGGCCGTTGCCCTTGTGCCCGGGGTCTCGCGCTCGGGCATCACCATATCCGCGGGCCTTGCCCGGGGCGTAAGGCGCGACCACGCGGCGAGGTTCTCCTTTCTGCTTTCCATACCCGTAATAGCAGGCGCGGCAGTGCTTGAGGGAAGGCATCTCTTTGACTCCACAGGGGATACGGACATGGCCCTTGTGGGGGCTGGGTTCGCTGCCGCCTTTGTTACCGGCGTGGTGGCAATAAAGCTTCTTATTCATTATCTGAAAAGATTCACGCTCAAGGCATTCGTATACTACCGCTTTGTGCTGGCTGGCGTGATAATGGGGTGGCTATGGCTGGCAAACTGAAGCCCCGCTCAACAGGCCTTCTGCTCTTTGCCCTCGGGGCCTACCTCGGGGTATGCCTGTTCACCTATGACAAATGGGACACCTCGCTCTTTACCTATACCGCAAGCGCTCCCAGGAACCTGGGCGGTGCCCTGGGGGCGTATCTGGCCGACATGATCATCACGCTCATCGGGCTGTCCGCCTTTGCGCTTCCGGTGTTCCTTGTGGTCAAGGGCGTAAAGAGCTTCTTTGAGAGGCCCGGCCACCGCGTGCATCTGGTGGGGGCAGTGTTTTTTGTCATTTCCGGCTCACTCCTGTTTGCCATGATGCAGTTATCTTTTAACCTGGACTATGGTGCCGGAGGGCTTCTGGGCACACTGGGGGGGAAGCTCCTTGTAAAGACCCTGTCCCTTCCCGGGGCATACGTGGTCTCCTGGGGCTTGCTCATGGCCTCTCTGATACTCCTGAGCCCCATGGCGCTCATAAACTTCCTGCTGAGGTCTGATACACAGGCCCCTGGAGCTCAGGAGGAGCCTCTTGTGGTGGATCTGGACGACGAAGCACCCTCTGGGGAGGCGTCTCAGGAAGAGCCTCAGGAAGAGTCTCGGGAGCCCCAGATAATGCTTGGGGACGACGTCCCGGAGGCCGGGTATGAGGACCTGGACATAGCCGGGATACTTGATGAGGCCGATGTGGCCGGTCTGGCTGAAGAGAATGAATTGTCCGGGGAAGGTGGCCCGGTGGTGATAGACGCGGCCGTGCTTGACGAGGATGAGGAGGCACTGCTTGGAGCCATACCTCTGGACCCTGACCCTGTGGACGGAGGCGGGGTTCAGCCAACTAGGCGAAAGAGGAAAAAGCGGAAGTACGAGATACCTCCTCTTGAGATGCTGCATATATATGACCCACCCATCAGGCGCAGCCGGGACGAATACGTAAGGGACTCAAGGCTTCTGGAGTCAAAGCTCGAGGACTTCTCTGTAAAGGGCAGGGTGACACAGGTGCATCCGGGACCCGTTGTGACCATGAACGAGTACGAGCCCGCCCCCGGGGTGAAGATAAACAGGATAGTGGCGCTCTCTGAGGACCTGGCCCTGGCGCTAAAGGCCCCGAGCGTACGCATCTCCACTGTGCCCGGGACCTCCTCGCTTGGCATAGAGGTCCCGAACCCCGACAGGGAGACCGTGGCCCTGAAGGAGATAGTGGACTCAGAGAACTTCATGGCAAGCGAATCGCGCCTTACCGTGGCCTTTGGCAAGGACATCTTCGGCTCTCCCGTGGTGGCTGACCTTACGCGCATGCCCCACCTCCTGGTGGCGGGCGCCACGGGGTCCGGGAAGAGCGTGTTCATGAACTCCCTGATAGTGAGCATCCTCTACAAGGCAAAGCCCGACGAGGTGAAGATGCTGATGATAGACCCCAAGCTCCTGGAGCTCTCTGTCTATGACGGCATCCCGCACCTTGTGGCCCCTGTTGTGACCAACCCAAAGGACGCCACGGAGATGCTCAGGCGCATGGTCTTCGAGATGGAACGCCGCTACAGGCTGCTGGCTGAAAAGGGCGTGAGGAACATAGATGGCTTCAACGAGATCGTCCCGACGGAGGAAAAGCTTCCCTATATAGTGGTCTTCATAGACGAGCTTGCGGACCTGATGCTGGCCTCGGCGGCACAGGTGGAGGACTCCATAGCCAGGCTTGCCCAGATGGCGAGGGCCTCGGGCATACACCTTGTGATAGCCACGCAGAGGCCCTCGGTTGATGTGATCACAGGCGTTATCAAGGCCAACTTCTCGGCGCGCGTGGCCTTCCAGGTCACCACCAAGGTGGACTCCAGGACCATACTGGACGCCCAGGGCGCGGAACAGCTTATAGGCAGGGGAGACATGCTCTTCATGCTCCCCGGCAAAAGGCTCCTTCGCGTGCACGGCGCACTTGTCACGGAGGCGGAGGTGAAGGCCGTGGTGGGCCATGTGAAGGACCAGGGAGAGCCGGATTACACTATCATGCAGGCCATAGCCGAGGCCCAGGAGAACGCCCGGGTGGAGACAGAGTACTCCGAGGACCGGGACGAGTTTTTCTGGAAGGCCGTGGACCATGCGGAGGCCGTAGGCGAGGTCTCCATCTCTTCCATCCAGCGCAAGCTCAAGGTGGGTTATAACCGCGCTGCCAGGATAATGGAGATGATGGAGGAGGACGCCATGGTAGGGCCTCCAAAGGGGGCAGGGAAACCCCGTGATTTCCTTGGGAGAAACATAAATTAGAGACGTACTTCGGGGCTGGATGCGCGGCATCTTCTTCAAAATGAACCGCTCAACGTACTGAAGTACGCCCTCGCGAACCCTTTTAAAGAATCTACCACACACCAACTCCCGGTCGGATAAGGATTCTAAGGTTCGACTGATCGACTATTATATTTCTATCAATCAAATTACTCCGTCAGGCGGGTGAACTATCCTTTTAAAATGCAAGAGATAAATGAATACTAAGAGGTAAGGACAAAGAGGCATATGTGCGTTTATTAATTGCTGGAAAAATGTGAATTAAGTATTGTGTCCCCATAATTACCCATAATTATATGTTGGCAGAAACGTCCGCTGACAACTGCGTGATATTTCCCTTGCGGCGCTTTATATTACCTTTCTGTATGTATTACAATAACTGACCTGTTTTGAAGGGCACGCACTGCATGCCGCCTTGTGAAAATATCCATACGGAGGTTTTATATGGGAAACAACACTTATCAATTTACATCAGAATCTGTCACAGAAGGACACCCCGACAAGATAGCCGACCAGATATCCGACGCGATACTGGATGCCATGATAAAGGACGACCCCATGAGCAGGGTGGCCTGCGAGACCATGGTAACCACGGGCCTTGCGTTCATCGCCGGCGAGATCACCACAAAGACGTATGTGGAGATACCAGCCGTTGTCCGCGAAGTCATCAAGGACATCGGCTACACAAGGGCCAAGTACGGTTTTGACTACGAGACCTGCTCCGTGATCACCTCCATTGACGCCCAGTCCGCGGACATTGCCATGGGCGTGGACACCGGAGGAGCGGGTGACCAGGGCCTCATGTTCGGTTATGCCACCAACGAGACCGAGGAGCTGATGCCGCTTCCCATCATGCTTGCGCACAAGCTTGCGCGCAAGCTCTCCGAGGTCAGGAAGAGCGACGAGATAGACTACCTCAGGCCGGACGGGAAGAGCCAGGTCACGGTCCTGTACGAGGGCGACAAGCCCGTGAGGGTCGATACCGTTGTCATCTCCAGCCAGCACAGCGAGGACGTGCACCTGAAGGAGCTTCGCGAGGACATTATCGAGAAGGTCATAAAGCCTGTGATCCCCAGGGAACTCATAGACGACGAGCAGATCACCTACCACATCAACCCCACCGGCAGGTTCGTGGTGGGCGGCCCCATGGGCGACTGCGGCCTGACCGGAAGGAAGATAATCGTTGACAGCTACGGCGGCGTGGGAAGCCACGGCGGAGGATGCTTCTCGGGCAAGGACCCCTCAAAGGTGGACCGCTCGGGTGCTTACATGGGCCGCTACATTGCCAAGAACCTTGTGGCCGCGGGCATAGCAGACAAGATAGAGGTGCAGCTTGCCTACGCCATCGGCGTTGCCGAGCCCGTGTCCATATATGTGGACGAGTTCGGCACAGGCAAGGTGGACCACGACACTGTAGTGAAACTGATCCGCGACAACTTCGACCTCACCCCCAAAGGGATCATGGATGCCCTGGACCTCCGCAGGCCCATATACCGCATGACCGCGGCCTACGGCCACTTCGGGCGCACTGAGAAGGAATTCACCTGGGAGCATACGAACAAGGCCGACGACCTGAGGAAACAGGCCGGGCTTTAGGGGGGGCATGGCCCCCTTTAAACTTGTGGCTTTCGCCGCAGTCCACCTAAAGGGTGTCACGGGCACCTTTTAACTGGGTTTGCGTGTATAAGAGAGGTTAATTAAAACCCCTCCGTGAGGGTGCCACGGGCACCTTTTACTTGGGCTTGCATGTAAAGATATTAAAACCCCCTCCGTGAGGGGCTGAAAGGAAGACTAATGCCGAAATACGACGTTAAAGACATGGGGCTTGCCAAGAAGGGCATGAACCGCATCGAGTGGGCTGCCATGGACATGCCCGTACTGGAGAGCATCAAGAAGCGCTTCAAAAAGGAAAAACCGCTTAAGGGCGTGCGCATGTCCGCGTGCCTGCACGTGACAAGCGAGACCGCCAACCTGATGGACACCCTGCGCCTTGGAGGCGCCGAGGTAGTGCTCTGTGCCTCGAACCCGCTGTCCACACAGGATGACGTGGCCGCGGCCTGCACGAAGTATTTTAGAGTGCCTACCTACGCCATCAAGGGCGAGAACAACGCCACCTACTACAAGCACATCATGGCGGCCGCTGACCACAAGGCGCAGATAACCATGGACGACGGGGCCGACCTGGTGAGCGTTCTGCATACAAAGAAGAAGAACCTCCTTAAACACGTCATCGGCGGCACCGA
>DAOWET010000104.1 GCA_030638335.1 Nitrospirota bacterium
CGTGCTCCGTAACGTGCAGATACAGGAGCTCACCCCGGAGATCAAGCAGAGCCTCGGCATCTCCCCGCGCGTAAGCGGCGTGGTGGTGACAGACGCGCCCGAGGACACGGGGCTCCAGAGGGCGGACGTGATACTGGAGATCAACCGCCATAGTGTCGAGAACGTTGAGGCTTACAACAAGGTGGTGGCGCGCATCCCCGAAGACAGCGACGTGCTCCTGCTGGTGTTCCGCAAGGGCGGGGCCTTCTACCTCACCATATCACCGTAATCAAAACAACACGGCCCCCGTTCTTCCTAAAGGACGGGGGCCTTTTTAGTTTCCTTTCCGTTTGAAGTGTTTGGGTGAGAAGTTGCTATGCCCAAAACGCTATAATTTAATATGAGTACTGTAAGTAAAAAGGTCTTTCATGCTGGCGAGTGGTGGATTGAGCCGTGGTGGCTTGAAGATAAATATTATAGCGATAGCTATCAGTATTCAAAAAAACAGGCAGAAACAGCTTTTAAGGAACTTATTAACATCTTTGATGCCACTTGGATGCATGAGCAAATAGATAAATCCAGACGACCACCATTTAGGCATGATTTTGCTCCATATTTAATTAATAAAGGAATTATGTATTTTCAATTATTATGTTCTCTTGGTTTGAGACTCCATCAAGTTAGAAAGGCTTTTCTGCTTGGTGACTTAGAACGAAGGCTCAAGAATCCCAACGAATACTGGGAATCAGCCGCATTCGAGCTTACATGGCTATCATACTTATTAGAGCAAGGATATGAAATTAACAGGCATTATCCTTCGGGAGTTGGAAGATGTAATTGCGACTTCAAAATATCTCGAAAAAGCAAAGAATACTTTATCGAAATTAAGCGACCAATGAGTTATTCTCAGGTTAACGAGAGAAGAAATACTCAAAGCTTGAGAGACATTGCCAAGCAGATAGAGGAAGACACTTTAGGTAATATTCAGCTAATACCAATTTCATCAAGCTCAGAATTGGAAAAGGTTTTTCGTCTAGCAAGAGATGCAGTAAAAAAACAACTTCCTGCGAATGGGTTGGGATATGTATTTATTGAATCACCACATCATCTTGATTGGGAGGAATTTGAAAAAGTTGCTACCAGGAGATTTCGGAAAAAGATTGAATATTATGCCAATCTCCATGCTATTATTCTAATTGAGATTACCTTTAATGGGAATCGTGGAAAATTTGAGTGTGAGCATAAAACTATTTACAATCCCAAACATGTTAAACATGAACTGCCGTTCCCTTTACCCAATGAATTATGAATATGTCCTGATTTACTGAGAAAAGTAGAAAAGGGGACAGTTCAGTTTTAATGGTTGAACGAGGACAATGAAGAAAGCGGCAATGTATAGGGTAGCAAGCATGGCAATGGCAATTCTCGCCATATGCATCCTTGCGTCCACGGCCTTCGCGGGCAGGGACTACTACCATTAACAAGGCCGCCTGTCGTAGGGGCGGCCTTGTTTCAAAGATCAGCCTTTCCCCATAAAATGACTTTGTCTGTTAATCTGTGCTTTCAAGAAGGATAGTTCACTTGTCTGACGGAGTAATTCGGGTGCGGGGTGCCTCAGATGCTAGGCACGCGGCATGAAGCCATATCCCTATATTGCCAATGGCGCGTAACAACGCAGATGAGGTGCAGCCGCGCCCGAAGTACGTCTGATCCTTAATTTAATTTAATACTCTATCCCTTTTCTTGCAGAAACATCCCTGTCAACATAGTGCTTCACCTTCTGCACCTCGCTCACAAGGTCCGCCGCGTCCCTTAGAGCCTGGCTTGCTCCCCTGCCGGTAAGCACCAGCTCCACTCCCTCGGGCCGCGCGGCCATGAACTCAAGCGCGGCCTCCTCGCTTATAAGCCCCCGGTCCGCCATGGTAACGAACTCGTCCGCCACCACAAGGTCATAGCCCCCCATCATGTCCTCAAGCTCACGAAGCGCCCGCACGGCATGCCTGCTTATGGTATCTATGTCCTCGTCAGGGTTAAAAAGCGGCGAGAGCACCTCTTTAAACCTCCTGACCTCTATGCCCTGGGCCCTCAAAAGCGCGGTCTCCCCACCCTCAGCGTTCTTCATGAACTGCGCATACAGCACCCTCAGCCCCCTGCTCTTTGCCCTTAATGCCAGGCCCACGCTCGCGGTGGTCTTGCCCTTTCCCTGCCCGGTATATATCTGCACAAAGCCCGTCTCCCGCGCATCCCTTGCAGGCTCTTCCTTCATGCTATCCTTCAGGCACTCATAAAGCAGCCCATCCATCCGGTCCAGCAAAAGCTTGAACTCACCCCCGTGGCTCTTGCCCCCTCCAAACAAACGCTCACGAAGTTTTTTCATATTTGGGCCAGTGGCCTCTTTAGAGACTTCATTAAAAGTTATTCTCTCTCCCCGCCTTATGGCCCCGGCCTCAAGCCGAAGAAGCTCCCCGGCGGATGCCTCAAACTCCCGTGCCATCTCTTCAAGCGGTCTCAACTCCTCCGGGCCCAGACATACAGCAAGCTCACGCGCCAGCTGGTAGAGGGTGAAGTACTCAAGCCCCCTGACCCCGCGCCTCCACTGTATCATTGAGCCCCTATTAATCCAGAGGAAGTTGTCAATGCCAAACTCAAAGATCCCTCGCATGCTCTCAAACAACGCGCCCGCTGGCTCACCTGAACTTCCAGGCAACGGCCTCGTCCTCTCAAGGGAGAACCTCTGCCAGAGGTTTCGCAGGACGCGCGCGCCGTTGTTGCTTTCGGGCGTATCAAGATGCACAAGCGAGGCGATGACCGCACCCTTGCCATAGGCGCCCTCCACCACCACAGGGTCGCCCTTCATCCTCAGAGGATCGAGGTTGATGCCGTAGCTTTCCTCAAGCGCGGCCCAGGCACTTTTGTCCATCCCCCTGACAGGTATGTCCGAGCTGAATGCATCATCGGTTGCAGCGTCCATGCTGGCAAGGACTTTTATGGAATCATCCGCAAGCAGAAACTGCGAGGGCCACCATAGATAGAACTCCGGCTCTTTTACTCCATCAAACAAAGAGGGTTCATCAACAGAAAGCCTCACGCGCCCGGCAAGGCTTGGCACACGTTCAGCAAGAGGCTTGCGGTCTATGCCCAGAAGCCCAAGCCCGCTGGCTGTCGCAAGCCCGGCCCCCCCGCACAGGCCGATGTATGCGCCGCCTTCAAGCACGAACCTGCGTATGGCTTCCGCGCCTTCGTCTCCAAGGGCCTTCAACTTATTAGAAGCCCACCCCCCGGGCACGAACAGAGCGGCCTTGCCGCCAAGCGCCCCTGCCCGCACGTCAGCGGAACTCACAAGCTCAAAGCCCAGGCCCTCGCGCGCTAATGCCCTGTAGCTCATAAGTCCCCAGAGGAAGGACTCGTCCCACAGGAGCGCGCACTTCTTGCTATCTTGGTTATTTTTCATATTACTGGCCAAGCTCATACTTGTCCCCATACCCGCGCGGCGTGATCATCCTGTCGCGGCTTATAAAGCTCTTAGAGTTTCCGATGATCACAGTGCTCCTCATGCCTATCTCGTGCTCAAGCATCCGGGCCAGATCGGTGACCACCACCAGCTCGTCCTCCCGCATGGCAGAGCGAACAATACCCACAGGGGTTTCAACCTTACGGTGTTTCAGTATCAATTCTCTTGCCTTTTCTATCTGGGTCTTTCTGCCCTTGCTCTTTGGGTTATACAAAACGATAACAAAGTCCGCGCTGGCCGCGGCCTCAAGCCTCCGCTCGATCACGTCCCATGGGGTGAGCCTGTCCGAGAGGCTAACCGCGCAGAAATCATGCATCAGGGGCGCGCCAAGCCTTGCCGCGCAGGCGTTCAGCGCCGAGACCCCCGGCACCACCTCGATATCAACAGTATCTCCCATTGCTCCCACCACCTCATAGGCAAGCCCTGCCATGGCATACACACCCGGGTCGCCCCCGCTTACAAGTGCCACCCGCCTGCCCTCTGCCGCAAGCTCGGCCGCGCGCTTTACGCGGTCCACCTCCTGCGTCATGGCAGAAGACACCACCTCCTTGCCCGCTAACAAAGGCTCTATAAGATCGAGATAGGACGTAAAGCCCACCACCACTTGCGCCCTCTTTATGGCGCCCATGGCCTCGGGCGTCATGTGTTCGATACCGCCCGGCCCTGTGCCCACCACTTGCAGCATGCCCCTTCGAGCGATACAGAGCGCAAGCGTAACGTTTTTGCCCTTTACCTTCTTAACCGACAATTCCTTTGCACCGGAGCTTAAAAGCGCAGAGGGCTCGGCCACTGCCTGCACGCCGAGTGCGCGCCTGGCGGCATCGGATTCTTCAACTCCTTTTACAGAGTTAAGTTCCTCCGTGGTAAAGCCCTTAAGCTCCACGCCCATGCGCGCGGCGAACTCCAGAAGCCCCGGCTCGATCTTCTTCTTCTCATGGGTCGCGATACACGCAATGGACAAAGCGGAAAAACCGTTGGCCTTCAAAAACTCCCTTGCTTCCATCTCTATCTCGTCCGCGCCCGTGCCGGAGTTCACGCCCACGCCGAGATAAAGCTCTCTTGGTCTCAATATAAGGGCCTTTGTGTCATGGAGCCTGCTTGATATGATGACGTCCGCCTTGGCGGCAATAGTGATATCAGGCAGGTCATCGGCAAGCTCGATGGAGGTCTCGTTAAAGACCTTAAGCAGTGTCTGCCTTATATGCCTTGCCGAGATATGCGGGAGCCAGGACCTGTTCTCTATAACAAGCCCCCTGTCCCTTGCGAACACGTCTATGGAGGTAAGCTCGTTTGCGTCCGTAGACGTTGTGATGACCGGGGTCGCGTCGGTGATTCCTCCAAGTTCCCTTGCCAGGGCATTGGCCCCTGCCTCATGTCCCCCGGCAAGGCTCACAACATGCGCGCCCTTCTCGTCCATCACCAGGACCGCCGGGTCCTCTTTCTTGTCCCTGAGATACGGCCCCACAGAGCGCACCGCGATACCGGAGGCCATGATGAAGACCATGGCGCTTGCCGTGTCCCAGTCACTCTTTACCGAATTCCTGCCAAAGCTCCCGCACTCCGCTTCGGGCATGGCATCGCAGATCTTTTCCGCAAGCTCCCTGCCCCCGCCGGTTATGTAATAGAGTACTACCCTATTTCCTGTAGCCATGTTTAAAATCCTTATGGTAGAGTTTTGATTCCTTGCCCGTGTTCTCCGATGACGGGCGCAGGGACTCGCCAACGAAAATAAGCGCTGTCTTCTTTATGCCCTCCTCCGCCACCTTTGCGGCAATGGCACTTACACTTCCGCGCACTATGCGTTGCTCTGGCCAGCTTGCGCGCTCAACGACCACCACCGGAGTGTCTTTGGCATAGCCTCCAGCCA
>DAOWET010000110.1 GCA_030638335.1 Nitrospirota bacterium
GTATTACGAATATATACATACAAGCAGTTTCCTGTCAAGTAAAGTATATTTATTCATATATAAAGATTACTTTGGATGGAAATTATCCAGGGGCCACGGAGGGGTCACGGACCCCTTTTAAACTGGAGGCCGTCAGCCTCAAATGCA
Source organism: Nitrospirota bacterium (assembly GCA_030638335.1). Classification (GTDB taxonomy): domain Bacteria; phylum Nitrospirota; class Thermodesulfovibrionia; order Thermodesulfovibrionales; family JdFR-86; genus DAOWET01. The sequence goes on from DAOWET010000110.1 coordinate 148, forward strand.
TACAAAAAAAGTAACGCAGTAATGTCTCTTGTATTGAAAGTACTTTCTTTTGGAGGGTGTCATGGACACCTTTTAACTGGTGGCCGTCAGCCTCAAACGCATACAAAAAAAGTAACGCAGTAATGTCTCTTGTATTGAAAGTATTTGCTTTAGGAGGATGCTGGTCGGGTCGACTCGACCAATTAAATCCAGCCCGTGGCTGGCCGGTCCGTGACCGGCGTGACCGGCGTGGCTGGTCAGGAAAGGGATCTCAGGGCTTCCTGGGCCAGCGAGGCCACAAAGAAGTCCGGGTCCCGGCTTGCCCTCTCAAGTGCCTGTGTGGCACTTGGGTCTCCGATCTGCCCAAGGCTGCGCGCCGCGCTCTTTCTTACAGAGGCTGAGGGGTCCTCAATGACCTCTAAAAGAGGGAAGACGGCCTGTTTGGCCTTGAGCATGCCAAGCGCCTTTGTAGCGCTCTTGCGAACACGATCGTCCTGGTCCTTGAGGGCTGATATGAGGGCGGGGATGCACATGGCATCCGCTATCTCCCCCAGGGCAAAGGCCGCGTTGCTCCTTACGCTCTGGTTCGGGTCCTTAAGCGCCTCTGCAAGCGGTCCACAGGCGCGCTTGTCCCTGAGTTTTCCAAGTTCCTTGGTAGCGTTGATGCGTACCATGCCGATGTTGCCCTTGAGGTCTTCAAGGTATTTCTCCAGGCTCATTGGTTCCCCCTCCAATGCCAGCGCATATGTTCATATACTTTACATTACATTAGCCCTGGTTTCAAATCCTATTAATAAAGCGGCTCCCGGTTGTGTAAGGGGCATCAGGGTTTTTGCAACCACCTGATATGCTGGGAATATTCTCTCTCTAAAGCCCTGATTTAGCGAAGGTTATTTCTTTATTGTTTTTTTGACAGAGAGCCTGATCGCAAGTTCAAGGGCTCCCATGTCAGCGGGTTTTGAGATGAACCCGAAGTGTTTTAACTTTTCAATACGTTCCATATGGTTCTGGTCAAGATTCCCGGAGAGGAAAATAAAAGGAGTTCCGTGAGTGTGCTGGAGTTCTTCGGCAGCGTCTATGCCGCTAATCTGGCCATCAAGGATTATGTCCATCACGATCACGTCGGGCACGGTGGTGCCGGCCATCTCAAGGGCCTCCTCCCCGGAAAGCGCGATCCCCAGGACATGCTGGCCCATGTTCTCCAGTATCTGCTGTGTATGCAATGCGATGAGGCCCTCGTCCTCGACTATAAGGAAAGATCTCCTGTCCATAAACCCCTCAAGCCCAATAGTATTCCCTTGCTGCCTGACAAATATTAACTGGCAAAAGGGCATCGGCTTCCATAATGTGTGCCAACATTTTATCACACTCGCAAGCGCATGAGGTGAAGCGGGCGTCCGGCAGATTAGTTGCAAAAGTATTTTCTTTTGTGATCCATATTTAAACCTTGAGGGGCTTAGGTTTGCGTGATGCGGTCCTGCCTGTCGTTTCCATCCACAGGATCTAAGGGGCGGTGGATATAACCGGGCGTTATTGTATCATGAGAAAAAAATGTTTGACTCTATCATGCGCTGTGATATATTCTCATATTTCACGAACCAGTGCGAAAGCATAAACAGATATGCGAAAGCATAAACAAATAAAGGAGGGAGTACGCATGAGGATATTTCTTGTAACACTGCTTGTTGCGCTTGTTTTGCCTGCTGTAGTTTTTGCGGCAGGGGCGCATGAGCCGCTTAGCTGCACGGGCTGCCACGGCATCCACAATGCCAAAGGCGAGATCATTTTCGCTGTGGCCCCGAACACCGAGGCAATAAACCCGGCCACGGGCAAGCCTTTTGTGGGCGTGACCGCACTTTGCCAGGGCTGTCACTCTGAGGTGGGCGGCATGGGTATTATGCCGGTCGCCGGCAAGACCAGCCATCCCATCGGCGTGGCGCCAAAGGCGAAGATTGCCACTGTTCCGTCACAGCTCATGAGGGACGGAAAGCTCGAGTGCGTGGGCTGTCATGACCCCCACCCCTCAAACCCCAACTACAAGTACCTGAGGGCCGCCACCAGCGGTGGCTCTGACATGTCCAACTTCTGCAACATCTGCCACTCCTCAAAGAGCGGCAAGTCCATCTCGGCTGCGGATACCTTTGACAGCATGGACGAGAGGAAGTAGCTTAGCGCGCTTATTGCACAAGTCCGACGTTTCCAATGGCCGCGGGCCCTGATCAGAGGGCCTGCGGTTTTTTTGTCTCAACGTTTTTAATGCACCAGTGCATTCCCCGTGGTCCCGGATCGGGTCTCATCCGACTAGGGTCGATTCGACTCTGCCACAGGGAGCTTGATCTCAACAGAAGAAAATCATAATGAAAAAAGCTGAAATTCCCCTCCGGTGAGGTTATAATATCTCCGCAGCCCGATCGGTCATTTATAATAAAACTCAAGGAGTTCGGATGCTTTCTGCAAAAGTGAACATAAGCATGGAAGAGCTGCCAAAGGCCACGCTTGCACTGCTTGCGGCAAACGTGCTTTTCTTCGTCTTCCTGCTCTTTGCGCCAAAGCTGTTCTTTAAATCCGTGCTCGAGGTTTTCACCTACGGGCCCGCGAACTTCTTCATGCCCTTTGCCCCTGCCACCTCTGCATTCCTGCATGCGGGAGTGCTCTCCCTGGTCTTTAGTTCCGTCTTTCTGCTTCTATTTGGCCCGGCCGTGGAGGCAAGGGCAGGGCTTGTGAAGTTCCTTATGGTATACGTTGCCGCGGGTTTCTTTGGTGCGGCCTTTGAGATGGGTGCGCGTATGTTCATGCACGGCATGGAGGGCCCGGGCGCGGCCGGTTCAGCAGGCGCTGTGTCCGGCATTGCGGGCGTTATGTTCTATCGCCTGTGGTACTCCAGGCAGAGGGTGACCTTGGAGCCGCCTTTTGTGGAGCTTGGTTTCGAGCTGCCCGCGGCCCCCTTCATAATCGTCTGGTTCATGATGGACCTTCTCATCGGCACCCAGAAAATGGGCGAACCCTCCACAATGGCCACAATGGCCATAAGCTCGGGACACATTAGCCAGGCAGGCGGGTTCATCGCGGGTTTCCTTTGCGCCAAGGCGCTTGGCATCGGGCACGAGGGAAGGCTTGAGGCGCTGAGGAAGAACGTCATGGACAGGTTCCATGGCGGGGGCAAGTGGGAGGCAGCCGAGCACGCTCTGCAGAAACTGAGGGATATGGCCCCTGACGACGCGGGCGTGCTGAGGGACCTTGCGCGCCTTTACACAAAGCAGCACAAAAAGAAGGAGGCCTCCCTGTATTTCCGCCATGCTGTGGATGCCTGCTTCAGGGCCGACCCCATGGAGGCGGCAAGGACCATAATCGAGCACGCTGAGTCTCTCAAGCTCTCCATGAGCATCCAGGTCCACAACAAGGTGGCGCGCGAGCTCGTGAACATGGGCCTTAAAAAGGAGGGGCGAAAGGTCATGCTGGCCGCCCTCAGGCGCAAGGCCGAGAGCACCCCCCCGTACGAGCAGGCCATAGTCTTCTACGTCCTGCTGCTTCTGGACCTTGGAGAGCAGAAGGAGGCCAAGCGGGCATACGGCATCTTCAAGCAGCGCTTCCCAAAAAGCGAGCACGACCAGAGGATCATGGACTCTGTGAAAAAGAAGCCCGGCAGCATCTTCCCTGTGACCAAGCAGCCCCCGTCCCCGTCCGCCCCTGCTGAGCAGGACACTCTGCGCAAGGAGGAGATGGACTTCAGGCGGATGGCCATGGAGGTGGCCGTTGACCCGTGGATGCTGCCCACGTGGTTCGTTCTGTTCGTAGTGCTTGCTGGTCTGGATGTTCTGGACGTCCTTCCGGGCGCGGCTGTCTCCGGCCTTTCAGGCCTCGGGTGGCAGTTGCTCGTCATGGCGCTTGCGGTCTTCGTCACCGCCCAGCGAAAATTCCTTGTTATCCAGCGGCTGGTGGCGCTCATCAGGAAGAAGATAGAGGAGCGGAAGGCGCTTAAGAAGGCGCGCGCTGAAGCTGAAGAGGCCGAAGAAGACGATGACGATGAAGACGAGGACGAAGAGGACGAAGAGCCTGGGCCTGCTCCAAATGACGTGCCTGGTCCCAATGAGGGGGATGAGGGGGATGATGACAGTGACGAAGAGGTCGGGCAGTAAGCCCGCATATTGCATGAAGGGCATCCTTCATCACGCTCTGTCAGATGCCCGCCTCATGCCGCGCATGTCCCGCCTCCAGTTCCGACGGTCTGATCCTTGTCAAATAATGTACAGCATAATGTACAAGCATGATACAGTGTTTTCTTGACATTTCCCTGTTTATAGTATTTATTAGTTATATACGGCATATATATGGCGATCAGGTAACGGTTCACCCACATATGTGAAGCCAGCGACATGCCTCGCACTGGTGCGGTTGCCTGTTGGACAGGTCTGTGCTGAGCTAACGCACTGTATTTGCGGGTTTTTTGCGGTTTTCCCGGTTTCGGGAATTCTGGCATGCGGCTTGCTTTAGCTGTAGCGGGATAATAACGGAAAATAGCGGGAAATTGTCCGGGCGGGTTTTGGATGGCCCGGTAAAGCGGCGGCAGTATCATGGTGACATGGGCCGCCGGGCATGAAGTGTTATAAGCGACATACATGACGGAGGTTTTTATGAGGAGCTTTATGAGCATGAGGAGAGGGTCCCATTCCAGGGCCGCCATATTTGCGGGTTTCATTATTCTGTTCACTGCGCTTTCCTTCCATCCGGCCTTTGCGCCCGGGGCGCATGCCGCGGCAGTGCCCATGAAGAATTACTGCGTCGTGCCGCCTTACGTGAAGACCGACATAGAGCCCAACATCCTTCTTATCATGGACAACTCTCATGTGAACGCCAGCTATGCATACGGGGATGAGGAAGATTATTCCGCTGCCAACACATATGCGGGCAACTCAGTGAAAACCAATGATGACCGCTACGAGGGGCCCTTTGACCCGGATATACTCTACACCTATGACGGAAGCAATAAATTCAACCCGGACAACGGGACTACCATGGACCCTGACTGTAATCCGCCGGTAAATTCTGAATGCGGCAAGCCCGGGGCCTTTGACGGCAACATGCTCAGCTGGGCCGTAACGAGCCGGTACGACCTTATCATGACGGTCATGCTCGGCGGGGCCGGAACTCCGTCGGCCACATCCAACGATATAAAGCCCATAAACGATACCTATCTCGATGCCCTTGGGGTGGAGCAGACAGAATGGCCGTTTAAAAAGTATGTGTACTGGGGCGATTCAGATGGCAACGGAACAACGGACACTTTTTACCGCTGCGATATCAAGATGTCCCCGGGCGCTGCCAGCGGAAACCTGGTTATAGAGGACTCGGCGTGGGTTCCCTGCGGCCTTCTTCTGGACCCCCCTGTGGGCCCTGCGGCGGTCTATTCATACGCAACCGTGGCCTCTGCGGTCAATATCACCCCGCAGGCGCCCGGCCCTGTGATGTACGCGGGCCCGCTTGCGCCCATGGCAGATGGTGACATACTCACAAAAGAGGAGCGCGAGAAGATGGTCAGGCAGATGCGCGCCTTCATAGACAGCATGCTCGGCCTTATTGGCCCGGACGAGGCCTGGGCAGGCGGTCCCATCAAGATCGACTTGCCTAACAAGACCACTGAGGTAAAGCCCTATACCGAGGATGTGGTGGCAGGAGTCTGGTGGGAGTTTCTGCTCTCCGCAACCGCGGGCAACCCGCCGTGCATTGATAACAATACAGCCCAGGGCTGGTACTGCTGGGGCCAGCCAAATCCCGCGGACTCGGATTTCAGTACCATCTTTAACACCACGACACAGCAGTGGTACGTTGCCGGAACGCCTGATATGGTAGACATCGGAACGACATATGACTTCTCCATCCTCGCCGCTGACGGCTCCACTAACGATAGAGCGTATTTCGAGATAACCATCGTGAACACCCTGACGCCTCCGGACCCGGGCTCCCAGAGCTTCACCCCGTGGGTCTGTGCGGGCGATTACGTTGTCAACTGTGATACTGACAAATTTACTGACATCAAGCAGGGGCTTATGCAGGACTACTGGACGAGGGCAAGGTTCGGTGTAGAGACCTTCCAGAGGGTGGACGGCCCAAAAATTGATATATGCGTTGAGTCCCGCGACTCCGATACGATGGACTCCAATGTGGGCAATGCTGTAAAGAACTCCAACCCCTTGCCGAACGTTACGGATATCGGCTACCTGGTGGACGCCCTGCATGAGGGCATACTTGGATTTATGGGAGAGAACTCAGGAAGTGCCTGCGACCCCTTTGAGGGCGAGGAGAAGGAATGCAGGAACAACTTCATACTCATGCTGACCTCGGCAGAGGGCGCGGACTTAAGCAGCGGCTCGGACAGGGTGTTTTCCCCCCTGCCCTCACCTGACTGCGTAGGCGCGGAAAGCGACTTGGCAAAGAACGCATGCTATGGCTATAACACCGACCTTCGTTCCGCAAGCGTTGGCGCGGCGCCGATAATCAACGGCGTTCAGAAGGTGAGCACGTACATCGTGGACGCCATGAGCACCAACCCCGCAAACAGCGAGATACTCCAGGAAGCGGCGCGGTTTGGCGGGGGCAACTACTACGGGGTGGAGAACCCCCGAAGCCTCAGGGAAGAGCTCAAGCAGGCATTTGAGGACATCATCAAGCGCGCGGCATCCGGTACTGCGGCCTCGGTGCTTGCCTCCGGAGAGGGCAGTGGCGCCAACCTCATACAGGCGATCTACTACCCAAGGCGCAAGTTCCTGGATTCAGCAGCAGGCGCATATGACGAGATCACCTGGATCGGCAGGCTCACCAACTTCTGGTACTATGTGGACCCCTACTTCAAGAACAGTACCATCCGCGAGGAAGTATATAACGCGGCCGACGACACCGAACCCACGCTCGACCTCATTGACGACTATGTGATCAGCATGTACTACGACGCCGCAAGTGAGCTGGTGAAGGCCACGCGTGAGGAGGACACTGACGGCGACGGTGAGCCTGACATGGTCACGGATGATGATGTGGACGGAGACGGATCCGTGGATAGTGATGACACAAATCCTGCGTTCGAGAGAGTGGGATATATATGGGAGGCGGGCCTTAAGCTCTGGAACACCCCTGCCAGCGAGAGGACCATTTACATTCCGGACGTGCTCAACGATAACCTTCACGAGTCCACTACACTGATCCAGTTCACCAACTCCACAACGCTCATTAACGATTCTGATATGCAGAGATATCTACAGGCCGACGATGCTGACGAGGCAAGGAGCATAGTGGAGTTCATTCTTGGATACGAGACTGATTCGTGCGACCTCGCTGAAATATCCGGCTGCAGAACCAGGCTCGTGAAGGTGGACGTAAACGGCAACGGCAGCACCGAGGACCAGAATGTGGAACTCTATCCCGGCGCGGGTGTGTATGACGAGAGCCCCGCAAAGGTCTGGAAGCTCGGCGACGTTCTGAACTCAACACCCCGCCTCGCCTCCACCCTGGCCAACCACAAGTACGATAAATATTATGAAGACACCCAATATACGGACTATGTGGAGAGCGCTGTCTACCAGAGCCGTGGACTGGCCTTTGCCGGTGGCAACGACGGCATGCTCCACGCCTTCCGCCTGGGCAAGCTCGAGCACGACTGGGAAGGGCGGCAGTACTGGGAGCACGGCAGGCTTTTAGGGGACGACCTGGGCAAGGAGGAGTGGGCCTTCATGCCCTCTGACGCGTTGCCCTATCTGAGGTACCAGCTCTACCCGAGCTACTGCCATGTGTATTCCGTGGACTTAAGCCCGCTCCTGCTTGACCTGAGCGTGTATGATGAAGCCACGGACAGCCTTGACCCCGAAGCGTTGCGCACAGAGGGCTCCTGGCGCACGATCATCATCGCGGGCATGCGCTTTGGGGGCGCGTGCAAGAACGCCTCATATTCATGTACCGATGCGGACCAGGAAGATCTGAATATGGATGGAGTTATTGATGAAAGCGACTGCGTAAAAACCCCTGTGGAAGACCTCGGGTACTCCACGTATTTCGCTCTGGACATAACGAACACGGCAGAGGCGCCGAAGCTTCTATGGGAGTTTACCGACACTGACCTTGGTTACTCCACCACAGGCCCGGCTATCTTGCGCATAGGGGTCCCCTACGTAGAGGACGCCGACACTGGCATCAAGACCCACCAGACCGACACCAACGGCAAGTGGTTCGTTGTAGTGGGCTCAGGGCCCACCGGCCCCATAGACTCGGATAACACGCAGTTTCTTGGAAGGTCTGACCAGGATCTGAAGCTTTTTGCTTTTGACGCATATCAGGGGCCGGGCTCCGGCTTGACCGAGATAAGCACCGGCATATCGGACGCCTATGCCAGTTCAATGTTCGACATAGCATTTGATACCAGGAAGGGCTCCTCCTACAGCATGGACTATACTGACGATGCCTTGTATGTAGGCTATACGAAAAAATGCACTTCTACCAGGGACGGCTCGAGTAACCCGCCCTGCGATGCGGGGTACTGGAACGACGGCGGCATCGGGAGGCTTGTGACCTTCGGCGACAGCGACCCGTCCGAATGGGAGTTCACGAAATTAATTGATGAGACCGGCCCGGTGACGGCCGCAACCGCAAAGGCCATCGACCTCACCAAAAAAACAGATCAGGAGATATGGATCTTGATGTCCACAGGGCGGTACTTCTTTGTGAAGCCACTGGCAAACGGCACTTCCATGCCGGACGATTACGCGGCCACCCGCCTTATAGCCGGGATCAAGGACCCGTGCTTTATAAACCAAACTAGCGGGTATGATACCAATGGCTGTTCAGGAAAGACCGTTAGCTTCTCAAGCCTTGACAACGTTACGGACATATATGATGTCCTGGATGATTATTCTAACGGCTGGTACATTGAGATGGATTCGGCCGGGACATATCCCGTGATCGATGTGGACGGCAATATTGACATTGTGGAAGTTGCTGCCGAGCGTACCATTACCGATCTTGTGATCACGAAGGCAGGGGTACTATATGTAACAAGCTTCCGGCCCTACACGGATGAATGTTCCATTGGTGGCAAGAGCCATTTATGGGCCTTGAAGCTGGATACAGGGGGCGCGCCGGGAGCCCTCTTGAAGGGCACGGCGGTCATGCAGGTCTCCACCGGAGCCATCGAGAGGATAAACCTTGCAGATGCCTTCGAGGACAAGGACGGGCGCCGCTCATACGGCATCGAGGGCAAGCCGCCTATCTCCCAGGGTGTGGCCATTACCACCCCGCCGCCGCCCTTGGAGCGGGTGCTCCATTTTATCGAGCGCGATTATTAATAAGGGTAATATTGGTGATACGAGGCGACACGGGCCGCCTGTTATTAAGATGTATTTGAGAATGTGGCTTTAAAATGATAATGGAGAAAATGAGACCACGGCAATGGCATGGAGCACACGGCGGGAGGGCGGCCCGAAACAGGGGCGCTTGCCGGGCTTCGTGCGCCCTGGCAGGAGGCTTCTCTCTCGTTGAGCTGATGGTGGTAGTGTCCATAGTGGGCATCCTGATAGTTGCCATGGGTTTCTCATTCGTGGGATGGCGCGGGAAGTACAATGCGGAGAGCGATATCAATAAGATCTACGTGGACCTCTCCAATGCCAGGGCGAGCTCCATGCAGACCAAGAGCGTGCATTTTGCGTATATGCCGATAGACAATTCGGTGGAGTACAGGGTCTACATCGACAACTCCCCCGTTCCTGACGGCAACGGGGAACTCGAAATCGCTGATGACAAGCTGGTAGATAATATGTCCGGGGATGTCCTGTACGATATTGAAGCCCAGGAGAGGAAGTTCGGTTTTACCAGAAGCGGCCTAATTTTTACTACAGCAGACGGAATTCTCGACAACCCGATATGGATTCGCATCGTACACCCTGACGGGCATAAGCTTTATGCTGATATTGACTGCCTGGAGCTTGTATCAACAAGAATAAACCTCGGGAAGTTCGATACAGACACGGAGGAGTGCGTGGCGAAATGAGCCTGAAAAAGGGCCATAAGGGACGTGGAACTGGCAAGGCCGACTATGCGCGCCTGACCGGCAGCAGGGGTTTCTCCATTGTTGAGCTTATGATCGCAATGGTGATCCTTCTGTTTGTGGCCCTGGCCATGATGCAGACGGCAATGGTGACAATGGACTCTAACGCAAGGAACGTGATCAGGGACGAAGGAGTCCGCCTTGCAAGCGAGAAGCTTAACTGGCTGAAAACATCAGTGGCGGAAGACGATCTGGGTGCAAAGGACGGCACGTCGGAACCGATAGATCGTGATATAAGAAATATGAAAATATCCTATACCGTCACGTATGGGGTCACGACCCTTGCAGTGGGCGAGGTGGCCAAAATTGAAGTAACTGTTTCGTGGAGCTGGCGCCAGCAGGATTATGACGTTACGCTTTCAACGATCAGGGCCTTGACATCCTAAGGGTTGGAGGGCATGGTCTAATGATAAGGCTTAAGGGCGGAATTGAGTGATAATAAGAACTGACATAAGAGGGTTTAGTCTTGTGGAGCTTTTGGTGGCCATGGGCCTAACGGTCTTTGTGCTCGCGGCCACCTCGAAGATTCTTGTGACCATGATTACCAACATGAAGCAGCAGAGCAAGATCGCCGAGACGAGCATCGAGAGCGTAGTGGGTCTTGAGATACTGAGGCGGGATATCCAGAGCGCAGGCTTTGGCCTGCCCTCAGGGCGTGTTGTAGGCATCTCGACCTACAGCAAAATTGACTGGGACGACCTTGACCGTTACACCGAGGTGGTTGACCCGGGAGGCACTGACCCGAACCCCAATATTAATCCCGCCGATTTTAATGACTCCGATCCTGCTGCCGAATATGCCGATCCCAGATCACCCACCAAGGCCCCGCCAAGGGCCTTTATCTCCGCCGACCCCGACTGGACGGTAAACGACTCGGACTACCTGGTAATGAAGGGCGCGAACCTTGGCCGCACTCCCGCCTCAGGCAAGTTCCACACCATGGTTTATAATGAAGATACAAACTCGGTAGATATAAATGAATGGAAATACAAAAACGTAAAATCCAACCCTTTGTTTAACGCGAATCTGCAAGACACGGACTATGTGATGGTAGTCTCGCTCCGGGATAAATTTAATGTCGGGCTTGTCGAAGACAGCGTCACCGCAAATAAATACTACACCACCAAGGGTGACACATCGAACTTCGAGCCCAATGATAACAAGGAGGTCAGGCTTATCTACGGGATAGACTCGGACAACGTTCCGGTAGCGCCTTTTAACCGCGCGGACTATTACATATCGGACGTTGGTGTGCCAGAGCAGTGCGCTCCGGGCACAGGTACGCTGGTCAAGGCCTCCATGCGGCACGCTGACGGGAAACTCGGCATAGAGGTTCCCGTCCTTGACTGCGTTGCCGACATGCAGGTCGTTTACGGCATTGACGACGAAGACGAAAATGGGGACCCGGGGCAGGACGGCGTGATCGACGATGACATGAGGGACGTTATCACAGGTGCGTTAATATTGAACGCCAGCCAGATAATGGCCCAGGTGAAGGAAGTGCAAGTATACATACTCCTGCACGAGGGCAGGGCCGACATGAGGAGGAGGTATTCCCCGACCCCGGCCAATCCCGCATACGCTGACTCTATTACTGTTAAAGATCTTGTAGGGGCTGCCTACCCTGCACCTACGGGTGACTCCACCATCATGGTGGGCCTCAGGGATTTCGACTTTGCGAATGATTTTTATGATACACAGTCACAATCCCTTAAGGATGCAGTGAGAGGGAAATGGGTTTTTTACAAATGGCGGGTAATGAAGCTGGTGGAGAACCCATCGGCATTGAGGTAATCATGTATATCAAGCGGATCAATTTAAAAAACGAAGAAGGCGTGGCGCTACTGATGACCCTGATGGTCGCTGCGGTGGTCCTTGCGGTGATGGGCTCTCTGATGCATATGATGGTCATGGGCGCGAGGATCTCAGGCCTTAACAAGCGTTTTACCACAGCGCTTGAGGCTGGCAAGGGCGGGCAGGCCATAGTGCTGGAGTTCATTGGCACCCAGAACCAGCTTTCTGGGGATTTAAAGAACAGCATAAACTGGAGGAGAAGCGGCATATCGTCGGATTGCCTTGATGACAAGCTCAGCGAGTGGACCAAGGACTGGCCATCGGGCTGTGACGCCCTGGTTACTATCGACCCTGGAGACGACCAGACATATGATTTTGCGTTCGATCTGGACGATTATACGGTTTATTCAAAGATCGTCAATACTATACAGGGCAACACAGGAGCGGGCAGCCAGGGCAAGGCCTGGGGAGGTGACGCTGTGACCGGGGGCGGCAGCGCCATAGAAGCTGTCTCGGTCTCATCCGTTTACACGATACAACTTGATGCGCGCAGGAGTACGGCGTCTGACA
>DAOWET010000098.1 GCA_030638335.1 Nitrospirota bacterium
CTCAAGCACTGCCTGCTTGTGGTCCATGGCGTTATATCTGACGTTGTTCAGGGACTGGTGCACTATGAGTATTGCGTTGTTGACCACCACGCCGATGAGGATGACAAACCCCAGCATGGTTAGGATGTCCATGGGCTGGTTCACGAAAAGCCCGAGCACGCGGAGCCCGAGCACGCCTCCTGCGCCCGCCATCGGCACGGTAAACATGATAATGAGCGGGTAGAGGAAATTGCCAAAGAGGGCTGCCATCAGGAGGTATGCGATCAGCGCGGCAAGGACGAAGTTCCACTGGAGGGTCTTCTGGGTTGTCTTGAGCTTGTCCGCGGCGCCGGCCATCTCAACATTCACCCCTTTCAGCACTCCCAGCTCTTTAAGAGAGGGGATCATGTTCTGCTCTATGTCCTCCATCACCGCCTGCAGCGGAACGTCCAGGGGAGGGGTGATCTGGAGCGTTACGGCGCGGGAGCGTTCGAGGTGGCGGATCTGGTTGATGCCCTGCGTGCGCACGAGATGCGAGAGGCTTGAAACCGGAACAACGCGCCCGGTGGGGGTGACCACCATGGAGTTGTACAGGTCCTCTGGGGTGGCAATGTCATCTTCTCCGGCCTTAAGCACAAGGTCGATCTTCTTCCTGCCCTCCTGCTTGAAGTCTCCTATGTTGCGGCCGTCCATGAGCACGTCCAGGGTGACGCCGAGGTCAGAGGTGCTCATGCCGTTGGCCTTGAGCCTGTCGCGGTCGGGGATCAACCTGATCTCAGGGTATATGAGTTCTATGGAGGGGATGGGGCGCACCTGGAAGGTGGGCCTTTCCTGCATGAGTTTCACGAACATCAGGCCCGAGGCGCGCACTATGGAGTCCAGGTCTCCGCCGCTGAAGTCCAGGTCGATCGTCCGCGCCCTGCCAAGGCGGCGCTGGAATATGCCCGGCTGCATGCTGACCCCCACCATGCCAGGCACCGAGAATATCATGCGCTTGAACAGGGGCAGCAGTTCCCCTGCCCGATCCTGTTGGGTGCTCATGGCGCCGGCTATCATGAAGGAGTCGCCGCCAACGAAGAACATGTTCTTTATGCCAGGCACCCCGTCGACCTCTTCCTTGCCGATGAGGTACTCGGCCTTTTTGAAAAAGTCTTCGCCTATCTCCTTGCGCTCCTCGATGGAGAGCCCCGGGGGCGGCACGAGGATGTTCAGGACGAAGTTCCGGTTGCCCTGGGGCAGGTAGTCGGTCTTTGGCATCAGTACAAAAAAGACCAGCACGGCCACAAGGGTAAGCGTGCCAACGGTTATGAGCCGCGAGCGCCATGAGCCGATGGCCAGGGAGATCAGTCCGATAAGGATGTCCACAAGACGGGTGCCAAGGGCAGCTATGGCCTTTCCCTTCTTCTCGGGTTTCTTTGCCCGCATGGAAAGCCCGAAGAGCATGTGCGAGAACATGGGGATAACGGTCACGGAGATGATAAGGCTCAAGGAAACCGCTCCCACTACAGCAATGGCTATGTCCTTGAAGAGCTGTCCGGCTTCCTCCTGCATGAAGACGACGGGGAGGAAGACCGCTATGGTGGTGAGGGTGGAGGCAAGCACCGCGCCCCAGACCTCCTGAGTGCCGACATAGGCCGCATTATAGGGAGACTTGCCCATCTTCCTGTGGCGGTCGATGTTCTCTATCACAACGATGGAGTTGTCCACGAGCATGCCCACCGCAAAGGCGATGCCCGCGAGGCTCACCACGTTCAGGCTCCGGCCGGTGAGGTTCATGAATATGAAGGTGCCGATGACGCTGATGGGTATGGCGGTGGCCACCACGATGGTGGAGCGGATGCTCCTTAAGAAAATAAGCAGCACGGTTATCGCCATGATGCCGCCGATGAGGATATTGTTCTTTATGAGGTCTATGGCCCCGTTTATGTACCAGCGCTGGTCATAGACCCAGTGGTAGTAAATGCCGTGGGGTTTTAGCTTCTCCGTATTCAGCCAGTTGACGGTCTTCTCCACTCTCTCGGTAAGCTCAAGGATGTTCACCCCGGCCTCGGGGATGATGCCCACCGCCATGCCGGGGGAGCCGTTGTGGATGACCGTCGTTGTCTCCTTCTCGTAGTCCCTCTTTACCTCGGCCACGTCTCCAACGGTCACGCGGCGCTGTCCGGTGGACTTCAGCACCACCGCCTTTATGTCCTCTTCGCTCTTTAACTCTCCGATGGTGCGTATGCGGTAGTCGCGGCGGCCCACGCCCATGGTGCCGGCCGAGACGTTCACGTTCTCCGTTGAAAGCACGCGGATAATGTCGCCCACAGTAAGGCCGTAGGCGGCAAGGCGCTCGGCCTTTACGATGACCTGCATCTGCTCCAGGCGCCCGCCTCCCACAAAGAGGTCTGCCACGCCTTCCACGCGCTCGATGTGCTGCCGGATCTCGTCCTCGAAAAGCGTCTTGTAGGTCTGGACATGGCGCTCGTTGCCCTCGAGGGTCTTCATCACCATCCATATCACCGGGCTGGTGGATGCGCCTGTGGCGCTGAGCACGGGCTTGTCCGCGCCTTCGGGGAAGTTCTTGACCTCGCCCACCTTATTTGAGACCCTCAGCAGGGCGTCGTCAACGTTGGTGCCTATCTTGAACCTTAGTGTTACGGTGCCCCGGCCGTTCCTGGAGTCGCTCTCCAGCTCTGTAAGACCCGGTATGCCCTTGAGCACACGTTCCTGCGGCTCTATGATCTCGCGTTCTATATCATATGGGGAGGCCCCTGTCCAGAAGGTCCTGACCGTGATGTCCGGCTCTACCACCGAGGGGCTCAACTGGTAGGGCAGGCGGTTCAGCCCTATGAGGCCGAACATGACGACCATGATTATGCCCACCATGACCGTAACGGGTTTGCGTATGGAGAACCCTATGATGTCCATGCTACTTTGCCTCGTCTGAGGCGACCCTCAGGGGCTGGGCGTCCCTGATGCGCTCGTTTCCCTTGACCACTACCTGCATGCCCGATTCCAGGCCCGGCCCCGCGACACTGGCCTTCATGCCCTGATAGCCAAGCACCTTGACGGGGATCATCTTTGCCGCGCCATCCACCATGGCGAAGACCACGTCGCTGCCGTATTTGTTTATCACCGCGTCCCTGGAGACGAGTATGCCCTCAAACCCCGCGCCCACGGGCAATATGGCACGTGCCTGCATGCCCTCTATCAGGCTGACCGTGTTCTTGATCCTGATCTTTACCGAGAACGTCCTGGTGGCCACGTCGCCTTTGGGAATGAATCCGGTGAATGTCCCTGTGAGGCGCCTGCCCTTTGTGAGCACGTCGATCTTCCGTCCACGCTTCATGTGGTCCAGGGTCTCGGCAGGCACGTCCACTATGACGTCCACAAGGGTATCGTTGGCAACAACGGCCACAGTGCCGCCGGTACTCACCCACTCGCCGGGCTCCACCGTGCGCTGCACTACAATGCCGGGAAAACCGGCCTTGATGGAGGTCCTCTCCAGTTGGAGCTCAAGCCGCTTCATGGACGCCTCAAGAGCGTCGGCCTTCTTCTGAAGGCCCTGCGCCCTGAAGGAATGCTCGTCGTAAAGGCTCTCGGATATGGACTCGGCCCTGTAAAGGGACTCCATGCGCGCCAGGAGCTTGCGCGCGCTCTCAAGCTCCACAAGTGCCTGCTCGTAAGTGGCCCGTGTGGACGCAATGTTGGTCGTGAGGATGTCATTGCCGAGCGTGACGAGGGTATGGCCCTTTTTGATCCTGTGGCCTTCGTCGTAATTGACCTCTGTCACCTTGCCCTCGACCTCCGAGGCGATCTCTGAGACGTGTGAGTAGAAGACCGTGCCTACAAATTCGTTCATGGGCTCGGCCATGCCGCTTGCGGCCTCCTCCACCACTACTATTGCAGGGGGAGGCCCCTGGGCCTTCTCCTCCTGGGCATGGGCGTAAGGCGCGGTGAGCCAGAAGGATACAAGCAAGGATGCAAGTATTGTTGCGAGGGCTGGAGCGTTCGATCTCAAGAGCAAGCGCGCTACCCCCTTATCCCTCTGATGGTGAACTCCGTAATGTGGTCTATCAGGGTATTGATGAATTCCTGATCATACTCATGGCCCGTGGTCTGGCTGATGACGCTGCGCGCGCGCACGAAATGGAATATCTGGCCGAAGATGCTCGATATGCAAAGCGTCACTTTCTGGTCAGTAAGCGCCGGGTGGGCGCGCCTGATGTTCTCCCTCAGGACCTTGTGCATGGGGAATATGGTCTCTTCCATGAGTATGTCCTGCGCTGTTGCGTTCTCGGACATCTCGTTGGTGATGATGGAGAGAAGCTTTTCAGCCTCTTTGGAGGCGAGGAAGTCATTGAGGAACCCGGACACGATGGACCTGACCACATGCTCAAGGGTTGGAGTGGTCTCTGTGCCGATATCCTCCCTGATCTTCTGTATCTTCTCCTGTGACAGCCTGCCGAGCTTGCGCTTGAACACCTCTCGGTAGAGGTCGCGTTTGCAGTTGAAGTGATAGTTCACGCTGGCGACGTTGGCCCCTGCGGCATGCGTGATGTCGCGTACGCTCACGTTGTCATAACCTTTTGTGAGGAACATGTCCTCTGCAATGTCCAGTATCTTCTCTTTTGTACTCATGATAATAATCCTCCATTGAATAATAAGTGCGTGAAGCTTAGTTTAAAACGGCGTTTCCGCATTGTCAAGGAACATTGCATATGAGGTTTGCGTAGTACTGGTATGTGTTAAAATATTCCGTGAATTCCAGGGTAATCCTAATAATAGTTCTACTGGTCACGATGATGAGTGCCTGTGCGTTGAGGAAGCCATTGGTAGTGGCACCAGGGCCTCCCGCCTTTGATGTTACGGTTGAGTCGCTTAAGAAAAAGCGTGCATTTGAGGGTGTGCCAGCGCTTAGGGGGGAGGTCAGGGTCCGCATAAAGCGGGATGGCCGGAAGGTTGGGGGATTCAAGGGCGCTCTTGCCTACAGGCCCCCTGACACTATGAGGCTGAGGATGCTGACCCCATTTGGAACTACAGCCGCTGACCTCGTGAGGGTGGTGGGCAGGACCGAGGTGTTCGTGCCGGGCAAGGAGCGCCTGTATGTGGGCTGGACGCCTCCTTTGAAGGAACCGGTTGGGGCCGAATACAGCGCATACATTGACAATGGGTGGCCTGTGCTTGATGTCACAAGCAAGGGTGAACTGGCATCCAGATACCGCTTTGACCCTGCTACAGGGAAAAATATCTCCATTGAGGCATTTTCAGGGGGCGAAGGCCAGAGGGCGCTGGAAGTGAGGTTCTCGGTGTATGACGGCAATGTGCCAGGCATTATAGTATTTGATTTCGGGGGGCTGGAGATAGAGATAGAGATGGAGTTCCCGGAAGTAGTGGAGGGGCTTGAGGACAGGCTCTTCCATCCATTTGAGAAGGAGGACAGGGAGATCCTCCCGCTTGAAGCGCTCTTTTCAGGCAAATAGTAGCTCGCTAGCCTGTATCCTTGTCATATAACCCATTGGAAATGAAGATTAAATTATTCTGTTGACAAACCTAATAGACTGGTCTATTATAAAACATGTCAGCAGAGGCAACTAAAAGGCGGATCGTGGAGGCAGGGGCCGCAATTGTCCACGCAAAGGGGTTTCAGGCCACTGGCATACATGAGGTGCTTGAGGCCTCGCAGGTGGCAAAGGGCTCCTTCTATTTCTACTTCAGGAACAAGGCCGCCTTCGGCATGGCTCTCCTTGAGTACTTCGAGGGGTTCATGACGGGCAGGATGGAGGAATTCTTAAGCGATGTGGATTACCGGCCCGTAGTGCGGCTTGCCCGTTTCTTCGGGTTCTTCCACGCCATGTTCGAGGACATGGGCTACAGGGAGGGCTGCCCCATCGGGAACATGGCCCAGGAGATGGCTGACAACCACCCGGAGTTCAGGGATAAGATCGAAAGCATCCTGTCCAGTGCTCAGGGGCTTATCGCAGGATGCCTAAGAGAGGCGCTTGAGGCCGAAGAGGTCCCGGCAGGGCTTGACCCTGATGAGACAGCGGCATTTATCCTGAACTCCTGGGAAGGGGCCATGCTGAGGATGAAGGCCGTGGGTGGGGAAGGGCCTTTGAGGAACTTTGAGCAGATGGTCTTTGGGACCATATTAAGAACATAGGGGAGGCGGACAGGTCTCCATGCCTTGGGCGCTTACAAGCGGGAAGCTGAAGGTCAGCAACCCCTTGCTTATGAAGAAGTTCAAGGGCTGCCTTGTGATCTGAGCGTGTGCTGCGAGTTCCACATGTCATGCGTTAGAATATCCTTATGTATACGCCGGAAGAGGCAGCGACTGGTTGTAATGATTGGATTAGAATCAACCATGCCAAGAGGGGGGGTGAGGATTTTCGGGATTTGCGGACAGGACAGGGGATTTAGGTGGAGATTTTAAAACGGGGTCTGTCCCTGGTTTTTCTATGCCTGTTTTTCCCTATGGCATCAAAACTTGGCGGCTGTCCAGAATTGTTGTGAATATTCTTTTATTATCGTTTCTTTATTCATCTTCTTGAACTCTTCTGCAAATCTATCATTTATTATTGTAACTATGGGATATCGCTTTCCGCCTAAATCATAACTCTTAATTCTAACTGCCTGTTTTTTGGAAAGAAATCTAAATATTAAATAATAAACAATAAAACCTGCAAAGAGTGCTGTCTTCAGTCCATACAAATAGAACATACTAATGGTCGTAATAGCAGGGGCTGCAAAACCTGCTATTCTCCCTTTGATGATTTTGTCGTGACATGAAGAGCAATAAGGTATGTCATTGGCAAATACGAATCTGTCATGAGTGTCAGTTGGAGTATGATATTTTTCAACTCTTGATGAATGACAGGAAGCGCAGGCATCAGGCCACTTGCAATCGATGTATTTGTTATCAGCCGCTTGTATTAGTGCGAATCTTTTCATGTTGGCCTCGTTACGGATAGTATAACTGCTGGCGGGGGAACGAGGCATCGGCCAACGCGCCCCTGGACAGCGCAACCTGTGCGGCATGCGTTAGAATATCAATATGTACACGCCGGAAGATGCAGCAAGGGAGGCCGGGAGCGCGGAGGGCGAGGCCCTCTGGCGCGCCATAAAGAC
>DAOWET010000081.1 GCA_030638335.1 Nitrospirota bacterium
TGTGGATGATACGCCTCTGTATGAGGTCTTGGGCGGCCTTGAGCTTTGCGCCCCTGAAACTATAGACCGGGCTTGTGCCTGCCTTGAACTCAGCCTCAAGCCTCTGAATAGCCGCCTCGTAGAGCGTGGGGTCCACATCCTTTAGCCCCCGGCTTACATCCCCGCGCACAAGCGATATGGTATGCGTGCGAACGCCATCCATCTTGCGCACATAATCTATAACACTGTCCATGTCTTGCTGGTTCTCATGGGAAATAAGCGTATTTATGCCAAGCTCGAAATTCATATATTTTGCCAGCAGACCTTTAAGCCGCTGGTGCGTCTCGATCACAAGGTCGAAACTGCCGGGCCTGCCTCGCATCTGGTCGTGCTTATCGCCAACCGCGTCAATGGAGAGCTTAACCGTGACAATGCTCTCCGGGCACTCATTAAGCACTTGCTCCATTACGGATAGAGTTTTATCGGGCATGAGCCCGTTTGTGGGGTAGAGCATTATCGAGGGCTTGTTGTTTCTGTAAAAAACACGGCTTATCTCCGGCAGATCATCTCGCAGGAATATCTCTCCGCCGGAGAAGGCGAGCCAGATGAGGCTGCCCATTTCCTTTGAGAGTTTTTCGTACTCATCCGTTGACATCTCGGGCGACATCTCGTTCTCCTTTGAAGGAGAATCGTCTTGATTGATGTAAAAGCAGTGCTGGCATCGGGCGTTGCACCGCTTTGTCAGGAAAAGCGTGAGGTGTATTGGGCGTCTTTTCCATAAAACGTGCGGCAGGAACCTGAGCACGGGGTTCATCATTTATTATGTTTCCCCTTCATATATCCTGCGACCCCCATCAGGCCCCCGATAGCAACCGGAGCAGGATAGACGATCGTGTAGTACAGCGTGCCTGTGAGCAGAAATCCGGGACCGTGCGCCTTAAACATTGCATACAGGAACCGGACGTTCACCAGCAGGTTGATGATATAGAACTCCGCCGCGTCCTGAAGAAGCACCCTGTGTCCTGTGAGCAGATACGCCACGGTCAGGCCCATGTACACGCCCCAGAGCGCGGTGTTGAGCTTGATCTCAAAGCTCGCTGTGCCCGAGTCCCTGAACAGGTCCTTGTTGCCAATAGAATACATGACCCAGTAGCGTGTTTTTTTATAGGCATTTCTTAGCGAAAGCATCAGATCGAAGCCAAAAATATGCCTGACCTGAATCCCTGGCCTCATAAGGAGCCTCACCCCCTTGGCCTTGAGCCTGTGTGAGAACTCCACGTCTTCAAGTATTGGCATGAACTCCTCGTCAAAGCCTCCGGAGGCCTCAAACTGTTTTTTCGAGATGACCATTGCGTGTGTTGCTATATAGTCCGGTGGTATGCGCTTGGTCTCGGAGAAGTTCACGAACACGGCCTGAAAACGGTTGTAAAAGCCCTGTTTACCCGATCCTCCTGGCGGATCACCGGGCTCGGTCGAGTATGTGCCGCCAATGACCGCCTCAGGATGTTTTTTGTATACAGAGGCCACGGTGCCAAGCGTGTCCATGGGCATTACGCAGTCAGCGTCAGTAAAGAATATGACATCTCCCTTGGCGGCCTCGGCCCCCGCGTTTCTGGCAGCAGACGCTCCTTTTTGCTTATCGAGCCTGATGAGCCTGATGTGAAACCCTTCGATGACCTCTACAGAGCGGTCAGTGGAGGCGTCGTCCACCACTATTACCTCATAGCGCGGGTAGTCCGAGCCTGTGGCGGCCCCAAGGCAGGCCGGAAGCGTTGCCTCGCCGTTTCTGTTGGGTATTACCACTGATATAAATGGGACGGAATCATTGTTTTCCATACTCATGCAAGCTAACACACCACCGCGTTGCGGGTCAAATCCTTGGGGGTCACGGACCCCTTTGAACTGGTGGCTTTCGCTTCAACCGTTATCAGCCAGAGTAAAACCCCTCCGTGAGGGGTCACGGGCACCTCTTGCACTTGAATTCATCGGTTGAACTTTAAGGCATTCCGATTCTGGTCGTCACGACCTCGCCCGGAGGCCTTATGAACAAATGGTGGGAACTGGAAAGGTACAAAACGTGACTTTGCAACATTTGAAAAATTATATTTATTGTAATTATATCAAAATGTTTTGTACCTTTACGCCCGCCCTTCATGCAATATGCGGGTTAGACTTTTAATAACCCTATCCTATATAATTATTCCATGCCAGCTGATATTATTCACGACCAGAAC
The DNA here is from genome assembly GCA_030638335.1 of Nitrospirota bacterium. Lineage (GTDB taxonomy): Bacteria > Nitrospirota > Thermodesulfovibrionia > Thermodesulfovibrionales > JdFR-86 > DAOWET01. The sequence continues at coordinate 2,214 of DAOWET010000081.1, forward strand.
ATACTTGTGCTGGACTTCGGGAGCCAGTACACACAGCTGATAGCGCGCCGGATAAGGGAGTTCAAGGTATACTCCGAGATACTCCCCTTTAATGCCTCCATGGACAAGATAAAGTCCTACAAACCCAAGGGCATAGTGCTCTCGGGCGGGCCCTCGAGCGTCTATGACAAGGACGCCCCGCTTCCCGATCCCGATGTCTTCGAGCTTGGAGTTCCCATACTCGGCATATGCTACGGCATGCAGAGCATGGCCCATATGCTTGGGGGCAAGGTCGCCGGAAGCCAGAAACGCGAGTACGGGCGCGCGGAGATCAGCCTTGACGAGGACTCGGGGCTCACAATAGGCTTGCCAAAGCGCTTCCAGGTATGGATGAGCCATGGCGACAAGATAGATGAGGAACCGGCCGGGTTCAAGAGCTTTGCACATACCAGTAACTCGCCGCACGCGGCCATGTTCGACATGCGCCGCAACTTCTACGCCCTCCAGTTCCACCCCGAGGTGGTGCATACGGACAACGGGCAGAAGATTCTTGAGAACTTCGCATTCCAGATATGCGGGTGCAGCCCCACCTGGCGCATGAGTTCCATCATCGATGTGGCTGTGGCGGACGTGAAACGCCGCGTAGGCGGCCGCAAGGTCATAAGCGCCCTTTCAGGGGGTGTGGACTCCGCCGTATCAAGCCTCCTTGTGCACAAGGCCACGGGGGACAACCTCACCTGCATTTTCGTTGACAACGGTCTCTTGAGAAAGAACGAGGCCACAAAGGTGCTTGAGACCTTTGAGAAGCATTTCCATATCAAGCTCATACACGTGGACGCCTCGGAGCGCTTCCTGACAAAGCTCGCAGGCGTCACGGACCCTGAGAAGAAGCGCAAGATCATCGGCCACGAGTTCATAGCCGTGTTCGAGGAAGAGGCCAGGAAGATTCGTGACGTGGAGTTCCTGGTGCAGGGCACCCTCTATCCGGACGTGATAGAGAGCGTTTCTTTTAAAGGCCCGTCGGCCGTGATCAAGAGCCACCACAATGTGGGCGGGCTTCCCGATGTGATGGAGCTTGAGCTCATCGAGCCCCTGAGGGAACTTTTTAAGGACGAGGTGAGGGCAGTGGGTGAGGAGCTTGGCCTCTCGCACGAGATATGCTGGCGCCATCCCTTCCCCGGGCCGGGTCTTGCGGTGCGCTGTCTTGGAGAACTCACCAGGGAGCGCCTTGACGTGCTCAGGGAGGCGGACGCCATTGTGCTTGAGGAGATAAAGCTTGCTGACCTGTACAAGGACCTCTGGCAGGCATTTGCTGTGCTGCTGCCCGTGAACACGGTTGGAGTGATGGGAGACGAGCGTACATACGAGAACGCGCTTGCGGTGCGCGCTGTCACGAGCGTTGACGCCATGACAGCGGACTGGGCAAAGATACCATACGAAACACTGGGCGTTATATCCAACAGGATAATTAACGAGGTCAAGGGCATTAACCGGGTGGTCTATGACATAAGCAGCAAACCCCCTGGCACTATCGAGTGGGAGTAGGAAATTGCCTGTATCCCCGAAGGAAGTCAGATCAATGGACGTCGAATCGTATCTAAAAGATAAATCAGAGAAGGTCACAAAATGCATTGACGGCTATTTCAGCCGCCCGGACGCGCACGTTCCCGAGATACTCAGGGAGGCCATGAAGTATTCCCTCCTTGCCGGGGGCAAGCGCCTGAGGCCTACCCTCTGCATTGCGGCACACGTGGCATGCGGCGGCATCGAAGACGACATAATGCTATGCGCCAGCGCCCTTGAGGTCATACATACATACTCGCTCATACACGACGACCTTCCCGCCATGGACAACGATGACCTCAGGCGCGGCATACCCACAAACCACAAGGTATACGGCGAGGCCGTGGCTATCCTTGCGGGTGACGGGCTTCTGTCTGAGGCCTTTCTGATGATGCTGGAGACGCCTGGGAATATCCCGGTCAAGAACATCCTTGCCGCTCTAAAGGACGTTGCCCGGGCCGCGGGCCCCGCGGGGATGGTTGGGGGGCAGGTGCAGGACATACTCTCAGAGGACAAGGAACCGGACAGGGAGACACTTAAATACATCCACCGGCACAAGACAGGCGCGCTTCTGGCCTCCTCCGTGCGTATCGGGGGCATACTTGCCGGTGCGGACGACAAGACGCTGGCAGCCCTGACCTCTTACGGGGATGGCCTTGGGCTTGCATTCCAGATAGTTGATGATATCCTTGATGTAAGGGGAGACGAGCAGCTTCTTGGAAAACCTGTTGGCTCTGACCAGGAAAAGCACAAGATGACCTACCCGGCGCTCTATGGCCTTGACGCCTCCATGCGGAAGGCTGAAGACCTTATGGCCGATTCGCTCAAGGCGCTGGCTCCCATGGAGCAGGCAGGCCTGGACACCTCCGTCCTTAAGGGCATAGCGGAATACATCCTCAGGAGGACGCACTGATGGACCTTAGTGAGTTAAAAGGGCCAGGAGACATCAAGGGCATGGACCTTGATGAGCTCGGCGCGCTCTCAGAGCAGATACGAGAGACCATAATAGAGATGGTCTCCAGGACCGGAGGCCATCTGGCTTCAAGCCTCGGCGTTGTGGAACTCACCGTTGCCCTCCACTATGTTTTCGAGACCCCGTATGACAAGATAGTATGGGACGTGGGCCACCAGTGCTATCCGCACAAGATGCTCACGGGCCGTTACGGGCAGTTCGCCTCTTTGCGGCAGTACAAGGGGCTTGGCGGCTTCCCCAAGCGCGCTGAAAGCCCCTATGACTCCTTTGACACCGGCCACAGCTCCACATCCATCTCAGCCGCCGTGGGACTGCTTGAGGCCCGTGATCTCAAGGGGGAGGGGTACAAGGCCATAGCGGTCATAGGCGACGGCGCCATGACCAGCGGGCTGGCCTTTGAGGGGCTCAATCACGCGGGGCATCAGAAAAAGGATCTCATTGTAATACTGAACGACAACGAGATGTCCATATCCCCCAACGTGGGCGCGCTCTCGCTCTATCTCAACCGCATACTCACCGGCGAGACCTTCAACAAGTTCAGGAACGAGACAAAGAAGTTCATAGAGAACATCCCCAAGCTCGGCGGACGCATCTCGCAGTTTGCGCAGAGACTGGAGGAGTCGGTCAAGGGCCTCATACTGCCCGGCCTCCTGTTTGAGGAACTCGGCTTCAACTACGTTGGCCCCATAGACGGCCATAATATAAAGGCCCTCATCGAGACCTTCGAGAGCATCAAGACGTCCGACCGACCCGTGCTCATCCACGTTGTCACCAAGAAGGGCAAGGGCTACGAATTCTCAGAGGAAGACCCCTGCACATATCATGGGGTTGGCCCATTCGAGGTGGAGGCGGGTTTTAATACCGCTAAAGCTGCAAAGGACAGCGCCGCCTCCCTCAACTACAGCGACGCCTTCGGACTCACCCTTACGGAGCTTGCCGACGAATTCCCGAATATCGTGGCCATAACCGCGGCCATGACAGAAGGCACCGGGCTTGCGCCCTTTGCGGCCAGGCACCCCGAGAGGTTCTATGACGTAGGGATTGCCGAGCCCCACGCGGTGACCTTCTCCGCTGGCATGGCAGCCGAAGGCGCAAGGCCGGTGGTGGCCATATATTCCACCTTCCTTCAGCGCTCATATGACGAGATAATCCATGACGTATGCCTCCAGAAACTTCCCGTGGTCTTTGCCATAGACAGGGGAGGCATAGTGGGAGAGGACGGCCCCACGCACCAGGGCGTTTTTGACCTCTCATTCCTCAGGCACATACCCGGCCTTACGGTCATGGCCCCCAAGGACGGCGAGGAACTAAAGGCCATGTTCCGCTTTGCCGTGACACATGACGGCCCTGTGGCTGTGCGCTATCCGCGCGGCAAGGTGGTTGAGATAAGCCCTTGCACCCCGCTTGAGATGGGAAGGGCCGAGACACTTTCAGAGGGTGAGGGTAAAGGCCTGGCCATTTTAGCCATTGGCAACATGGTTGGCCCGTCGCTTCAGGCAGCAGAGATTTTAAAGGCCGAGGGAATAAGCCCTACGGTCATAAACATGCGCTTTGTAAAGCCCCTGGACAAGGAACTCATAAAACAGGTCGCCTCCACACATCAGGCCATACTCACGGTGGAGGAGAACATCCTGCAAGGCGGCTTTGGCTCTGCGGTTGCCGAGTATCTGATCGAAGATGGCCTTATCCGCGATGTTGCCTTTGGAAGTGTAGGCATCCCCGATGAGTACGTGGAGCAGGGTGCGCAGGACATCCTCAGAAAACTCTACGGCCTTGACGCCGAGGGCATCCATGCCCGCGCAAACGCACTCCTTGGCAGAAAGCCTTCTTTAAAGTCTTAAGCCACTAGCCACAACCCCCACTTGATTCACCTTCCATTTCTGCATGTTATAATGTGTGGGGATGCTATTAATTTAAAGGTGGAGCATATGAGCAAAAAGGACAAGGATTCAGCTAAAGAGAATATCCCTGCCATAAGTGCCGGGCGTGATGTGAATATATACAATGCCCCTCGTGATGAGCATGGGAACCCCGTAATAAGCGAAAAAGCAATGGCTCGCCTTTTAAAGAACCTCGATGAAAAGGATGGTCAGCTAGAAGAAAAAGACTTCCAGTTAAGTGATAAACAAACGGAATTAGATAGGTTAGTAGAAAAACATGTTGAACTTAGCTTGGCTCTCAGAGAGCGCGAAGATACGGATGATTTTGCGGCAAAGGCCAGGGCGCGGCTTGATGAGGGGGACTTGGAAGGGGCTGAAAAGTTCCTTATGCAATCCTATGAAAGCAATATGGCTGGACTTGATGAACAGCGAAAAGCTGCTGCGGAAGATGCATTTGAGCTTGCAAAGCTCAAGGTGCTCCAACTTGAGTACCGTGAAGCTCTTGCCTATTATGAGAAGGCCGCAAAGCTTTCTCATGAGAATGCTTTGTATCTAAATAATTATGCGTATCAACTGCATGAACTAGGCGAGCCCAAGAAGGCGATTGGATATTTTGAGCAGGCCCTTGAGATAGATAAAGCGGCATATGGAGATAATCACCCACATGTGGCAACTAGCCTCAGTAACATCGGCTCGGCGTGGCATGGCCTCGGTGAACATGGGAAGGCGTTAGAATATTATGAGCAGTCGCTTAAGATAAATAAAAAGGCCTATGGAGAGAAGCACCCTAATGTGGCTATAGACCTTAACAACATAGGCGGTGTGTGCCATTACCTTGGAGAGCCGAAGAATGCTATTGGTTATTATGAGCAGTCGCTTGAGATAAATATTGGGGCCTATGGAGATAAGCATCCGCATGTGGCAACAACATTCAACAAAATCGGCGAGGCCTGGAGAGTTCTTGGAGAGCCGAAGAAGGCTATTGGATATTTTGAACAAGCCCTTGAAATAGATAAAGCGGCCTATGGTGAAAAGCATCCGCATGTGGCAATACGGCTCAACAACATTGGCAGTGTGTGGCTTGACCTTGGAGAGCCAAAGAAGGCTATTGGATATTATGAACAGGCCCTTGAAATATATAAAGGGGCCTATGGAGATAAGCATCCGCATGGGGCAGTAACACTCCACAACATCGGCATGACATGGAAGGCCCTTGGAGAGCCAAAGGAGGCTATAGGGTATTATGAGCGGGCATTTGAGATATTTATGAACTCTTATGGTGAAGAGCATCCATATGCAAAGAGCCTTAAAAAGAAACTCGATGATCTTTCGTCTGGAACAGAATAGCCTCCTTCTTGCTCAAAACAGGCATCTCTGGCTATAATCTTTAAAACAAGTTTTGAGCGAAAGAGAGAAGAAACCTTGTCAGACGCAGTATGGCGTGATTTCAGCCTCTTGCAGCCAAAACATACGGAGGTAGGATAAAGATGGCATCAGAGAGCTCCTTTGACATAACCAGCAAGGTGGACGTGCAGGAAGTCTTAAACGCTATCAACCAGTCCATGAAAGAGATCGGTCAGAGGTATGACTTCAAAGGATCAAAGAGCAGCATTGAACTCAATCAGGACAAGGGCGAGATAACCATTCTCTCGGACGACGATTTCAAGCTCAAGAGCGTCGTGGACATCCTTGAGACCAAGATGATCAAGCGCAAGGTCTCCCTCAAAGCCCTTTCATTCGGCAAGATAGAGGCTGCGGCCGGGGACACGGTCAGGCAGGTCTGCACCTTGCAGCAGGGCATCTCCACCGAGCGCGGTAAAGAGATGGTCAAGCTCATTAAGGGTTTAAAACTCAAGGTGCAGGCCAGCATCCAGGATGATCAGGTACGTGTAAAGGGCAAGAAGAAGGACGACCTTCAGGCTGTTATGGAGGCGATCAAGGCCAAGAACTATGATTTTGATGTGCAGTTTGTTAATTATAGGTGAGCAAGCCTGAGTTCACCTCATCTGCTGCGCAAAAAAGCATTCGAAGTACGACTAGCACTCCTTCATGCTTCCTTGCTTGCATCTAAGGCAAATCAGGCTTGCTTCGTTTCTTGAATACTTTGAAGGTGTAATTATATCAGAACAGTTCTAATCATTCTATACGCCTTGTATCCACAGCACTCCAGAACCGTCTAGCCGAGACGATGCGCTTATAGCCAGAGAAAATATACCGCTCGATGTGAATGTAAAAGGGGCCCGTGGCCCCTTGCATGGTATAATCTTTTATGTCCAACAGGCACTTATCAATATGCGCCCTTGCGCTTGCGGCCCTCATAGCCCTTGTGCCCTTAGTGCGCGCCGAGGTAGCCAACACTCCCGCCCCCTCAAGGCCGGATGTCCTTGTTGTCACACTGGACGGCATCATCAACCCCGTGGCCTCGGAGTTCATATTAAAGAAGCTTGATGATGCGGAAGAGATGCAGGCCGACGCCATTGTCATAGAGCTCGACACGCCCGGCGGCCTGATGGAGTCCATGCGCCGGATGATCAAGGGCATGAACGCAAGCACTGTGCCTGTCATAGTCTACGTATCCCCTGACGGAGCGCGCGCGGCATCCGCCGGTGCCTTCATCACCCTTGCCGCCCATGTTGCCGCCATGGCCCCTCAGACCAATATAGGCGCGGCCCACCCGGTGAGCGCGGGCGGGGGCGAGATGGACGAGACCATGAGCGACAAGGTCACAAACGACGCGGTGGCCTATATAAAGTCTCTCGCAAAGGCCCATGGCCGGAACGAGCAGTGGGCAGAGGACGCGGTGAGGAAGAGCATATCCTCCACAGCCGATGAGGCGCTGGAGCAGAACGTGATAGACATAGTCGCGCCAAATTTAAGAATCCTTCTTGACGAGATCCACGGCATGACGGTCAAGACCGCATCGGGCGAGGTGGTGCTTAACACGAAGGACGCCAATATCGTCCGCGAGGTCATGGGCCTCAGGCACCGCATACTGGACATCATAAGCAATCCAAACATCGCCTACATACTCATGATGCTGGGCTTCTACGGCCTGTTCTTCGAGCTCACCAATCCCGGGGCCATATTCCCCGGTGTGGTGGGCGGCATCTGCCTTATTCTGGCATTCTATGCGTTCCAGACCCTGCCGGTGAACTACGCGGGTGTCTTGCTCATACTGCTTGCTGTGGTCTTGTTCGTCCTGGAAACCCAGATAACATCGCACGGGGCGCTTGCCATCGGCGGGCTTGTTGCAATGTTTTTTGGCTCACTCATGCTATTCAGCGAGGGCGGGCCGCTGTTCAGGGTATCTATCAGCGTTATCGCCACGACCACCGGCACGACCGCGCTGTTTTTCGTCGTTGTGGTCGGCCTTGTCGTACGAGCGCACAAGCGCAAACCCACCACAGGCAACGAGGGCCTCGTGGGGCTTGAGGGAAAGTCCTCGACTATTGTTGACAAGGACGGTGGCACGGTCCATGTGCATGGAGAGATATGGTCAGCTTATTCTGACGAGCAGATATCCGCAGGTGAAGGCGTTTTGGTCGAGAGCGCAAACGGGCTCAAGATGAAAGTAAGAAAGAAACCCTAAAGAGGGAGGGTAATATGCCAGGAATGGGTGGAGGCTTTACGTCAATTGTTGTAATAATCTTTTTTGTAGTCTATTTTCTGTTTGCCGCGATAAAGATACTAAAGGAGTACGAGAGGGGCGTGGTTTTCCGCCTTGGAAGGCTCATTCCGCTCAAGGGCCCAGGGCTGATAATAATCATCCCGGGCATTGACAAGCTCGTGAAGGTAAGCCTCAGGACCATCACAATGGATGTGCCCCCGCAGGACATCATCACGAGTGACAACGTTACGGTGAAGGTCAACGCTGTCATATACTTCCGGCCCATGGAACCCACAAAGGCCATCACCGAGGTGGAGGACTACTTCTACGCCACAAGCCAGATAGCCCAGACCGCGCTAAGGAGCATCCTCGGGCAGAGCGAGCTTGACGACCTGCTTACAAAGCGCGATGACATTAACGTAAAACTCCAGAAGGTCATTGACGACCAGACAGAGCCATGGGGCATAAAGGTCAGCACTGTTGAGGTCAAGAACGTGGACCTGCCCGAGAACATGCAGCGCGCTCTTGCCAAACAGGCAGAGGCTGAGCGTGAGAGGCGGGCCAAGATCATCCATGCCGAAGGTGAGCTCCAGGCATCAGTGAAACTTGCCGAGGCGGCGGGCGTGATCGCGACCCAGCCCTCAGCCATGCAGCTTAGATACTTGCAGACCCTTACAGAGCTTGGAATGAGCAAGAGCTCGACAATAGTTTTCCCCGTGCCCATAGACTTTCTGAGTTCGTTCAAGAAGGATTAGTTAGGCAGGACGATAAGTACAGTCTGGTAACATGGAATGAAAGTGTAAAAAAGGCAGAGCGCGCTTGGGGCCTGCAGGGTTGGTCAACCTCTAAACGGCGGAACAACTGCTCACAGCATCCGCAACGAA
>DAOWET010000222.1 GCA_030638335.1 Nitrospirota bacterium
GGCCTCAAGCACCTCTTTTGAGGCAGTGCGGGCCAGCGCTGCCTCACACTTTGACTTCTGGGCCTTCAGGGCCTCCACAGCCTCCACGGCCTCACTGGCCGTCGCGTCCGCGCCAAGCCCCAGCGCTTTAAACAGAACCTCCATTTGCTTAACCTCCTTAGTTTTTGGCTTATGGTTTAACTTATGGTCTGGCGGGGGGAACCCCTCCGAATTGACTACAGGCACCATGCCGTCTATGGCCGGGTGGTTCGTAAGCCCTGCGCCTAAAAGCCTCACAACTCGTCCTGAGACGGCTTCCTTTAAAAAGACCGGGCTTAAGAAGCGGTACTCCCTGCTGCAAAGATAGCGCCTTGCGCGCTCTGTCCAGCTCACCTCGGCCCACAGCCCTTTTTCTCCCATGTCTTTAAGGCTGACTATCCATCCAGCAGCCGGGGCCTCGGCACCTGTAAGGCTCTGGTGCTCATAGTCGATGGCCATCTGGTTCTTTCTGCTGGAGAATGCTTCCATCAACATCCGGAGGCCTTCCGCGTCAAGAGTAAAAGATCCCTTGTCCGTGTTATGGCGGCCATGGGGGATGAGCTGTATCAAGCCCGGGGCCCCATCCACTTCCGTCCTGTGCGAACATATCCGTGTTTCCATCAACCTGCTCCTCCTTCATCTTCGGCGGGGATGCCGAAGCGCTCGCGCACATATGAGGCTGGGATGGATACCCCCATCTCGCCAAGGGTTTTTAGAGTTTCAGCCAGAACCTTCAGGTCTTCCGTGCCTTTATGCTCAAACCTGAACTGCGGCACCGCGGTCTCCGGGCCGAAGTTATAGCGCACAAGAGGAGTTATCACCTGAGAGGTTATCGTGCGCGCAAGCGCGCTTGCGTCGGCCTCGGTCAGATCCCTGCGCACTGTCTCGTGGACCTTTGCCGCGGCATATGAGCCTGAGGAATGCTCGGTGGTGAGTGTCTGCCCGAGCACCGCCTTTGAGATGGCTCGGTCGCAGTAGCTGGCAAGGGACTCGTATATCTCGGCCGTGCCCTTCTGCCCGGCATCCAGAAGCTCGATCACGGTGCTCTCGGATATGACCGCCGCCGCGTCCGTGCCCATATTGAATACCGCGTCCCTGAGCACCTGGCGCTCGGCCTCGCTCGTGCCTGGGGCGAACTTGCCAACCCTCATGGGCTGAGCGTAGCGTTCGCAGAACAGGAGCCAGTCCTTTAGCGTGTAGTGCTTGAACACGTACATCCACGCACACGGCCTGAGCACTCCGGCGCGGGAGCGCTCGCCCGAACGCCCCTTGCTGCTGTGCACAATGAACTTCCCTGAGATAAGCTCCTCGCCCCGGACCGGCTCGTCCTGAGTAAGTATCCTTGGCTGCCTCAGCACTGCGCCATTAGAGTTGGCAGAGCTGGCAGAAGCCGCGAAAGTGAACTCCTGCTGCGCCCGCCATCTGAGCTCGCTTATGAGCGCCTTGCCTCCTGATAATTCCCAGATGAGTTCCAGCACCGAGAAACCCTTGCCAACCGCATCGAGCATGTCCATCACCGCCTCGTCCCAGTTGGGAATTCCATTCAGGACATCTGTTACAAACTCAGCCACCTCTCTGTGCTCGCCATCCTCCGAAGCCGGGGCCACAAGCCAGTCGAGCCCGGCCACCGCGAGCTTTCGCGTGGCAAGCACCGCGCCAAGGTGCGCGTCCTTCTCCTCCATCTCCCCGTAAAGCTCGCACTGCCTTGCGACATCGCCTTGGTCGGCTTCCATGAAGATAGCGCTCAGGGCCTCCGGCGTAAGGCCCCGGCTCGGGTATGTGGGAAATGCTGTCCCCGGCCACCTGGCAATCTCTTCAAGCACCGGGCGGCCTGCTTTCATCTCTCTGCCAAAGGCATCAACAAGGGCCATGATCGTCAGCCTCCTTCATCTTTGTGCTCTGTACTCTCATCTGCGCCTCCTCAATTAAAAAATCCCCATGCCCGGCGTTTGCCCCGGAGGGAATGCACTGGTGCATTAATAGCATCCGCTGCCCTTTGTATGTGCTCGTACTCCAAGGGATTCGTACGCGATCCTCTGCCCCGGCGTGTTCGTTGCCGCGTGCACTGCCAGGGCAAGGGCCCAGAACCTGTCAGCATGCCCCGCATCCGATCGCGCAGCCTCAAAGCGCAGGTTGCCGGCACTGGTCACCGAACGTCTGACCGAGTGGATGTCCTCTCTTATTTCAGGCGATGATGGGATGCGAAGCGCCCGGTCCTCAAAGGCCCGCCTGAGTGTGACTGCCATGTCTTCCTTTGTTATGGCGCTGAAGTGCACGGGCTCGACTTTTCCTCTGAATCTGGTAAGGGCCTCTTCTGCCAGCTGCGCCCCTATGCCGGTAGAGTCCAGGGCCGCGCGCCTGAGCCCTGGCGCTTCCAGCACGGAATAGAGCGTGTCCCTCTGGAGCGCAAAGGGCGCGCCCCGCATCTGCCTGACCATGCGCGTCCAGAGCACGTCCCCAACACGCTCAAGGAGCCACATGACCGTGAGGTCGCGCACACGTCCCACATCCACTCCCAGGTAGAACTCTCCGGAGGGGTTGAGCACGCCCGCCTCTTCCGAAGCCCCGGCATCCTCCACAGAGCTGATCATCCCGTAGGGGATGTAGGCGGTTGCGCCGTCAAGGAAGCTGCACTCGAACTCCTGTGCCCAGACTTCAGCATCCCCCACTGACTCACGGAGTCCTTTTATATCCACCTGCAAGCCTTCTTTGTGAGCTGTGTGTATATCGGTACGGTGGCGAGAGAAAGAGGAGCCTTGCTCCTCCCGGCTCCATAGGTCGAAGAAGAGGTTGCTCCTGCCGTTTGGGGTGGAGCAGATGCGCAGCTTGTAGCCCCGGGTCACGGAAGGGTACATTGCACTCCATATCTCCCGGTCCTCTGCGTGGAAGGCAAACTCGTCCAGGTACACATTGCCGCTGAACCCGCGCACCGTGTCCGGGTTTGCAGGGAGCGAGATCACGCGTGAGCCGTTTCTGAACACGACCTCCTCGGCCCGGTCTGATGCGGGCATGTAGCCTGGATAAATGCGCTCCAGTGCGCGTACAAAAAGCCGCACCTTGCGCATAAGCTCCCGGCTCTGGCGCTCGCTACTTGCCAGCAGGAGGTTGTCGCACCTGCCTGAAAGGGCCTCGGCAACTGCCTCAAGCGAGAGCGCGAAACTCTTTCCCACCTGCCTTGAGGCAAGCCAGATCTTGCGGGACGATTTGTCCTCCACCCACCGCCTCTGGTAAGGAAGAAGTACCTGGGTCCCATATAGATCAGATGCCAAAGATGTCACGAAGAACCTCTCTTGCTTTTTCATCGGTGATCTCTTCCGCTTTTAGAGTGTCTCCGCCTGCCAGGTCCTTATCAAGGGCATGCACCAGCTTTATGAGACTCATGTAGGCCGTGTGGGCCTGGTTGCTGGGTTCAAGGACGACAGTGTCAAGGGCACCAGGGCCTTCGACACCTGTGCCCCCACCTGCTCTCTTTCCCTTTTGACCCTTTTGACCATTTTGAATAGATTCCTTCTGGCTCTTTTCCTTTTCTTTAAAGAAACGCTCGTAGGCCCGGATACGGCTCATAAGGGAGCGGACGTTCCTTTTGCTGTTATCCGCGGCCATCCCTTAGATGCCTCCGTCCACGCCGCGGTCCGTGGAGAACCCGTCAAGCAGGTCCCAGCCCGCGGCAGTAAGCGAGGCAAAGGCAATGCTGAATCCAAAACCCCTGCGTTTCTCCAGGCTCACAAACCCCTTCTCCTCAAGGTATCTGAGATGTGCCTCCACCATGCCCTCCGGCATGGGGTACCCAAGGCTGTCCAGCGCGAACATGAGTGCTCGCAGGTCCAGCGCCCCGGGGTACTCGGTGCTAAGGAGTTCCAGCAGTGCAATGCGGATGCGTCTGTTCTTTACGCTTGATGTGTTCAATCCTCACCTCTTCAAATGATCTCTGTCTCTGGGCTATGAACCTCAGAAGTACCAGCATCTCGCGGTGCTCGGTGTTGTCGGCGCGCACGAAGTCCTGCACCGACGAAGTAAAGCTCGCCACTGACTGCGCCTGCGCTCCAAGGGCCTCGGCCTGATGCTGCTGGACCTCAATGAACCTGGCCCCAAGGCCTCGCACTATCCTGTAGAGGCCCACCAGCATCACAAGCGCGATAATGGCTCCGGCTCCGGCGTCAATGAGAGCGCGCACTATCTCCTGCTCAACGCTCAAACGCGCTTGACCACGGTGCGGGAGATAATGTAGCTGACGATAACGCCCGCTATGGAGAGCACCCCCTCCACAGGGATCGCGAACCCCAGATGCGTGTTCAGCACCGGTATCAGCGCCCCTATGATCGCCAGGTAGAACTCCGAACTGCGTACGCCTGATTTAACCTTGTCCATCTTCTCCTCCTTTATATGCGTTTGCCCGCGCACGTGTTGCGCCGGGCGCTTGCCGGCCTTGAGCTCACCCATGGTGAGCCCGCCGGTCCACTCGAAATGACACAGGTCTCTGTGCCTGAACCTCCCGCCCCATACAAGCCCGAGGGACTCGCCAACGCTGCCCACCTCGCGATAGTCGGCGTAACCGTTATCGTTGAGGTCAAGGGACTTGTCCCAGTGCGGCGCGCCGTCATTAGTGAGCGCCACGTCAAAGGCCAGCCCGAACTCGTGGACAGAGGTGGTTGCATGGGTCACTATCGTGTTCTTATCAGAGGAGATGTGAGCCAGCCCGGCTACGGCACGAAGTGCGTTGACAACATCAACCGGCTTTCTGCCCTGTGCATAAAGCGCTGCCTGCTCTTGCGCGCTTCTTAAGCTAGAGGTGACCATCAGATGAAGGCCGCGGGCACTGCACGCCTCAATAAGCCTTGCGCACCTGTCGCGGACCACCGGGTGGAGGGCGTCAATATCCCTTCTCATCTTCCATCCTCCATGCCGGGCATGCCCGGGGCCTCGGGAGCACGCTCCTTGTGGCCCTCATAGCAGCTTCTGCATATGGGGTCTTCCCTCAGGGGGATGCAGCTCATTGAGGGCTCAACCTGGCAACGGGTGCCGATGGAGAGCCTTCCCACTACCCAGCGTTCATATGAAAGGGAGGGGACGGGGCCAGCCGAATTGCCCGCCGGCCCCGCCTTGGGGGGAGTGCCTTTTGTCTTTTTTCTCATCATCTCAAGCTGAGCGTAACGCGGCTACACTGACATTGTCCATATGACACGTGTCAGGGAAAATGTGTCACAAACCAAAGTTAATAATCCGCCCGCAATGCATTGGAAATAATGGATTTTCGCCTGATGAAAATGCCGTTTTTTATTAACCTAAGTTGAATTTTTCAGGCAAATTTATTTTGCCCTTGCGGAGGAAAATGCGTTTTTGACTAACTTATGACTAACCGGGATTAGTCAGGGGATGTCCTGGATAAGGCATGAAACGGTCCCGGGGCATGTTCCGGCTGTTTTCTCAACACGATTCTCATTTTGAAACAGCTTGTCTTATATTTGAGAATGGTCTGATTGGGACAAGATTGAAATTCCCTTTATTTCCAAGGTAGTTCCAGCCATAAAAAACTGGCACGCAGCTTGCATGAATAAATGTGAACAGAGCTTGATTAAGCTTTTTTCCTCCTCGCGAGGCTCTTCCCCCCGGTGGCCTCGCGGGGAGTCCCACCTTTTTATAAACACAAATATTCAAATGCCAGGAGTGGAAGTTCGATAACAGCTATGCTCGTAAAGCTCTACTAGTAAAACAAGCTAGCTAGCGGCTGTCTGTGCAGGCCCCAGCGCCCACCAACTGCCGCTGCACCCGGCAATCCCCAAGCTTGCAGGCCGTCTCTGCGTCAGCGCATGCCTCCTTCGTCCTTTTCAGGTTGTAGTTGAGCCTTGCCCTGTTCAGGTATGCCCCCACGTACCCGGGGGCATGGAATATGGCGTTTGAATAGTCCGAATGGGCCTGCCTGAGGTTACCCTGCTGCTGATAGGCAACGCCACGGTTGCTGTAGGCCTCGGCGTATGTGGAATTCAACCTCAGGGCCTTTGAGTAGTTCTCAATGGCCTCGGAGAGCTTCTCCTGCCTGTGCAGGGTGACGGCGAGGTTGTTGAAGGCGTCGGGGTAGTCAGGCTTCACCTGGGTGGCTTTAGTGAAATCAGCAAGCGCCAGGAGCGTTTTGCCAAGGGTGTTGTAGGCAGTCCCCCTGCTGTTGTATGCCTCCGCGTATCCGGGGTCCAGTTCTATGGCCCTGTTGTAGTCCGCAAGCGCGTTTTTCACATCCGCGGCATCCAGGTATGCGTTTCCACGGTTGTTGTACGCGTTTGCCAGCGCGGGGTCACGCTGAATGGCGCGCGTGTAGTCCAGCACGGCCCGGCGGTGATCGCCCTGGTTATAGTAGGCCACCCCCCGGTTGTTGTAGCTCTGCGCGTCTTCGGGCGAGAGGTCAACGGCCATGTCGTAGTCCGCCAGGGCCCTTTTGTGCTGGCCAAGGCTTGAGTATGCCGCGCCCCTTGAGAGATACGCCCTTGAGAACCCTGGCCTCCTGCGGATGAACTCCGTAAATGACTCAAGCGCCTCAAACTGCCTGTCTCGCATCAGGAGGGCTGAGCCGGCAAAGTAGAGGTTCCAGGCAAACCCGTCAAGCACGGCCCGCTCATACTTGTCCGGCAACGCACCCTCTCCTGCTGCAATGCGCGCTGAAAGGGCATCGGCCTCCCTGAGGGCCGCAACCCTCTCCCTGTGCGCGCGCTCGAACTGTACTGACACCTCGGGCTTTTCAAGTATCCTCCTGATGTTCCCCGCAGCCATGAGCGGGTCGAACACCACGGTCGCCGACGCTGTGCACGAACCCTTGCCGCATTCAAGCGCCTCTACCTCCACGACCACCACTGCCCCTAGCATGGCCTCCTCATGGCCCGTGGCCTTCGCTTTTAGCGCACCGGCCTCCCTGAGCTTTCTGACCCCGGAGGCAAGCACCCGCTCCACCGCGCCCCAGCGTGCATATGCGAGTGCGGAAGCGGAAGAATCGCCCGGGCGGAAGCTGTGCGTGTGCGTCTCTGTCACGATGATCGAGCCTGCAGGGGCGGGGGTGGCGAAAAAGAGGGCAAATACAAGTGCCAGCAGGGCCTCGCCTGCCAGTGTGCGCGGTAATCTCATCAGATATTATACAACTAGCGCGCCTTGACGCGGGGTCTGCCCTGCGTGTATAAATATGAATGGCTAAATACCTGATAATAGCTGTATCGCTGCTCATGCTTGTGGCCTGTTCCTCTGCTGACAAGACAGAACCATTCAACCCCGAAAGGGAGTTTACCAAGGCCAACGAGGAGTTCGAGGACAAGCACCGCGAGGACGCGCGCCAGAGGTTCGAGAACATAATCCGCATGGACACGCAGTACTTGTACGCCCCGCTGGCTCAGCTCAGGATCGCTGACAGCTACGTGGCTGACGATGACCCCGAGCTTGCCATCGAGGAGTTCCGGAGGTTTCTTGACACCTATCCAAGGCACAAGTACGCGGCCTATGCCCAGTACAATATAGGCCTTGTCTACTTCAAACTTATAAAGGGCCCGGAGCGAGGCTACGGGGCCGCGCTGAATGCGCTTGACGCCTTTACGCAGCTAAACGAGCTCTACCCCAGAAACCCGTACCGCCAGGACGCGGAGCTGAAGATAGAGTACTCCGAGAGGATAATCGCGGAGCACGAACTCATGGTGGGCTCCTTCTACTTTTTCCGCAAGGCATACAACGGGGCCATTGACCGCCTTGAGGGCCTCATCGAGGCATTCCCGAAATACGGCGACGACCCCGAGGTCCTATGGAGGCTTGCGGTCAGCCACAAGGGGCTTGGAAATGACGAGACCTCCAGTGAATACCTCCAGCGCCTTGAACAACTGCATCCTGACAGCAAGTACCTCAAGAAGGCCAGGAAGTATATCAGCAAACTCAAGGACGATTAGCCCTTGGGCGCCCCCCTGTCCTACTACCCCGCCTTTATTGTTCTAAAAGGTAAGAATTGTATTGTGGTGGGCGGCGGACGTGTGGCTGAGCGCAAGGTCGCTGACCTGCTTAAGGCCCAGGCGGAGGTTACGGTCATAAGCCCGGCACTCACGCCGACGCTAACCCGCCTTGCTAAAAATGGCCGCATCTCCCACAAGACGCGCGGTTTCAGGGAAAGCGACCTGAACAAAGCTTTCTTGGCCATTGCCGCCACTGACCATGAGGAAACGAACCTCCGGGTCGCAGCAGTTGCAGATGGAAAAAACATGCTCGTGAACATCGTTGACCACCCGGAGCTATGCACCTTCATCGTGCCCTCAAGCTTCAGCCGGGGGCCGCTCCAGGTTGCCATCTCCACAAGCGGGGCAAGCCCGGCCCTTGCGCGCGCCATCAGGCGTGACATGCAGGAGCGCTATGGAAGCGTGTTCGGGAGATACCTCACCAAGGTGCGGGCTTTAAGGAAAATGGCGGTTAAGAAAATCACATCAGCAGCAGAGCGTGAGAAATTCTTCCGGTCGATCGCAGCACCAGAGGCCATTAAAAAACTCTTAAAAGGCTCTGAGCCAAAGCTCCCTGAACTGCCCGTCCCGCCTAAAAAATCCAAAAGGAAAAAGAAGTGAAGTTCGCCCGCCTGGCCGAATACTTCCAGCGCATCGAGGGCGTTTCAAAAAGGCTTGAGATATTCGATATAGTTGCGGAGCTTTTTTATGAGGCCAGCCCTGATAATATCGACAGGATCGTTTACCTGTGCCAGGAGGGCCTGCTCCCTCCTTTCCATGGAGTTGAACTGGGCCTGTCAGCCAAACTCATGATAAGGGCGATATCCGATGCCGCACAAGCCCCCACCAGGGACGTGGAAGCCTCCTTTGCCGGGCTGGGGGACCTTGGGCTTGTTGCCGAAGGGCTTGTGAACAAGAGTGGCGGGCTCACAGCTCTCCAGGTATATGACGAACTGATGGAGATCGCCAGAACCTCAGGGAAAGGGTCCCAGGCAAAAAAGATCGAACTCGTTGTCAGCCTGTTTAACGGGCTCTCCCCTCTCGAGACAAGATATGTGACGAGGTTCATCATTGGCAAGCTGAGGCTCGGCATAGGGGACCCGACTATACTTGAAGCAATCGCGCATGTGGAGGCATGCCGGATGCATAAC
>DAOWET010000016.1 GCA_030638335.1 Nitrospirota bacterium
TCAAGCTTATCACCCTTATCTGATGCCTGACGACGTATCTTTTCTTAAGCGTATCAGGACCCTGCTTGCATTCAGGATCCTTTTCGTTACAGCGCTTCTGGGCTCTTTTCTCGCTTTCCAGATAGGGTTCGGCATATTCCCATACCCCTCCAATGTCTTCTACATAATAGTGTTCCTTTATGCGATGAGCATAGTTTGCGTTCTGCTTTTAGGGAAGGTGCCTGCGCTCCCGCTGGCCTACATGCAGATCGTTGCGGATTCGCTTTCCGCAGTGACACTGATCCTTCTCACCGGTGGCATTGAGAGCTGGTTCTCCTGGGTCTTGATGCTTGTGGTGCTGTCCTCGGCCATGGTGATAAGCAAGCGGGCGGCATATGTTACGGCCACCCTTATAAGTTTTCTCTACGCAGTGTTCATTGACCTTCAGTTCTACGGCATCATCCCTATCCCATTCTACGAAGGTCTCATGGAGAAGGATTTCCTGTACAAGATATTCTCCCATATTTCCGGCCTTTATATAACGGCCTTTCTGGCTGGCCGCCTCATCACCAGGCTTGAGCGCAAGGACATCGATTACCAGGAGCTTGCGAGCTTCAACCGTGCGGTCGTGGAGAACACTCCAAGCGGGCTGTTCACTACGGACACGGAGGGCAATGTAGAGGTGTTCAACCGTGCGGCCGAGTCCATCTCGGGGGTTGACAGGGAGCATGTGGCGGGCGGGCACATAAGCAAACTGCTTCCTTTTCTCAAGGAACTCCCCTCGGACGAGAAGCGCGGTGAGCGGACTGTTTTGCTTGGCGGAAAGGAAAAGACCATAGGCTATACCATCACAAGGCTCTATGACCTTGGGGGCAACAATGCCGGGTTCATTGGCATATTCCAGGACCTTACACAGCTCAAGGCCCTTTCTCAGGAGATCAAACGAAAGGAGCGGCTTGCCGCGGTTGGGGAGCTATCGGCAAAGATAGCGCATGAGATCAGAAACCCTTTGGCCTCTCTCAAAGGGTCCATGGAGATGCTTAAAGAGGGTGCGATAGACCAGGACCAGCGGGACAGGCTGATGAGCATAGCTCTGGGTGAGATGGACCGCTTGAACAGCACTATTACCGACTACCTGAGCTTTGCCCGCCCCGACTCTCCCTCCATGGAGGAGTTCGACCTTAATAAGGCTCTGAAGGAGACCGTGGAGCTTCTGAGGATGAGGGACGACAGGACGGTGGAGGTCCTGGCAGAGCTCAAAGGCGGCCTCTTGTTGAAAGCAGACCCCAGGAAGATGAAGGAAGTGTTCTGGAACCTTGGTGTGAACGCCCTGCAGTCCATGTCCGAGGGCGGCAGGCTGTTAGTGGCCACCCGTGTGAAAGACGGGTTTGCGCATATAAGTTTTACGGACAGCGGCTCCGGCATTTCTGATGAGGACATGGAGAGGATATTCTTCCCCTTCTATACAACCAAGAGGGCCGGGACCGGACTGGGCCTGAGCACCGCCTTCCGCGCGGTGGAAGACCATGGCGGGCGCATCACTGTGAGCAGCACCCTGGGCAAAGGGTCGGTGTTTACTGTTATAATTCCCATTGAAAATGTCTCCTGATACTGCGAATATTCTTGTTGTTGAGGACGAGGTCAGCATGCGCGATATCCTGTGCATGCTCCTTGAGGGGGAGGGCTATGACGTCACTGCCGCAAGTGACGGCACCGAGGGGATCTCCCATATTGAGAAGGACATCTACGACCTCATCATCACGGACATCAAGATGCCCGGGGCCACGGGCTTTGAGATCCTCGATAAGTCAAAGGAGATATCCCCCGACACCCTGGTGATAATGATCACGGCCTTTGGCACTGTGGAAAGCGGTGTGGAGGCCATGAAGCTCGGGGCCTATGATTACATACACAAGCCCTTCAAGATAGACGAGATCCGTCTTATCGTCAGAAACGCGCTTGACCGCCGCAGGCTCTCCACCGAGGTCGCCCTCCTCAGGATGGAGAAGGTCCGCACGGCCATTGAGGTTGAAAACATCATCGGCAGGAGTGCTTCCATGCAGCGGCTGCTGAAGATGGTGCCCCGCGTGGCCGCAAGCAACTCAAACGCGCTGATAACAGGCGAGAGCGGCACTGGCAAGGAACTGGTGGCCCAGGCCCTGCATAACCTGAGCCCGCGCTCTGACCGGGCA
>DAOWET010000284.1 GCA_030638335.1 Nitrospirota bacterium
AAGGTCTCGCCCTCTGCCGCGGCCTTCAGGTTGTCCTCTGTGGAACCCACGCCGCCTGCTGCCTTGAAATGCGCCAGGGCGTGCACGGTCTCTGCCATGGCCGCGGCCTTGAACATCTTTGCGGCCTTTGGGTATCCCTCTGACTCCGCCTTTTCCGCAAAAGCCAGGTACTTCCTGTTTGCCTGGCTCTCGCCCGCAAACGCTGCCATAAGATTATCTTTGCTAAAAGCCATGTTCTCTATCTCCTTCATAATAGTTAATAATCACTGTGGCGCCCAACTTGATACATCCCTAATATGGCCTTGGCTAGCCCTGCTTGACCATGGTGCCCTCTTTACCGCACGCAGGGCACTTCTTGGGCTTGCACCTGCCCTCTTTGGTCTCTCCACACTTGTCGCATTTGAATACAGCCATCCTTATTCTCCTCCTTTGTTATCGCTATTTATTGGATTTAGGTGCATTTGGGGCAGAGCCCGTAGAACTCCACATGGTTTGAGTCTATTGAAAACCCCCCTCGCTCCTCTTGCGGCACGGAGAGGTCGAATTCCCTGTGAATGTCCGCAACCGCGCCGCACCCGCTGCATATGATATGGTGGTGCGGCCTTGTGTCCGGGTCGTAGCGCTTTCTTGCCGGGTCTATGGAAACCTCCATGAGCTGTCCCTCCCCCCTGAGCCTCTCAAGGGTGTTATAAACAGTCGCAAAAGACATTGACGGGAATCTCTTTCTGACCGAGGAAAATATATCATCAGCCGATGGATGGGCTTGATTACCATCAAGAAAATCCATGATCGCTACCCTCTGAGGCGTCATTTTCATAAGAATCAAATACTTACCCTTTTTCAGTTTTTGCTAGAATCATTCTTAACTTAGAACCATTATTACATATTTCGAGCCCAATGTCAAGCAGAATATAATTACTTAACGCAGGCCATTAAAATCCTAAATATATTGATATATTATGCTCATCCTAAACTTTTATTTACTTATTGCATTTATAATTATTTTCGATTAGAATACTCGGGATTGAATAACCCTCTATATTTTATATTAGGGAACATTCAACGTGCATGGCAGGCTTATGCCTGCATTCGATAACCCCGCAGCAATGAAAGATGAGGGGTACAGGTTTGTTTTTAATATACACATTGCATATGGCATATAGCACTGGTCACAGGGGGTAGACGATGCAATCTCAGACCGGGTTCAAGCTTGCTACATCACTTGACGAACTCAGGGAAGTTGTAGACAAGTACAAGGACACGCAGGGAACCACGATTCCAATACTACAGGACATCCAGGAGCACTTCGGCTACCTCCCGGAAGAGGCAGTGGAATGGGCGGCCGACAGGCTGGAAATACCAAGGAGCAAATTCTACGGAGTAGCCACCTTCTATTCGCAATTCTATCTCACTCCAAGGGGCAAGAACATCGTAACCGTATGCTCAGGCACCGCATGCCACGTCAAGGGCTCGGAGAAGATCTTAAACAGGCTCACCCGCGACCTGAACCTCCCAGAGGGGCAGAACACCACGGACGACATGATCTTCACGCTTGAGAAGGTAAACTGCGTTGGGGCATGCAGCATAGCCCCGGTGGTCATCATCAACCAGAAGGTCAACGGCAAGGCCGCGGCAAGCAAGATAGCTCTGCAGGTCAAGAAGCTGGGCAAGGAAGAGGACCAGGCATGAGCGCGAAATCCATCGAGATAATGGTTTGCATGGGCACCGGAGGCATCGCAGCCGGAGGCGACCTGGTGATGGACGCCTTCTACTCACAGCTCAAGGCGGCGGGCCTGGAGGCCAACGTGCAGAAGGGCTGCTCCGCTCACAAGGTCGGTTGCAGGGGCCTGTGCGCAAAGGACGTTTTAGTAGACGTCATTGTTGACGATAATAAGGCCACCTATGAGTACATTAAAGAGGACATGGTGGAGCGCCTTATTGAGGAACACATTAAAGGCGGCAAGCCTGTAGAGGAGTGGCTGGTCAAGGAGGACTACCACAACTTCCACGACAAGCAGGTCAAGGTGGTGCTCGCTGACTGCGGAAACATCGACCCCGAGAGCATAGACGCTTACATAGGCGTAGAGGGTTACAAGGCACAGGAGAAGGTATTTAAAAACCTCGCCCCCACCGAGACCATAGAGATCATAAAGGAATCCGGCCTTCGCGGACGCGGCGGCGCGGGCTTCCCAACCGGGTTCAAGTGGGAGCTCTGCTTCAAGAACGAGTCGGACCAGAAGTATATCATCTGCAACGCTGACGAGGGCGACCCCGGGGCATTTATGGACCGCTCCGTGATCGAGGGTAACCCCCACTCTGTAATAGAAGGGATGGCCATTGGCGCGTTCTCATTTGGCGCAAGCATCGGCTACGTTTATATCAGGGCCGAGTACCCGCTTGCCGTGGAGAGGCTCTACCTGGCCCTTGATCAGGCACGCCAGAAGAACTTCCTTGGAAAGAACATACTTGGGACGGGTTTTGATTTCGATATCAAGGTAAAGCTCGGCGCGGGCGCATTCGTCTGCGGCGAGGAGACAGCCCTTATAGCCAGCATCGAGGGAGAGCGCGGCATGCCGAGGGCAAAACCGCCCTTCCCCGTAAACAGCGGGCTCTGGGGCAAGCCCACGGTCATCAACAACGTGGAAACCCTGGCAAACATCCCCGCGATCATAAGGAACGGCGCCGAGTGGTTCGCATCCTACGGAACAGAGAAATCAAAGGGCACCAAGGTATTTGCCCTTACCGGCAAGGTCAAGAACTCCGGCCTTATCGAGATACCCATGGGCACCACCCTCAGGACGATCATATTCGATATCGGAGGCGGTATCGAGAATGACAAGAAGTTCAAGGCCGTCCAGACCGGCGGCCCCTCCGGCGGCTGCATCACAGAAGACATGCTCGACCTGAACGTTGACTTCGAGAGCCTTGCAAAGGTTGGCTCCATCGTTGGCTCGGGCGGAATGATCGTGCTTGACGAGGACAACTGCATGGTGGACGTTGCCAAGTACTTCCTGCAGTTCACGCAGAGCGAATCGTGCGGCAAGTGCGTGCCCTGCAGGATCGGCACAAAGCGGCTGCTTGAGATACTTGAGAAGATCACCATCGGTGAGGGCACGGCAGAGGACCTGGTGAGGCTTGAAAAACTTGCCAAGGACGTGCAGAGCGCATCGCTTTGCGGCCTGGGCATGACAGCCCCCAACCCGGTACTGAGTACACTTAAATATTTCCGTGATGAGTACGAAGCTCACCTTGAGGGCAGATGTCCGGCAAAGGCATGCCGCCAGCTGCTTACGTACACTATAGACGCCGAGGCCTGCACGGGCTGCGGCGCTTGCAAGAGGGCATGCCCGACGGGCGCCATCACCGGTGAGAAGAAGAAGCCCCACGCGCTCGACCAGGAGCTATGCGTAAAGTGCGGGGCGTGTTTTGATACCTGTAAATTCAACTCTGTAGGCAGGGAGTAGAGCCATGGTCAAACTTACGATAAACGGCAAGGAAGTCCAGGTGC
The DNA here is from genome assembly GCA_030638335.1 of Nitrospirota bacterium. GTDB lineage: Bacteria > Nitrospirota > Thermodesulfovibrionia > Thermodesulfovibrionales > JdFR-86 > DAOWET01. The sequence goes on from DAOWET010000284.1 coordinate 3,509, forward strand.
CGAAAGATACCACCGTACTGGTGGCCGCAAGGAGCGCGGGCATCACGATACCGACACTTTGCTACCACCCGCGCCTGAAGCCCAACGGGGGATGCAGGCTCTGCGTGGTGGAGGTCAAGAACATCCCGAGGCTTGTTTCCTCCTGCACCACGCCCGTGAGCGAGGGCATGGAGGTGCAGACCGAGACAGCGCGCCTGAAAGAGGTACGCGCCACGATCATGAAGCTCCTGCTCTCTGACCACCCGGTTGAGTGCATCAACTGCAGGGCCACCGACGACTGCGCCCTGCACGAGCTCACCATGTTCCTCGAAGTGCATGAGAACGAGTTCACCGGAGAGCGCCGCAAGTACGACACCCGCGACGGCAACCCCTTCATCGAGCGCAACATGGAAAAATGCATCCTCTGCGGACGCTGCGTAAGCGTGTGCGAGGAGGTCCAGGGCGTTGGGGCCATTGACTTCGCCTACAGGGGTTTTAAAAGCAAGGTCTGCCCGCCATTTGAGAAAGACCTGGACTGCGAGTTCTGCGGCCAGTGCGTGCAGGTCTGCCCCACAGGGGCACTGCTTGGCAAGATGTGGGACCGGGGCCTTCGCCTCGGGCAGGAGAAGAAGGCCGTGGACACGGTATGCACGTACTGCGGCACGGGCTGCAACATCACGCTGAACGTGCAGGGCCAGAACATCACAAAGGTCACCGCGAGCGAGCGCCACTGGAACGAGGGCTGGCTCTGCGTCAAGGGACGCTTTGGCTACAGTTTCGTAACCAGCCCCGAGAGGCTCACCGAGCCCCTTATAAGGAAAGGCAAGGAGTTAGTGGAGGTCTCCTGGGAGGAGGCCCTTGACTACACGGCCGAGCGGCTTAAAGCCACAAAGGAAAAACATGGCGAAGACACCATAGCAGGGCTGGCCTCTGCCCGGTGCACCAACGAGGAGAACTACCTGTTCCAGAAATTCATGCGCGGCGCGGTGGGCACGAACAACGTGGACCACTGCGCACGTTTGTGACACAGCGCCACCGTGGCCAGTCTGGCCACAATATTCGGCTCCGGGGCCATGACCAACTCCATACGCGGCATCAAGCACATGGAGGTCATATTCATCATCGGCTCCAACACAAAGGAATCTCACCCGGTCATAGCCAACCAGATGATAAAGGCCCACTCAAAAGGCGCCAAGATCATCATCGCGGACCCCAGGAAGGTGCCGCTCGTGCGCTTTGCGGACCAGCACCTCCGTCTCAAGCCCGGCACTGACGTGGCCCTCATAAACGCGATGGCCCATGTCATCGTCAAGGAAGGGCTTCACAACTCGGAGTTCATGGAGGACAGGACGCAAGGGTTTGAAGCGTGGAAGTCCTCGCTCGACGAGTTCACCCCGGAGTTCGCTGAGAAGCTCACCGGGGTGCCAGCGGCGGATATTGCTCAGGCCGCACGCGCCTATGCAGGCTCCTCAAAAGCCGGCATCTTCTACACCATGGGCATCACCCAGCACACGCACGGCGTGGACAACGTCTCCTGCCTTGCCAATCTTGCCCTCTTAACCGGCAACATCGGGCGCGAATACACTGGCATAAACCCGCTTCGCGGACAGAACAACGTACAGGGCGCGTGCGACGTTGGAGGCCTGCCAAACGTATACCCCGGCTACCAGAAGGTAGGCGACCCCAACATGCGCAGGAAGTTCGAGACCGCCTGGGACTGCGTGCTCTCGGAAAAGCCCGGCCTCACGGCCACGGAGATGATGGAGAAGGCCTCGGGCGGCAGAATAAAGTCCATGTACATCCTTGGGGAGAACCCGGTATTGAGCGACCCCAACATGAAACACACCATTGACGCTCTAAAGAACCTGGACTTCCTTGTGGTGCAGGACATCTTCATGACCGAGACCGCGGCACTTGCCGACGTGGTGCTCCCTGCAACGAGCTTTGCGGAGAAGTTCGGCACCTTCACCAACACCGAACGCAGGGTCCAGTTGGTAAGGCGCGCCCTTACCCCCCCCGGACACGCAAAGCCGGACCTTACGATCATCCAGGAGATGTCCGGACGCATGGGCCTGCCCATGGACTACGCCTCGGCCGAGGACGTGTTCAACGAGATAGCCTCCGTATGGCCCGCCATCGAGGGCATTAACTACAAACGGCTTGAGAAGAAGGGCCTGCAGTGGCCCTGCCCCACCCGCGACCATCCGGGCACCGAGTATCTGTTCAAGGACGGGTTCCCCGTTGGCAAGGCGGCCTTCACAGCAGTGGAGTTCAAGCCCCCGGCGGAGATAACCGATGACGAATATCCCTTCATCCTGACCACCGGGCGCAACCTGTTCCAGTACCACACCGGGAGCATGACGCGAAGGGTGCCTGAGATCGAGGCCGTGGCTGGCAAGGCATACATCGAGATCCACGAAATGGACGCCAAAAAGCTCGGACTCAAGGACGGCGACACCGTGAACGTGGCATCAAGGCGCGGGAACATCGATATACGCGCCATGATAACCGACAGGGTGAACCCGGGAGTGGTGTTCGTGCCAATGCACTACGCGGAGGCGGCAGCCAACATGCTTACAAATAACGCCCTCGACCCCGTGTGCAAGACGCCGGAGTTGAAGGTCTGTGCGGTACGCATAGTTACCTGAATTACCTGAGTTACCTGAGACTGATGCAGGGCCGTATATGGCCCTGCAAACACATATTCATTCATTAATCTAAGGAGGGGAATAATGCCACTTGATCCCACAAAAAACCCGGACTGGAAGATAGCCGAGGCAGCAGAGAAGAACATGAAGACCGTGTACGAGCTCGCTGAACAGCTCGGCCTCAAGAAAGAGGAGCTTCTGCCGCACGGCCACCACGTAGCAAAACTCGACTTTACAATGATCCTCAAGAGGCTCAAGAAGCGCAAGGACTGCAAATACATTGACGTAACAGCCATCACCCCTACGCCGCTTGGCGAGGGCAAGTCCACCACCACCATGGGCCTGACACAGGGCATGGGCAAGATAGGCAAGGACGTAATAGCCGCCATCCGCCAGCCCTCGGGCGGACCCACCATGAACATCAAGGGCTCGGCAGCAGGCGGCGGTCTGGCACAGTGTATCCCACTTACGCCGTTCTCACTGGGCCTCACAGGCGACATCAACGCCATCATGAACGCCCATAACCTGGCAATGGTGGCCACCACCTCGCGCATGCAGCACGAGCACAACTACAACGACGTCCAGCTTAAAAAGCGCAAGCTCAAGAGGCTGGACATCAACCACCGCAGAGTGGAAATGAAGTGGATCATAGACTTCTGCGCCCAGAGCCTTCGCGACATCACCATTGGCCAGGGCGGCAAGATGGACGGCTTTCTGATGAAGAGCGGGTTTGCCATCGCGGTGAGTTCCGAGGTCATGGCCATCCTCTCGGTAGCCACGGACCTGAAGGACATGCGCAGCCGCATGGGTAAAATTGTGGTTGGCTACTCAAGAGCCGGTAAGCCGGTCACAACTGAGGATCTCGAAGTAGCAGGCGCAATGACCGCATGGATGGTGGAGGCCCTGAACCCCAACCTCATGCAGACCATCGAGGGACAGCCCGTCATCGTACACGCAGGCCCATTCGCCAACATCGCCATCGGCCAGAGTTCCATCATCGCCGACCGCGTGGGCCTGAAGCTTGCCGATTACCACATAACCGAGAGCGGATTCGGCGCGGACATCGGTTTTGAGAAGTTCTGGAACCTCAAGTGCCGCTTCTCCGGGCTTGAGCCTAACGCGGCAGTGCTGGTATCCACCATGCGTGCGCTCAAGAGCCACGGCGGCGCACCTGTTCCCGTGCCAGGCAGGCCCATGCCGCCTGAGTACCTCAAAGAGAACGTCAAGTTCGTGGAGAAGGGTTGCGTGAACCTCGTCCACCACATAAAGACCATAAAAAAGGCCGGTGTGAACCCTGTTGTATGCATCAACGCCTTCCATACGGACACAAAGAAGGAGATCGCTACAGTACGCCGCCTGGCCGAGAAAGCAGGCGCCCGCGTGGCCGTAAGCGAGCACTGGCAGTATGGCGGCGACGGAGCCAAAGACTTTGCCGCGGCTGTGGTTGAGGCATGTGAGGAGAAGAACAACTTCAAGCTCCTCTACGATCTCAAGATGCCGCTCAGGAAACGTATTGCGCTCATCGCCAAGGAAGTCTATGGCGCGGACGGTGTGGACTACAACGCGGACGCTCTTGCCAAGGCCAAAGCAATGGAAGCTGACAAAGAGATATCAAAACTTGGTGTTTGCATGGTCAAGACCCACCTCTCGCTCACGGACAACCCGACCTTAAAGGGCGTGCCCAAGGACTGGAGGCTCCAGATCAGCGACATCCTGTCCTACAAGGGCGCAGGGTTCGTCGTACCCGTGGCTGGAACTATCAAGCTCATGCCGGGCACGGCCTCTGACCCCGCCTACAGGCGCGTTGACGTTGACGTGAATACCGGACGGGTCAAGGGCCTGTTCTAGAAAAACTCCAAACGGGCGGTCCCGAAATGGGGCCGCCCGTTCATTTTTACCCTGACACGCGTCAATATTGCTAATTCAAGCAAATTTTAACAGAAACTTGATTTATTTTATGCTACAATGACTGTACGTTAACCAGTCAGATACTCAGGGAATATATTAACTGGGGAAACTTTATCAATATATCAAGGAGATGACACATTGAGTCTTAAACGTATTCTTCTTCTGGTGCCGGCCTTCCTGCTCATAACGGGATGCGTGACCGCCACCCAGCTTCAGCAGGAGCTTGACCCGATCAAGCAGCAGCTCTCTTCCCTTGAGGAGCGCGTAGACAAGCTTGAGAAACAGAACGAAAAGTGGGAAAGCTCCCTTGACGACATCTCCCGCGCGGCAGAGGATATTGAGATGCTTGAGGAGATGGTAAAGAGGGCCGAGGACGCTGCCAACAAGTCCGAGAGGTCCTTTATGATGATGCAGGAAAAGGGCAGATAGCCCGATATTAATGCAACACACCAAACCCCGGGGCTTTTAGCTCCGGGGTTTTTTTTAATTTAATTACTATTTTATATAGACTTAAATCAATACGGTTGTTTTCCTGGATTCCATTGACACTCACACGGATATATAATATAATATAGTAATTATTAACTTACATACAAATCAGGAGTCATGATGAAAAACAACCATATTACACTACTTATAACTGCGATCATCACTACCAGCCTCCTTCTTCTTGTGGCTTGCGGAAACTTTGACCCATCTACATATGACGGCTCTTCAGGCTCAGGCGGGGGCAGTTCAAGTTCAAGTTCAAGCGCCTCTGTCTCAGGGGTTGCGGCCTCAGGACTTCCAATAAGCGGCATTGTGAACGTAACTGACGCGGATGGCAATACAAGGTCGAAAACAACTGACAATGAAGGCTCTTTCAGTATTAATGTGGAAGGTCTTACCCCGCCCTTTCTTGTATGCGTGAACGGCACGGTCATGGACAGGAGCATTGAACTGTGCTCCACTGTTACAGGGGCAGGAAGGGCGAACATAACACCCATAACCGACCTCATACTCAGAAACGTGGTAGGCGTGGCCACCGGAAACGCAAAGGCCAACTGGCAGGCACTCTCGGCAGGGGTTGACGACAATACTATTGAACAGGTGAACGAGCAGCTAGCCCTTCAGCTTGAGCCCATGCTCCAGGCAGTCGGGCTTTCAAACGATGTGGATTTCATATCAACTCCTTTTGACGCAGACATGACCGGCATGGACATGCTCCTTGACGGGCTGGACATCTCATATAACGGTGCCGGGACTGTTGCGACTATAACCAATGAATTCGACAACACAAACTCCATCACCGACGATATAACCACTACGGTGGACAACGACTCCAACACGCTTGCCAACGATACCGCAATATGCGACCAGTTTATGGACGACAACAATGCCATAAACGCCATCTGGGACGAACTGGAATTGTTGTTCAACGAAGGTCTTCCCACTACAGGAGAACTTGACGCTTTCTTTAATGAACACGTAGCAAGCGACTTCATGGATTCTGACGGAATCTCTGCCGGACATAAACACTTCTTTTCTTCAGGCACTAGCTGGCCTGTCCCAAACGGGACCATCACTTCCATTATTAACGGGCCTGTTGACGCGGCTGACCTTGGTTCATATCTCAAAGGAAGCTGGGTTCACGTTTCTGTCACATCTAATGATTCAAATAATGTGTTCCGTACCAGTGTTGGCTGGGATGGAACAAAATGGCATTGGAGGGGAAACAGGGAGCAATTAAAATTCAGGCTTCCGGACACTGGCCAGACGACTTCATACACCACAACCTTTGGTGAAGATTCAGACTATATAATAAATCCACCTTCCCATACTTTAAGAGAAATCGGTATAGGCACTATAGTTGAAGACAACATTACTGGTTTTATTTGGGAACATAACGCAGGATCAAATTATTTGAATTACTATAGTGCTAAAGATGCATGCGAAAATATGTCAACAACAACTGCCTGGAGACTTCCAACAGTTAAGGAATGGACAACTATTTTACACTACGAGTATGCAGACCCAATGGTATCTCACATAGACTTCCCAAACCATAGTAATGCCCCATCCCCATGGGCTATGAAAGGCTGGACTTTATCGCTTTGGTATGGAGGAATTGTCATATATGACCCTACAGAGCAGTTTCATGTTAGACCAAGTTATTGTATTAGTGGAACAGGCTACCCTGACTCTCAATTATCAGACAATAATGATGGAACCATATCAGAGTACACCACTAACCTTATGTGGCAAAAGGAAGATGACGGCAAACGCAAGGTATGGGAGGAGGCACTTACTTATTGTGAGGATTCAACTCTGGCTGGGTATACCGACTGGAGACTTCCAAACATGAATGAACTGATCTCCATTTCCAACCCCCATGATGCCCCAAGCATTAATACATCATTTTTCCCAAGTAATAATGGATATCAATACTGGTCTTCAACAGTAAAGTTCAACGCCCCTCATCCCACGGCATGGTATGTTGATTACAGCTATAGTAGTACTTGGAACAGACTATATATAAAATATGACGGCATATCTTCTTCTTTACTTGCCCGATGCGTACGTTCAATTCAATAAGGAACTCATCTAGAACAAAATCCACACCCTACCCGCTCTCCTGTTCCTTGGCAGCCTCGATGATGGGCGCGGGCTCTCCTCCAACAGGAACCGGATAGCCCCTGGACTCCCTTACTGCCTTCTCCAAAAGCCTCCTGTCCACGCGCCCGGCAAGCCCGCGCTTCTTGAGCGCCTTCTCAGCCTCTCCCATCAGGCTCCCATTCCTCCCAAGATAATCCGAGTGAACTTCCACCACTACCTCCCCCCCATACAAGCCGACCTTAACCGGCTCGTACACTACCCTGACCTCCGTGCCCGGAGGCGACAGGGAGTAAAGCTCCCTAATGTCCCTCGGATACAACCTGATGCACCCGTGGCTTACCTGTCTGCCTATGCCAAAAGGACTGTTGGTGCCATGGATCAGGAACTGCGTGCCAGACAAGCTCATGGCAAACTTTCCAAGCGGGTTGTCCTGGCCAGGCGGCATGACTCTTGGCAGCTTGGGGTTGTCCCTCCTGAACTCCACAGGCACGAACCAAGACGGGTCCTCAAGCTTCACCCCAATACTGTAAATGCCCACAGGGGTCTCTGATCCCTCCAAGCCAACTCCGATGGGGTAAGCGCTCACCACCTTGCGTCCGTTGAGGCTACCGAAGAAGTACAGGCGCATCTCCGCCAGGTTCACCACAATGCCCTCGCGAGGCCCCTCCGGGAGCACCCATCGTGTGGGGATCACCACGCGCTCTCCCTCATAAGGCACCCATGGATCAATGCCAGGGTTCGCGTCAGCTATCTCGTTATACCCAACACCGTACTTGACCGCCACCTCCAAAAGGGTCTCTTCGCTTCCAGCCTCATAATGCCTCAGAAGGCCCACAACCTCCTGGCCCGGCACAAGGGGAGACACCCCACCCGCCCATGCAGGCAGAGCCATTAAAAGCACAAAGGCCAATATAATCAGACGCATACGCATGCCATATAATATCATGCCCGGCCCCGGAGTCTCCTCCCGACCATGGCCCGCCCGAGTGACTCGGGCTCCTGCATGTGATACAATAACTCTTGCGCACTGATCGCGCACACTAACATGGAAGACACCCTGAGCGTAATACCCCTTGGAGGGGTCGAGGAGATCGGCGGCCTGAACATGACCGCCTACCGCTACGGCGATGAAATCATAGTCATCGACGCGGGCCTCATGTTCCCCGAGGACTACATGCTCGGCGTGGACTTCGTGATCCAGGACTTCACCTACCTGCTTGAAAACGCTGACAAGATACAGGGCATCTTCCTCACGCACGGCCACGAGGACCACGTGGGAGCCCTGCCCTTCCTGCTCAAGGAACTGGACGTGCCGGTATTCGGCACCGCCCTCACGATCGGGTTCGTACAGGCAAAGCTCAAAGAGCACAATCTGGAAAAGCGCAGCCTCAAGCGCATCAAGCCCCGCTCCATCATCAACGCCGGGGCCTTCCGCGTGGAGGCCATCCGCGTCACGCACTCCATCGTGGACGGGGTGGCGTACGGCATCACCACCCCCATCGGATGCATCGTGCACACCGGGGACTTCAAGATCGACCCCACCCCCGTGGACGGCGAGGTAATGGACTTCCGCAAGTTCACCGAGTACGGCGAGAAGGGCACGCTCCTGATGCTTAGCGACTCCACCAACGCCGAGCGCGGAGGGTTCACCTTCAGCGAGAAGGAGGTCCGCCGCGGGTTCGAGGACATATTCGCCACGGTCGAGGGCCGCATCATCATCTCCACCTTCTCCTCCAACATCCACCGCCTCCAGCAGGCCATAGACGTGGCATACAAGTTCGGGCGCAAGGTCATCATCTGCGGCCGCTCCATAGTCCGCAACACAGAAATAGCCATAGACCTCGGATACCTGCGCGTCCCTCCCGACACCCTGATGGAGATGAACCAGATAGGCGACCTCGCTGACGAGGAGGTGGTGCTCCTGACCACCGGGAGCCAGGGCGAGCCCATGAGCGTGCTCTCCCGCATAGCCATAGGCGAGCACAAGCACATAAAGATCCGCGAGGGCGATACGGTGGTGCTCTCGGCCAAGGCCATCCCCGGCAACGAGCGCACCATCGGCAGGCTCATCAACCGGCTGTACAAGCTCGGCGCGGACGTGATACACGAGAAGGTCTCGGAGATACACGTCTCCGGCCACGCCTCCAAGGAAGAGCTCAAGCTCATGCTCTCCATGGTGCGCCCCAAGTACTTCATGCCCATACACGGGGAGTACCGCAACCTCGTGACCCACGCAAAGCTCGCCCGCAACATGGACATCCCCCGCGAGAACATCTTCCTCATGGAAAACGGCGACGTGCTGAAAATTGACTCCGAGGGCGCGCGCAAGGACGGCAAGGTGGTGGCCGGCAGGACCTTCATAGACGGCAAGGGCGTGGGGGACGTGGAGGAGATGGTCCTCAGAGACCGCCGCCGCCTCGCCCACGACGGCATAGTCATCCTTCTGATCACCATAGAGAAGGAATACGGCAAGCTCTTCGCGCCCCCTGAGATCATCACGCGCGGATTCACTGCTGAGGAGGAAAGCCCCGAGATGATAGAGGATATGGTGGCCCTGCTCACAGATGCCATCGGGGCCATGGACAAGGATATGACTACTGACCCCGACATGCTCAAGGAGGAGTCGCGCCGCGTGATCCGCCGCCACATCCGAAAGTCCATCGAGCGCCGTCCCATGGTCATGCCCATCATCTTCGAGGTGTAGTTCCTCTGTACTTGCATCACGTATCGCTCACCTGTCTGACTGCTTCCTTTGTTTTTATAGGGCGTTCATTCTGGAGCCCGAATATCGTCACAACCGCTTGAATTTGCACCAAAAATCGCCCCTTCCCAGCGTTCATTTTGTTCATTCCTGTTTTTGAGTTGAGAGGGGGCTGTGCAAGGGGCAAAAGCTGTATGTTGCTGATTAACTTCAGTTAATCACCTCCAAAAACCACTAAAGCCGCCCCCCTTGATACAGAGAAACGGCTTATCCACTAAGTATATAGAAAGGTAATTATGCGTGTCAAATATACTTTAGTTAGTCAAGTTATTCAATCTCCATCTAAATGCGATTGTTCGCGCATCTGACGGAGGCACTCTTTGTTGCTCAAGCGCATTAATTAAAATCGTCCTCATTAAATATTTACCATTTGTCTGCACACTATTTTGTATAATTATACAGATTGAATGAAAATATCGGAGCGTCCTTTCGCGTAGAGTCGCGACGACCGGGATGTTATAAAATTAATAGAGGCGGACGGCTGGCAGAGGATTATGACCAAGGGCAGTCACCACCAGTACAAGCACCCCGAGAAAAAGGGGCGGGTAACGATCGCGGGCCATGCGGGTGACGAGCTTGCGCCGGGGACACTGGGCAGCGTGCTCAAGCAGGCCGGGATAAAGAAGGAGCAATAATGTACAGATTTCTGATCGTCATAGAAAAAGCAGGAGACAATTATTCAGCCTACTCTCCGGATCTTTCCGGGTGCATTGCCACTGGTGCCACAAGGGAGGACGCGGAGAAAAACATGTCAGAGGCGGTAAAAATGCATGTGGAAGGGCTGCTTGAAGATAATCTCCCTGTGCCTGAATCCACGTCTTTTGCAGAGTATATAGCCGTAAACTGAACCTTACAACTATTGCCGTAGCGTGGTTTTCTCGCTTGGTAATCAGTGGATTTTATGAACAATAGTTAGTAAATTATTTCAATCTTTTTTCAATTCCATGCGTTTTTCGATACTATAGTTGGGATTTATTAACTTTGGTTATTATTTTTCAGATGTGCTATTATAGTTGCATCTAAACAACTACAGGAGGTAGCTCATGCCAACAACAGGAGAAAAACCAGGTAAGGGAAAGTACTGTTGCACTAAATGTAATACAAGCGTAACTCTAGATGACGCTGATGACAGGTTGCCGCCATGCCCTAAGCATGACTGTGATGGAACAGAGTATAATCGTTGCTAAAATTGAGAGGGAGAGGGGTATTACCTCTCCCTTCTTTTTAGCCTTCGTTCCATGCTTCATCGTAAGCCTCTGCCCTCTGGTGCATTAAATAGAAACGTCCCCGTTAATTCAAGAACCATTTAAAAAAAGGGCATTTTTTCATGATTCCTCTGGTTTACTCTTTCTCTTAGATTGCTGACCTAATGCTCCATCCTTTTTCAATGTTGGTCTTGGCTTGGCTGACTGCTGTTTTGTTTCTTTTTTTGTTTGTTGTTCATTTAAAGGCTTTCTTTTGTCTGCCATTGTTTAACCCTCCTTATTAATGTTATGTACTGTATTTTTTACCCATCCAATAGGTTTCTTTTTTGTAATGTTGTATATATGACTATATATTAAAACAGTTTCAATGTTTTTGTCTATTACAAAATCAAATATCAATTCATCAGATTCATTTGGCTCAACCTCAAAGACTGGATAGTCTGGTATATTATAATATTGAATATGCTCAACAATAACATCCCATGCAATTTCAGCAGATTTCTCAAGATACATTTGCTTATCAGTAGAATTCTTTTCCATCAACCCAGATAAAGATGCTGGGACAGGCTTTAATTGCATAATTCTTGTATCGCACTCATTTATAGTTAGCAATGTATTTCCAATATTGCTTATTATAATTTGTACCTTTACTAACACTAGATGTTCATCGAGGATTATTGATGAAATATCATGCTCAATATTTGCCTGAGGATAACTTAAGCGTCCTAAAACAAATTTATGATATGTCCACCAGCCGCCAATAATTATCGCTAGAGCTTGGAGTATTTCATTAAATGTTGGAGCCCAATCTTGAATGGTTGAAAAGACGACTTTCAACCAACCGACACCAAACAATATTAAGTCCAGAATCAGCAGGATTACAAAAAGAGTAACAGCAATTATCTTCTTCACTCTCCCTCCACTATTTTGATTTCGTCTTCGGTTAAGTCGTATAGCTCATACACAAGCTTATCTATCTGGTTATCCGTATAATCTATCTGGCGTTGGATGAGGTTTTTGTTGTGGTCGGTATTTGCTTCGGGGAGCTTCTTGTTAAGCTCAAGCATAGTCTCCACAAGCTCCACCATCCTGTCGTGCTTTGCCACATCTTCCGCATCATCAAAATCTATCGTACGGATGGGAAGCTTCTTTAGATCAGACACAAGAACTTTTGGAAATAAGTTTTTTTGCGATTTTGGATTCCTCTTTTGATGCATCCAAGTAATTAACCAAGAATTAATAATTCCCAACAAATAGAAAGCATGTGGTGTATCACTATTCACCTTAATAGGAATTACATCTCTACTGTAATACAATTCCTTATCACAATATGCTGCTACAATCCTTCTTTTGGCCCCCCCCGTTATTTCTTGAACCAATATTCTCTTTCCTAAATAATTATTAGGATCTCTAGGAGCAGCTAACCACGACCCATATTTAATCCATCGATTATTATCCGTGTTAATGGAATATCGTTTAAGGTTCCTCCCAATTATTTCAGGCTTCCATTTATTGTTTAATTGTTTATTGGAATGATAAGGTTTTTCTCTAACCGTTTCTATCGTCTGTGCGCCACCCTCTGGTTTTTCGCCTTTACCTACTTCATATGGGTTATATCCCGAACATGGGTGCGCAATAGTTTCAAGCTCTATATTTGATTGAAACAGCTTTCTTAGTAATATGCTTTCATCTTCAGTTACAAAAATATTAATTGCGTAACTGTCGTTATTAAGGAATTCCTTTTGCTTATATTTTCTACTAAATGCAGGAGGGGTCAGGAATCCCAAATTATTATAAATATTAGCAGTTACAAATTTAGTAACACCATTTTTTATTATAGAAGTAAGTGTATTAACTTGAGCGTTCTTAAAAACAAGCGATGGAAGCCAACAAATCTCAGCAATATTATATGATTCCAATATATGTTTTCTAAGAAGTTTGGCTGATGGAATAGTTAGCCATGTAACTGGCACAATATAGCCATGATAGCCATTCTTTTTCACTAAACCCAATGTTCTTTCGTAAAAAAGAAAATAATGCTCAAAGCTACCCGAAACAGTTTGATACTTAGCTTGAAAATAAACCTTAAAATGATCTGAATGTATCAAATGGAAACCATACGGAGGATTCCCGATAACCGCATCAAACCCACCAGCCTTCATGATGGGAGCGAACTCACTCTCCCAGTCAAACACATTAATGCGATACTGCTCATCCTCGCCAAAGAGGGATAAGTCCTTACCCTCATAAAAGTCCGGCCCGATAAGCGAGTTCCCGCATTTGATATTTGCTCGCAGGTCAGGCAGCGCGCGTTCCTTAAAAAGCTGAAACTGTTTTAAAAGCGTCTCCTCGCTCTCTCCTTCAAGCACCTTTAAAAGCAGCGACAGCTTCGTAACCTCCACAGCCTGCGTGTCAATGTCCACGCCGTATATATTGTTTAAAAGTATCCGCTTCTTCTCGCTGGTGGTCAGCCGCCAGTCATTCTCTCTGAATAAAAAAACCTTTGGCTGCTTGCCCTTTGCGTGTTTCTTTGGCTCGTTGCTTGCATACCAGTCCCGGTGCCAGTCAAGCAGATACTGATATGCCCCTAGCAGAAAGCTTCCGCTCCCACAAGCCGGGTCGAGCACGCGAAGCTTCTCCACCTTCTTCGGGGTCTTACCCTCCACAAGCTTACCAACCGTATTTTTTACAATGTAATCAACAATATAGGTTGGCGTATAGTAAACGCCCCCGGCCTTGCGAACTTCCGGTTTCTCCTCGATATCAACGCCCCTGCCTTTAGGGACTATTACCTTGCCAAGAAAACGCTCATACACCTGCCCCAGTATGTCTCCGCTTATGACCGAGAACTCATATGGGCTTTCAGGATAGTACAGCCTCTTGATAATGTCCTTAAGCTTCGCGTCCGTTATGTCCAAGGATGGCGTGAGGCTGTCCGGCTCGCCGGGGCGGTCTTTCTCTTTAGTAAAATGAAAAAGCCCGGAGTTGTACTTGTCGTCGGCCTGCATGAAAAGCTGGGTCAGGCGCTCATAAACATTCTTCCCGTTCAAGAGGGCTTGCAGTTTCCCGTATGGCTCGATACCCCTGTCCTCGCATATGCGCAGGAACACTATGCGGTCTATGGTAAGCTGGACAGCATGGTTAAGCTCGCGGATGGATAACCCTTTATTCTTGAACGCGATGTTCTTGGCCAGAGCCTCCCGCCAGGACTCCATTTCCTTCAGAAACTCGTCGTCAACTTCCGCAGTGCCGCGTGTCTTTTTCGAGTCCGCGTACTTGTCAAAAGCGCCTTTAAGAATCGCCTCGCGCGAGAAAATGCCTGCTATCTCGTCCCATTGCTCCAGGAACTTGTCGAATGTGGTATAGAAAATCCGGCCAGTGGATGCCTTGTCATTCGGCTTCGGGGTCTTGCGGCAATCGTATACTGCAAACTCCTCAAAGTCGGTAAGGATGCTTATGGGAAGTTTCGCGCTCCATGCGTATCTTCTGAGCTGGTAAGCGGGGCTTGTGTCTTCTTTGATATTGACAGAGGGTTTTTTGGCTTCTACAAAGAACTTCCTTACTCCTCCAACGCGAAAACTGTAGTCAGGGGCCTTGGTAGCCCCGCCGACCTTAATAGCGTCCTCATGGACTACATCCTTGTATGCCTCGGCATAGCCATCTTTATTTTCAATATCCCAACCTAGCGCCGCGAAAAAGGGATCAAGATATTCCCGTCTGAGCTGAGTCTCATTGTACTTGCCCTTCTTGTAAGACTCAATTTGCTCTCTGAAATTCTCGACCAGCCGCTTTATCTCGGTTGTGTCACTCATAGAAAACTATCATAACATGCCGCACTTAATCCTAAAGAAAAATTCTTCCCCCTCCCTCTCACGGACAAACCACCCCCACACCATACTGCTCCCCAAAATGCAGTTATCCCGATTGTTCTTTCATGTTTCAAGAGAGCCCTCCCACTGACTGCATAATTCTCCCGCCTAACCGGGGAATTCTGTTATATTTATTGATACATGCTTGCTGAACCATCCAATAAAATAAGAAAACTTTTCTCCTCCCCGGCCCTGCTCGCCCTTGGCATCGCGGCGGTCGTCCTTGTGCTCTACCTGCCCGCCATGAACGGAGACTTCCTGAACTGGGACGACGACCTCTACATCCACAATAATCCGGATATGTCCGGCCTGAGCCTTGAATTCATCAAATACGCATTCACCACAGTCGTAAACTCCAACTACCACCCACTTACCATGCTCTCCTACGCTGTTGACCACACATCATGGGGCATGGACCCCAGGGGCTTTCACCTGACCAACGTTCTCCTGCACTCCCTCAACACGGCCCTTGTGGTGCTTCTGTGCTTCAACCTGATCAGGATCGCCCGCGCCGACTCTCCAGGTGGTGAAGTTAATGACCCGATGGCGCTTGTGGCGGCTGGCGTCACAGGCATACTGTTCGGAGCCCACCCCCTGCACGTGGAATCCGTTGCCTGGGTATCAGAGAGAAAGGACGTGCTCTACGCAGCGTTCTTCCTCTCAGGCATGCTCGCATACATCAGATACCCGTTAGATTCTACTGGCTCACGTTGTTTTTCTTCGCGCTTTCCATATCAAGCAAGCCCATGGCTGTCACCTTCCCGTTCGTTCTTCTCATACTGGACTACTATCCCCTGAGAAGGCTTGATGGCGGCCCCGGTGGCGCAAGCTTGTCCAGATTGATCGTCGAAAAACTCCCATTCCTAGCCATAGCCATCGCCTTTACATACATAACCATAGCCATCCAGACCGAAGCGCTGGCCTCCTTCCGCGAGCTCCACTGGTACGAACGCCCGCTCGTGGCCGCAAGGGGCCTGGGGTTCTACCTGTACAAGTTCATCCTGCCCACAGGGCTCGCCCCCTTCTACAGGGCCAACACCTCGCCAGTGGGCCCCTCGGACCTGGCGAACTTCGCGGTTCTCTCCGGCATCACTGTCTATTGCATACTTACACTCAGAAAAAAAAGACTCTGGACAGCTCTATGGGCCTTTTACGTCATCTCCCTGCTGCCCGTGCTCAACATAATACAGGCAGGCAGCCAGGGCGCGGCAGACAGGTACACGTACCTGCCGCTGCTTGCGCCCATGATGCTTGTTGCACTGGCTGCTGCCTTCCTATTTGAGAAGGCTAAAACTGCAAAGCGGATGCCCTTGCTCCGGATGTCACTTATAACACTCACATCAGCATGCCTGATCATTGCGATGATGTATTCCACACACAGGCAGATACCATACTGGAAGGATTCCATCACGCTCTGGACACGGGAGCGTGCTGTCTACCCATATGAACCCCTGGCATACAACCAGCTCGCAAACGCCTATCTGAAGAACAAGGATTACAGGAAAGCAGAGTTCTACATCACCACCGCCCTCCAGCTCAATCCCAGGAGCACAAAGTACTATCTCATCAGGAGCGAGATATACATGGATCGCGGACAGTACTCCATGGCACTGAAGGACATTGAAAGCGCCCTGGGTATCTCGCCCCGGCACAAGAAGGCCAGGCGTTCCCTGGAAATAGTAAAAAGCAGGATGTCACGGCAATGACCGGCTATTGGCCTTGAAGCATGCGGCGATATCCATCGCCAGAAGCACTCTTCACATCCGGCACTGTGGAAAGGGTATCCTGATAGAAGCTTCTTTCCAGAGCAATGCCTGCCCGCATATTGATAAACTACATGCATGGAAACCGCACTGATAATACTGGCCTCCATCCTCATACTTGCAGGGATCATCGGCAACATCCTTCCAGCCCTGCCCGGGACGCCCCTGAGCTTTGCAGCGCTACTGATACTTCAGCACACAAGCGATGGCGAGGCCTTCTCGGTGGCCGCCCTGGTGGTGTTTGGCATACTCACGCTTTGCTCCCTGACATTTGATTTTGTTCTGCCCATGATCACGGCAAGGCGTTTTGGGGCTTCAGGGTACGGGCTGTGGGGGTCGTTTCTGGGAATGGTAGTCGGGCTCATACTGTTCCCGCCGCTTGGGGCGCTCCTGGGTCTGATAGCGGGTGCGGTAGGGGGCGAACTCCTTGCGGGCAAGCGCTCAGGCGAGGCGCTCAAGGCCGGGGCCGCTACAGTGGCCGGCAACATTGCGGCCGTGGTCCTGCGCCTTGGCCTCTCCCTCACCATGGCGGCCATGTTCGTCTCAGCCCTCATCTGAACTGCTCCATAAGCAAACTAAAAGACTTCCTTTAATAATAAATAATTCAACATCCTACAACTCCCCTGATCTTCCCTTCTGATGGTCAAGAATCTATACCGAAAAACAAGAACATCCTTTTACGAAAATGCAGTTAACTCTAAACCCTGGACCGAAGAAGCAAAGGTAAACAGTTCACTAAATCATTTATTCAAACCATTATAAGAAAGAACATAAGGATGTTGATATTAATAACAAACAAGTCCGCCTGTCGTAGGTCGTCAGACTCGATCCGAGGTCGTAAGACTCGATCCGAGGCGGCCTTGTTTGTTCAATCAACCTTTCCCCTTTTATATATGTATCCTTTTGTTCTGGATTTCAAAAGGGATAGTTTGCGCGCCTGACCGAGGAATTCGGGTGCGGGGTGCCTCAGATGCTAGGCACGCGGCATGAAGTCGGCAGAGTCGATCCGACCTGTATCACTATACCGCGAATGTCGCGTAACAACGCAGATGGGGTGCATCCGCGCCCGAAGGCCGGTTATCTGGATTGCTTGCGGCGATGAGCCCGTATCTCATGGCGGATGGTGTCCATGCCCTCCAACTCCTCATCGCGGATGGCCTTTCCGGTCAGATCAAGGAATACGTCGTTCAGGGAAGGCTGCTGGGTCCGCACGGACAGTACCATGTCAGGCAGGGCCTTGATTATATCAGGCACGCACCCCTCACCGCTGCATGAGGTAACAACGAGCTCTCCGTTTTGCTCCTTCACATCAAGCGAGAGCTTCTCCCTGAGCACCTCTTGCGCCCGCGCATTGTCCTTTGTCCTCAAGTACAAGGCATCTCCGCCAAGCTGCGCTTTGAGCTCCGAGGGGCTTCCCCGGGCGATCACCCTGCCCTTGTCGATTATTGCGATGGAGTCGCATACCTCGGCCTCTTCCATGTAGTGGGTTGTCATGAAAACGGTCACGCCGTGCTCCTGGGGCAGTCGGATTATGGCCTCCCAGAGGTTGTTCCTGCTCTGGGGGTCAAGGCCCAGCGTGGGCTCGTCAAGAAACAGCACACGGGGCCGGTGTATCATCCCGCGGGCCACCTCGAGCCTTCGCTTCATGCCGCCCGAGAAACGCTTGACCAGATCATCACGGCGGTCATAAATCTCCATAAAGTGCAGGGCATCGTCCACGCGGCCGGCTATCTCCCTGCGCGGCACTGCATACAGATATGCGTGGAACACCAGGTTCTCCCTGGCGGTAAGGTCCTTGTCCAGGGTAGTGTCCTGGAACACGATGCCTATGGACTGGCGCACCTTCGAGGGCTCCCTCTGGCAGTCAAAGCCACCCACGCTCGCCGTCCCCTCAGTGGGTTCCAAAAGGGTGCAGAGCATATTGATGGTAGTGGTCTTCCCGGCGCCGTTTGGGCCCAGGAAACCGAATATCTCGCCGGGGTACACCTCAAGAGAGATGCCGTCCACTGCTGTCACGGACCCGAATCTTTTTACCAGGCCATCGGCCTTAATGGCAAACATATCCCCCCTGAGTGCCCACTGCGTTCATGGTCAGTAAACACTGTACCATTATAGCAAACATGCCACAGGGCCCTTTAAACAGTATAATATATGTCAGCATATGGACAGTAAAGCAAATAAGAGAACAGTGCGGGTGATGGTAAGTGCCGCGCTTGCGGCCATGCTGGCGTTGCTTCTGCTTCTTTCCGGCGTGTCCATGTACACCCTCACAAACATGCGCGAGACCATCGAGGAGGTGGTGGAGGAGACCACCGAGGAGGGTCAGCCGCTTCTTAACCTGCTCCACACCGTACAGAGGTCCGACCTCAGCGGCCACGACTTCCTCGCGTACGGGACTGACCACGAACGTTCAAGATACGCAGAGGATTCCGCAAAGACCATCGCGGCCTTTGAAAGCGCGCTTCATGCGCCTTACGAGGACAATGAGGAAAAGGCACTCGTCCGCCGTGCCTTCATCAAATGGAAGGTGGTCCACAACCTCACCCTTTCCCACTCCACAGACAAAGACCCTGCTGTAAAGCTCAAGTACATGCGAAAGATAGACTCCCAGATCGAAGAGGTAGGGCAGGCCCTTCTGGGTGCTCTGGACAGGGCGCAGTACGAGATGGCTGAGATGGAGTCCAGCACCTCGATGCTCTGGCGCATGGTAACCGTCTTTATAATATTCATCTCCATCCTCGCGCTGGTGTCCACCATATTCTTATGGAACTGGCTGGTCAAGGGCATAACCGGCCCGCTTGAGGACCTGGCCAAAAGCGTCAAGGCAGTGGGCGTTGACGAGCGTCCCATTGAGACCGAGGGCCTTTCGGACGACGAGATGGGCAGGCTCGTCAGGTCTGTCAACGACATGGCAGGCCGTGTATACGCCAACGCGAACGAACTGAAGGACATGGCTGAACACGACGAACTCACAGGGCTCTATAACCACCGCGCGCTCCTGAGGCTTCTTGATGAAGAGGTGGTGCGCTGCCAGCGCTACAAGAGGGCCTTCTCCTTCATACTCCTTGACGTAGACAATTTCAAGGAGATAAACGACACATACGGACACCCGGCCGGGGATGAGGCTATGAAACAGCTGGCGATCATGATCAAAGACAGCATCCGCGAGGTGGACAAGGCCGCCAGATACGGCGGTGACGAGATAGCGGTCATACTGCCCGAGACCGAAGGGGTAGAAGCCCTTGCCATGGCCGAGCGCATACGCATGGGCGTGGCCACGCAACATGTTTTACTTCCAGGAGGCGGCATAGAATCTCTGAAAATAAGCCTCGGGCTTGCCGGATACCCCGGAGGCAAGGACACTATCCGCGACCTCATCGAAGCCTCAGACGGAGCGCTCTACGATGCCAAGCGCAACGGCAGAAATACGGTCTGCATGGATACCTGGCTTAAAAAGAGTATTTCCTGACCCGCCTATTTCACGGTGCCACAGGCACCCTTAAACTGGAGCGAGCCACGGGCTCGTTTTAAACTGGAGGCCGTCAGCCTCAGACGTTATCAATATTATTAGCGCACTGGAGACCGTCAGCCTCAACCGGGGGCCACAGGCCCCATTTAAACTGGAGCGTCCAGCTTCAGTCCTCTCAAAGATAAGCATTGCAAAGGATTTCCTCTAATAATAATGATTCATTTCCTTGCGCCTCACCCGTTCTGCTTTGACAGGGAATCGGTGCCGGGGTGCCACGGGCACCATTTAAA
>DAOWET010000240.1 GCA_030638335.1 Nitrospirota bacterium
AGGATCAGGGCCGACAGGATGGACATAGAATCCGACAGCATACTGATCCTGCCCGAGACAGGGATGGCACCCATCTTCAGCAGCACGGCAAAGGTCAACCCCGCGGTCCTTGTGATCGACTCCATACAGACAATGCACGACGAGAGCCTTGAGAGCGCGCCGGGCTCGGTGAGCCAGGTCAGGGAGTGCGCGGCAAAGCTCATGTTCTTTGCCAAAAGATCGGGTGTCCCGGTCTTCATAATAGGCCACGTCACCAAGGAAGGCGCAATAGCAGGCCCAAGGGTGCTCGAGCATATAGTTGACACCGTGCTCTATTTCGAGGGCGACAGGGGACACCCCTACCGCATCCTGCGCACAGTGAAGAACCGCTTTGGGTCCACCAACGAAATAGGAGTGTTCGAGATGGCGGACTCCGGGCTCAAGGAGATAGCAAACCCCTCGGAGCTGTTCCTGTCCGAGCGACCGGCAGGCGTTGCAGGCTCCGTGGTGGTATCGAGCATAGAGGGCACAAGGCCCCTGCTCGTGGAGCTTCAGGCCCTGGTCTCGCAAAGCGGTTTCGGTGTTCCAAGGCGCACCTCCATAGGCATAGACTTCCAGAGGGTGAACCTGCTTGTGGCAGTGCTTGAGAAACTGGGGGGGCTGCAGCTTGGCGGCATGGACATCTTCACCAACGTGGTTGGGGGCCTGAAGCTTGTGGAACCCGCGGTGGACCTGGGCGTGGTGCTTGCGGTGACGTCATCGCTGAGGGAGGTCCCGGTTGCCAAGGAGGTGCTCGTGTTTGGAGAGGTGGGGCTTTCCGGGGAGATTCGAGCGGTGAGCCAGGCTGACACCCGCCTCAAGGAGGCCTCGAAGATCGGTTTTACACGGGCGATAATACCGCACTCGAACGCGGAGCGGCTTAAAGAGACTTTCGGGATGGATGTAACGGGAGTGAGGAACATCTCCGAAGCCTTAGAGGCCTCTGGCCTCTAATCAGACGGCCTGTGCGCACGGATGCACTACATCTGCTGCGTTGCGGCACACTCGTAGTAGCGCTGCTACAACTTCGCGCACCGCGCCTTGCATCTGCAGCACCCCGAGCACACATTCCTCAGTCAAACAAGTAAACTTTCCTCTTTAAAAACAAAGCAATTGAAATCTTTTTTCTTGGGACTTTTGACTGTAATTGTTCGATGCGGTGGATCAGCCCCAACATCCACACTGAGGATTCAGCTTGCTCCGTATGCAAGGCTTGCGACCCGAAGAGGCAATGAATCAGGACACGCAGGAGATTAGCACGTTTCGAGGTGCTGTAGATGTGAGTAAGAAGACGCGAAGGAGTACTTTAGATACTTCGAGCGGCTTATTGCGAAGCAGATGCAGTGCATTCGGAGCGTGCTAGGATTCGCCGTTGAGGCCGAGGTCAACTGCCACGGTCTTTATGATGTTATCGTCTATGGCATTGGCCTTTACGAGGAACCCCTCCAAAAGCGCGTTGTCGCATACCGTGTTGATCAGCCTGGGCAGGCCTTTGGAGTATTTCCAGATAGTGCTTATCGCCTGGTCCGTGAAGAGCTGGGTCAGGCTTCCGGCTATCTTCAGCCTGTGGAGGACATAGTCCCTTGTCTCGCCCTCGTTGAAGGCGCTCAGGCTTATCCGCATGGCGACCCTCTGCTTCAGGGGCTCGTCCTGGCTCAGCACATCTTCAAGCTCGTTCAAGCCGAAGAAGATGAGGTTTATCATCTTCCCCTCCTGCATCTCCATGTTCAGAAGCCCCCTGAACTCCTCCATTATCTCTTTGGACTTGAGCATCTGCACCTCGTCCATGAGGACCACGGCTGTCTTGCCCTGGTCGTTTATCTCCTGAAGGCGCACATAA
Source organism: Nitrospirota bacterium (assembly GCA_030638335.1). Lineage (GTDB taxonomy): Bacteria > Nitrospirota > Thermodesulfovibrionia > Thermodesulfovibrionales > JdFR-86 > DAOWET01. The sequence goes on from DAOWET010000240.1 coordinate 1,859, forward strand.
AGCTGCCCAAGAAGCGCGACCTTGTCGTCCTTCACGTCCTCGATGCCAAGTTGCAGGGCGAACTTCTTGAGCAGCCACTCCGAGCTTACAGAGGAGTGGATGATCACGAGCAGGGCTGCCTCGTACTTGCTCTCGTCCAGGTCCTCAAGCAGCCTGCGCGCCAGGGTGGTCTTGCCCGCGCCGATGTCGCCGATCACCACCGATAGCCCCCGCTTGGAGTCAATGGCGTGCCTGAGCTTTACCAGAGCGTTCGCGTGCTGGGGGCTGTTGTAGTAGAAACGGTTGTCCACCACGTTAGAAAATGGGTGTTCGCGCAACTTATAGTACTCAAGGAAATCCATCAAAATATTATACTACAAATGCGGGGAAACTGCTAAATGTAGGAAACCCTGCTTTTCTTGTCCTTTGGCTTGGCTTCAGGCGCTGGGGCGGGCTCTTCCGCGACCGGGGCGGGCTCGGGAGCCGGTGCCAAGGGTTCCGCGGACTGGCCGGAAAGCGCGCTTATCTTCTGAGCTATCTCTCTGAAGCCCGGGTCCCATTTCATTACTTCCTTGTACAACTGCAGAGCTTCTGCGAAATTGCCGTCGCTATTATAGGCCTCTGCCAGGTCGTATTTGAGGCTCAGGCGCTGTTCGTCATGGGCGTCCATCTTCATCAGCGCTGCGGTGAAGGCGTCAACTGCCAGGGAGAATGCTCCCTTTTCCATGTAGCAAAGCCCGATCATGGTCATGCACTGTGAATGGTAATCCGGGTCGCGTTGCGCTGTCTGGAACTCCTTGACAGCGTCGTCCAGAAGGCCCATCTCCTTGTAGGCTATTCCCAGGTCATAGTGTGTGGCTGAGTCCTCGGCCTCCACCTCCATGGACAGGCCCTTCTTGAACTCGTCGAAGATGTCCCTGACGTCAGAGTCCATTGAATCCACGGCAGGCTCCTGGGCATCATCGGACTCAAGGACGGATGAGAAGTCGAACAGGCCTTCCTCGGTCTCGCCGGCAAATGGGACCACTTCCTCCTGCTTCTTTGGAACGTCCGGGGCCGCCGGGGCAGCAGGGGCCTCAGGGGCAGCAGGGGCCGTAGCGGAAGGCGCGACAGCAGGGGCTGCAGGGGCTGCAGGGGAAGGCGCGGCAGCAGGGGCCTCAGGGGCCACAGGGGCCACAGGGGAAGGCGCGGCAATTTTGCTCTCGGCTTCCTGGAGTTTTCGGGTAAGGGTGGCGTCCCCCGGGGTCTTCACAAACAACCTGCGGTATATCTCGGCCGCCTCTTTGTAAAAACCCTGCTGCATGTGGAAGTCCGCCTCGCTCATCTCCTCGTCACTGGTAGCGAACATGGCGTCTATACCGACCTGGGGGTCTGATGCGGCAACACCGGGAGCTGGCGCAGCTGGTGGCGCGGGCGCCCAGCCGTCCACCTTGCCCTCGAGCCTCGGATCATGAGGGCTCAAGCCAAAGGCGTCGAGCAGCATGGCCTGGCTCTGTGCCTCTTCCCCTGTGCTTTTGAACAGGGCGCTAAGAACTATGCATTCGGTCACCGCCATCTCTGTGTCAGCCGTCTCCATGTAGACCTTTCTGAGCTTCTGGTGGATGTCAATGTTGCTCGGGTACTTGAGCTTCTCTCCCTCAAGAAGGTTTCTGGCGTCATCGAACAGCCCATACTGGATGAAGACGTCAGCCTCATTGAGTATCTCGGGCAGGCCCTTTACACCGGGGGGCGGTGCTGGCGCTGCAACAGGCTCCGGCGCGGCAACAGGCTCATCCATCGGCTCATCAGCAGGCTGTTCCGGCTCAACGTGGTCCGCTGCCTCGCGGTCAGGTTCGGGCGGGTTAAGCATAAGCTCGATCTCGCCGATGGCCTGGTTGACTTCCTCGCTGTCAGGCTTGATCTCCCGGGCCTGCTTCAGGGCCTCAAGGGCCTCAACTATCTTGGCCTTCTCGGTAAGGGCGATATGGAGGTCAAAGAGCTCCTTGAACGCCTTATCATCCTCGCCTTCCGCCTTGTAGAGTTCCACAAGCTTCTGGCGGTTCTCGATGGCCTCGAAGTCCTTGAACGTGTCGAGTATAGATATGGCCTCGGCCTTGCGGCCCTCCTCGATGATCGGGTCTATTACCTGCTTGTATTCTTCCCATGCGGCCATGATGTCGCCGGTCTGCTGGTAAAGGTCACCGAGTTCCTTGCGGATGTTGTAGTTGTCGGGCTCGAGTTCCAGGAGCTTGCTGAGGGTCTCAAGGGCCTCCTCTATCTCACCGGCCTTGACGTTCAGGTGTGCCTGCTTCAGCAACAGCTGGCTGTCCTCTCCCACCTTCTCGATGGCGTTCAAAATATGGCCCGCCGCCTCTTCAAGGTTGCCCTCCTTCTCTGCAAGGTCCGCCATGCCTATAAGCACGTCCTTGTTGCTGGGCTGGATCTCTATGCCCTTTATCAGATAAGCGCGGGCATTGTCAAAGTCGTTGCGCTCGGCAAAGAGCCTACCTATGTTGCAGTATTCCTTTGCAGCCTCGGTAACAAATCCCTCCTTGGAGAACATTTCCGAGACCTTGACCCTGAGCTTGATGTTGTTGGGGGCGAGTTTGAGTATCTTGTCGTAGACATTCAGGAGGTCCTGCTTCTTGTTCTCCTTGGACAGGACGTCAGCCGCCGCAAGGTAGTACTTGATGGCGTCGGTGACGATGTTCTTCTCCTCATTGAGCTCACCCAGTGCTACGAGGGCGAGTGCGTCCTTGGGGTTTATGTTCAGGACCTTCTTGTGGATGGCGAGGGCTTTAAGAGAAAAACCCTCCTCAGTATAGTACTTCGCAGCGTTGTGATACTCTTCCACCGCGGCCTTGTGGTCGCCCTTTTTGAGATACAAGTCCCCAATGGTATTGAAAACATTCCCGTCAGGGAAGGCCTTGGTGAGTTTGTGGTATTCCTCAATGGCACTGTCCACCTGGCCCTTGGCAAGGTGTTTGCGTGCCTCTTTCATTATCTTGGACTTATCTACCATAACAATAAATTATCACACAAAACCAAGATATGTGTCAATGAAACGGGAAATAAATATTCCTTTTGCTTAACTTATTGGCAGCAGGGCCTCCAAGAATGGCTAACAGTGCAAAATAATTGCATTTTGTTATAAAATCAATACCATGAAAACTCTGGATGAGATAGCCGGGTTCCACGGGCACATTTGCCCGGGCCTGGCCCTTGGCTACAGGGTCTCGGAACTGGCCCTCAGGGAGCTTGGGGAGCGGGACGTGGACGAGGAGATGCTTGCCATCGTGGAGAACGACTCCTGCGCAGTGGACGCAGTACAGGTGATGACCGGATGCACCTTTGGCAAGGGCAACCTGTACTTCCGCGACCACGGCAAGCAGGTCTACACCTTCATCCGGCGTAATACCGGAAAGACCCTCCGCATCTCGGTGGACTGGGCAGCGCCCGAGGAGTCCCCGGAGGAGACGGATGCGTGGAAGAAATACTCAGGCGGGGACCGCTCAAAAAAGGTGCTTGAGCTGATACATGCCCGCAAATCCAATAAGATCAAGGCTATCATGGAAGCACCGGACGAGCAGTTGTTCAAGGTAAGCCATGAGCCGGTCAAGGCCCCTGGCGGGGCCCGCATATACCCGTCGCTTCGTTGTTCAAAATGCGGGGAGAAGACCATGGAGCCGCGTATGCGGCTGCTTGGGGGAGAGCCCGTGTGCATGCCGTGTTCTGACAAAGCCCAAGAGGGCGCAAAGGAGTAGTGGAGATGAAAAAGCTCATACAGAAAGCCAACGTGCTGATAGAGGCCCTGCCCTACATCCGCAATTTCTACGGCAAGACCTTTGTGATCAAACTTGGTGGCGCGGCCCAGAAGAAAGATGAACTCCTGCACGCATTCGCCGAGGACGTGGCACTGCTGAACTTCATCGGCATACGCCCGGTGGTGGTACACGGCGGAGGGCCGAAGATAAACGCCATGATGAAACGCCTGGGTATGAAGCCCAGCTTCGTGCACGGCCACCGTGTCACGGACCCGGAGACCATGGACATAGTGGAGATGGTGCTCGGGGGGCTCGTGAACAAGGAGATCGTGGCCCTTATCAACTCCAAGGGCGGGCGCGCCGTGGGCCTGAGTGGCAAGGACGGCGGGCTCATTAAAGCGAAAAAGAAAAAGCTCAAGCTCGGCCTTGGCGATGATATGGACAAGGCGCTCGTTGACCTGGGCCTTGTGGGACAGGTCACGGATGTGAACCCGGAGGTGCTGGCCACCCTGGACAAGGACGGGTTCATCCCGGTCATATCCCCTGTTGGGGTGGGCGCAAAGGGCGAGACGCTTAATATCAACGGCGACGACATCACAAGCGCGGTTGCCGGGTCGCTCGGGGCTGAGAAACTTATCTATCTGACCGACGTTGAAGGCGTAAAAGACAAAAAGGGCAAGATCATCTCCACGGTGTCAAAGGCCCGGGCAAAGCGGTTTATCAGCTCGAAGACCATCAAAGGCGGCATGATACCAAAGGTGAACGCAGCTCTTGATGCCCTTAAAAATGGCGTCTCAAAGGCCCACATCATAGACGGTCGTGTACCGCATTGCCTCCTGCTTGAGATATTTACGCCAGAGGGAATTGGCACAGAAATCACTTCCTAAAAACCATTCTCAATTAAGAAACAAAACAAGGCCGCCCTCGGATCGAGTCTAACGACCTGCATCAGGTGGCCTTTTTTTGTTACTGAAATGTTGACTTTCAGGCGCATGCCTACTACAATCATTTGTTGATTGTGGTCGAGGGATTTTCTGAAGGAGAAATGCCATACAAGGAAAGGGAATGGTGTCTGTCCCCGTTTTTCTGTGTTTATTAAGCTGATAAACCTTTGTGAGTCTATATAGTAGGCATAACCTTAAAAAATGCTTCACAACGTTCAAGTACTTCATCTATTGAATCTGTACGGAATACTTCTGTATATAAACGCTCATAACCATGGGAAATACTGTCAATTGCAGTCTTCTCCCAAAGAAGTTTGCATTGCCATGTTTTAATTACTTTGGATAATGGAGCAGCAGTTTTATGTGAGCGCAACCTTTCCTCAATGCTTGTTGCGTATCCAAGCTTAAATCTACCAGGGTCATGTTCAGGTTCAAGCTGAATTAAATAGAAAACTCCGAACCCATTAGATTGAACTTGTGTAGTATCAGTATTGTCCACTGAACTTTCGAGATATTCTTTTATTCGTTCATAGTCGTTATTTGTTATAAAGGAAATCTTTTGACCACGAGAAGCACTACTTTTAATTTTTTCATCTTTGATGTCTAATCTTCTCATAATCTTGAAGATATATTGCCTATTTTGAGCAAGATTTTTGGCGACATCTTTTACCGATATTAATTCATTACTCATAGTAAAAAATTATAACATACACCGTAACATATGAAATCATCAACGATTTAGATAATATTTACTCCTCGCTTCATTGAATGAGTTAACACTTAAAGCTTCCTGATATAGACTTTCAAACCATCGTCGTTGCTCTCGTGGGAAAGAAGCTCGCATGCACCGCGTGATTCGAGTTCTTTGATGTCATCAAGCACAGCACCCTTGTCAGCAAGCAACTCAAGCATACATCAGCTTGCCGCCCTTTGGTTCAGGGACCGGGTCGCCAAATTCTTTTGCGGTGTCTATCCAGAGGCTGATAGCCTCCTGCGCATTCTTGAGCGCATCTTCCTGAGAGCCGCCATGCGCCATGCATCCTGGAAGCTCCGGCACCTCTGCTATAAAAGCCTCGTCCTCTTTGCTCCAGTAGATTATGACCTCGTATTTATACATTAATTTCAGCCTCCGAGTTTGTTTTTAACAATGACGTTTCTTGCCTGTTTCACCTGATATGGTTTTGCCTTGCTCCCGTCCTGCTGTATGTTTATCTTCTCCGCCACTGATTCTTTCCTGAATATGTGGTGGCTTCCCTTTATCCTCTCCTCAAAGCCAAGATGCTTCAACAGGTTGCGCAGTTCCTCGAAATCGATGTTCGCATCCGCCTTGCCACCTGTAATCTTAAGCAACAACTTTTCATATTTGCCCATTACGCATATTTTACCATATGCCGTGCCAGTATATTAGTTCATTAGGTTGATATGGGAAAACAAGGGAAGTGTGCAAACATTATTCATCTGAAAAAACCAAGGCCGCCCTCGGCACGAGTCTGACGACCCGTATCAGGCAGGCTTGTTTATTACATGCGGAAGAAAGTTGATATTTCTTTCTTACAAGGAAGTCTTTTATCTCTGAATTTTCTTCTAAAGCTTCTTGATATAGGCCTTGAGGCCGTCGTCGCCTTCGCCATCTTTGGAAAACTCGTGGGAGAGAAGCTGGCAGGTCCCGCGTGATTCAAGTTCTTTGATGTCATCAAGGACGCTCTCCTTGTCCGCAAGGAGCTCAAGCACCTCGCCGGGTTTCATGTGCGTGAGCTCGCGGCTGGCCTGCAAGATAGGAATGGCCCCAAGCTCTCCTCGCGCGTCTACTGTAATATCACTTTTCACGCTTATCTCCCGAGGGCGATGGCACGGAACCATAGAGGTGGTAAGCGCAATCAGGCCCCACAAGCCCTTTAAGCGCGCTTACAGGAAGGCGGCTGAAACTCCCACTGTCCCTATTGGCCCTCATGGCAAGCCTGCGGTAAAGCGCCCTCAGGCGAACCTCTTCGGCCTTCTGCTTCTGTATGTCAGGCATTGTCTCCATACATGTATTTTACTTTCGCAGAGGTCTTCTATACAAGGGAACAATGGCAGGCTGTATAATATTCTTTATAAAGAGGAGGCCGTTACATGATAATAGGCATAATGAGCGACTCGCACGACGACATGCAGCGACTGGAAGCGGCAGTGGAGTTCTTCAACTCCAAAGGCGTCTCGCAGGTGGTGCATGCCGGGGATTTGGTCTCGCCCTTTACCTTCGAGATACTCGAAAAGTTAAAATGCCCATTCAGCGGAATCTTCGGCAACAACGACGGCGACAAGCTCCTTCTGTTCCAGAAATCCGACGGCTCGGTACAGCCCCAGCCCATGCCGATAAGGCTTGGAGAGCGTGAAGCCATGGTGGTGCACGAGCCGCAGTCTGTGGAGGCACTTGCAAAAAGCGGGGAGTTCGATATTGTGATATACGGGCACACTCACGTGCCCGAGATCCGGAAGGTGGGGGAAACGATTGTCATCAACCCCGGCAAAGTAGCGCGTCTGCACAAAGGCGAGTCAACTATTGCACTTCTGGATACTGAAAAGCTTGAGGCGGAGATTATCTCGGACTTCTAAGGCATATTCACGCGGACCCTGTCCAGGTCCTTGTTACTGGCCGGAGAGACATTTAATTCGTACTCCACCCTACCCTCGCCGCCGCCCTTCATGACAGCCACCTTCACCTCGGGCTTCTTCTTCTCGTCCGAGTAACGTACGCATGTTGCCGCGGCAAAAGCTATCTCTTCCTTTGACGCTCTTGCGGGGATGAGAGTTATAGGGCTTGCCACATCCAACACATCGAGCAGAAGGTCCCCGGAATCCGCAAGGGATTCAAGCCTTGCGTTCTCCCTCTCATCTCTTCCCACAACGAACTTGTCACCCCCGGGGGGCCTGAAATGCCTACCAACCCTGAGCAGATGCAGCTCCTTAAGCGCAGGGTCCGGGTCATGATCCAGAAGTTCCTTCAGGCGATATGAGAAGTTCGGCTCCGTAAGCAGACAGCCCCCGGCCGGGGCCGGATAATCTGTCAGCCCTAATTCTTCTGCAAGCGCGATCTGGGGACGGCGTCCGCGTCCAGCAATGCCCAGAAGCTGCTCCCTGTCCACCAGGCCCTCAAGCTCGGGCCGGGTGGGGTTCAAGAGCTTTGCCGACAAGGGTCTCAGCACGAGCCCTTCAAGCCCTGCCTCACGGTCTATGCGGGGGAAGGTGTCGCGGCGCTGGCTCATGGGGCGCTGCCCGAGCACCTCTCCTGTTGCCACAAAGTCCGCCCCGCTCATCCGCATGAGTTCCTTGGCCTCCATGAGCATCAGGATGCGGCAGTCGATGCAAGGGTTCATGTTCTTGCCATGGCCGAATTTCGGGTTCTTCACTATCTCGGTGAACTTGTCCGCAAGGTGGCACATCTTTAAAGTAAAACCATAGCGAGACGCAAGGCTGGAAGCGTCAGTGGTGCATGAGGCGGAATCGGACATGTCGCACCCGAAATGCATGAGGAAGGTGACGGCGGTCACATCGATATTCTGTTTCCGAAGAAGCAGTACCGCAAGAGTGGAGTCAAGCCCCCCTGAAAGAAGCGCGATAGCCCTGGCCATTACCTGTCAACCCCGGAGCTTTTCTTCGGTGACGCTTATGTTCGAGACTTTCAGGGACTCTCGCACTGCATCGCTTGTGGCAACGGCAGTGCCCACCTCGGCCACGACTATGCCCGCGGCGTGGTTTGCGATGACAGCGGACTCGCCCATGGTGGCGCCCGCAGCGCGCGCAAGGGCCAGGGTGGCGATCACGGTGTCGCCAGCTCCCGTGACGTCGTAGACCTTCTTTGCCAGGGTGGGGATGTGCGTGACCTTCTTCTTTTCAAAAAGGCTCATTCCTGCCTCACCCCTTGTGATGAGCACCGAGGGGAGGGAGAACTTCTTCATGAGTGTCTGCCCGGCCTCCAGCAGCGTGGCATGGTCGATGACCTCCACCCTGGAGCCCTCGGCAGCCTCCTTCAGGTTGGGGGTGATGAGTGTCACTCCCCTGTACAGGTGGAAGTTGCCAACCTTGGGGTCCACCACAATCGTTGCCCCGCGTCTTGCAGTGCCCAGAAGGGCCTCAACAAGCTTTCTGGAGACAACGCCTTTCTTATAGTCCGAGACCACTATGGCGTCGTACTTGCCGGCCTCCTCGCGCACAGCCTTTAGCAACTCTTTAAGAGCCCTTCCGCTCAAAGGGGTCCTGTCTTCCTGGTCGAACCTCACCACCTGCTGGTGCCGCGCTATCACGCGTGTCTTCTGTGTTGTGGGGCGGTCGTCCCTGACGTCAATGCACTTGATGCCGTGCTCGCCCATGAGCTCATGCATGCGCTCCGCGGCATGGTCCTCGCCCATGGCGCCAAGGACGGTGGCCCTGCCCCCGAGCGCGGCTATGTTGCATGCCACGTTGGCGGCTCCGCCGGGCATGGTGCTTTCCTCGGAGACCTCCACAACGGGCACCGGGGCCTCGGGGGATATCCTGTCCACACGGCCCCAGAGGAAACGGTCAAGGATGAGGTCGCCTACAACAAGCACCCTCTTCCCCCGGAAGTTCCTTATTACCGATAGCAAACGCATAACTATTAAGAATATAATAGATTCGGGAATAAATTCAAATACATGCGCCCGATCAACTGCATGGCGCGTATTGACGGGCCGGTCGTTATTCGTTTAATGTAGTGCCACGGCGCAGGCACGGGGTGTGGCGCAGTCCGGTAGCGCACCTGCTTTGGGAGCAGGGAGTCGGAGGTTCAAATCCTCTCACCCCGACCATTTTTCACAAGAAAACGTCCGGCCTGGTAATCGGGCCGGATCGTTCATTCATGCATAAATCTCCCGATGAGCCTCTTGAAAAGATCCACGGGCATACCGGTCCTTTTCGAGATGGCATCGAGTATGGCGATGTCTTCCTTTCCAACGCTCCTGGTAAGGATAAGCATAAGAATATAACTGACAATGAAGCCGACGAGATATATAGGCAGCATCCAGAACTCAAGGGGCAGGCTCTTGGCAATGACGTAAACCACCAGGCCGATCACCGCGGTGCCTGCAATGGGCCTCAGGTAACTTGTCGTAATGGGATGGACCCTGCTTTCCCTGAAAAGGACCCAGGCATTCAGAAGGTTGATCACGAAGTATGAGATGGTGGTGGCGGACGCCGCCCCCAAAACCCCGAACCCGAGACGCTTTATGAATATGTAGTTCAGCACGATGTTAAGCACTGCGCCAATAACAGAGATGTTCATGAGGGCCTTTGAGCGACCCATGATAATGAGCAGCACGTTGCAGGCGCCGACGAACACGCTTGACATGAACCCGAGAGACAGTACCCGCAAAGAGGCCGAGGATACAATATAACGCTCGCCAAACAGAAAAGTTATCGTCATCTCGGGGAAGATGAACAGGACAAAGAAGAGAGGCAGAGTGATCGCGAATACCCACTTGGTTAGGACCTGGAAGGTCCTCTTGAGTTCCATGTTCTGCTTTTTCGCGTGCATCTCGCTGGCAATGGGCATGTAAACAAAGCCCACGGCGCCAAGGGCAAATGTCAGCAGCCTTGCAAGCGATACGCTCACGCTGTATATTCCGACCTCGTCCGCCGTAGCGTAGCGTCCCAGCATGAGGGAATCAGTCCAGTTAAGTACCATGACCATGGCGGCGGCGCCAAGGAGCGGGAAGGAGAACCTTAGAAGGTCGTTCCGGAACCCACCGTCACTTAATGCCAGGGGGTTGAAACCTGCCTGCCTGTACCCATATGCGCCTATGCACAGGCAGGCGATGATCATCGCCAGGGTAAAGGCGTGTATGATGCTGATAAAAGGCATATCAAGGGCGAAAAAGACTGTAAGCAGCATGAGGAACAACAGGGGCTGGCCAATGGAGATGAAATATACCCTGGGCTTTATGTTGCCGTAACCCCTGATGACACCCACAAGGGTGCCCGAGAGGACCTGGAAGAAGCCAAAAGACGAGATCACTTTTAACGGGACAATGAGTTCAGGCATGTAAAAAAAGTGGATGGCGATCGTCTCGGCGAACAGATACAGTCCCAGGGACGCAATGAAGCCGAAGGCCATGCTTATCTGCATTGCCGAGCGGGCGACGGAGTCGGCATTGTCCTTGCTGCCCTGGTTAAGGAACAGTGAGATGAATCTTGTGGAGCCATCCTGAAGCCCGGCACCGGCGATAAGAGCAAGGATGCTGATAACCGCGACCGCAAGAGTGTATATGCCAAGCTCCTCTTCGGTCGTATGCTGGATTATCAGGACCTTAGTGGCAAACCAGATTACGATGCTCACTGCCGTCCCGATGAACACAAGCGTGCCGCCCTTGACAGCAGACTTCAAATAGGATTCAACGGATTTAAACATTATTGATTATAACAGTTTGCATTTCATGAAGGCTTGTTCCAAAAAGGCTGTTCCTGGCGTCACAGGGGCAATGCATGCCGGTCATTGACAGGTAACTGTTCAGCCCTGTTCTGTGGGGGGTTGATAAAACCTAAGTGCTTGAGAAAGTTAAAAACTATACTTTAAATGGTTTATGGATTCTATACACTGGAAGGGATTCGCTTTATATCAAACAAAAGTTGAAAAGAGAAGGGAAGAGACGCTAGTTATTTATTTCTTCTACCACGGTCCACATATCCTGAGTAGTTGATTCGAGGTATACCTTAACCTTAACCGTTCCGTAGTTTCATTCCAGAACTGAGACCTTGATGCCCTCTTGAGCTATAACACATCCATTACTCATGACATAATCCCATAACCGCCGGTCCTTATTTGCAGATGCTGTATGCGCCTGGTCTAATAAATCTTCAGTTACACATATTGGATACTCGCCTTTTAACGTCGCCGGGCCTCTAGTGACGGTTATTTGTTGCGGCCTGGTGCTGTATTTTACTTCATATTTAACTGCCTGCTTTGGGCCACTGGTCATCCAAAACGCGAGCCCTCCAATCAGGACGAGTATAATTACTATTTTGCGCATAGGCAAATCACTGTTATCTGTTTTTTTATTTTCCTCAGGACTAAACTTCCATGCGCCCTTAGCCATTTTTCTCCTCCTCGTCTTTTGGGCCGAGCGCGTCGATCATACTTTGCACCGCGCTGGTTTTTTGGTAGTCGCCATCCTTTAAAAATATATGGAGCATCAAATTCACGAGCCGCTTGATCAGCCCTGTTCATCACTGGCATGTCCATATATTTCAAATGAGTTTGTGAGCTGTTGGGCCCCGGACTCAAAGAACTCCTTCATCCTCTCAAGCCCGTAGTCTTCAAAAGCATCTGGCCGCTCAAGCAGGAGTATTGCGTCGGAATAGGCCTCAAGCTCGTCATCCGTCCCGATATTTAAAGTAAAACCCTTCATTGCCGGTATTATCCCTAAACGCACGGCAAGGTGCTTGAACTCCAGGAAGACAGCTATCTTCGCCCGGTCCACGTCGACACTGTAAGCGCTGTCCTTCGTGAAGATCTTCTCCATGGCGTCAAAAAAATCATCCTTGCTCCTGGGGTCGAAGGTGAAACCAAGGTCCGAGAAAGTAGCCTCGCCACCCAGCAGGCTCTTGACCCCGAAACTTGAAGCCTCAAGCCCGATATGACCGTATCCGGTTATGATCCCGTCTGCAAGATATATAACGCTTTCGGTGCTGATATTTTCCGGGAGCACTTTTATGTTGTCCGGGAGCGTATCGCCGTATATGTCGCGCGCTATGCTTTTCAGGGACTCGCCCGAGATGTAATGTGGGTGTTCGTTGAAGGGATGTTCCTTGAGCACCCAGTTAACGGTGTCAATGGAGGCCATGCGCTCTATGGTCTCGTAGGCCATGAGGTAGTGGTCGTCGAAAAGATACCAGCTGTTGTAATGGGGGCAATCGGTAAATACGTGCGAGAAAAGGAAAACCACCGGTTTGCCGGGGTCAAGGCCAAGGAGGCTCACGAGCCCCTCGCGCTCCATGCGGTCCATGCCTTTCCCATACGCTCCCTGGCTGGCCTCCGCGGATTCGCCCCCCTTCACACGAAGGCTCATGTAGCGTTCAGCCTCATCAATGGCTATGTCACGATGGTTCTCGAACACGTTGTCGAATACCGGCTTTGTGATCTTAATCGGACATTCCAGCGCGCCCCCGGGGGAGTCGACCCTTTTTATTGATATCTCATTCAGTTTGGGTCCCCGCACGCCATAAAGTACAGCCCCCCTCTGGACCCCAAGCCTTGCGAGCACGCCGAACATGCTGTACACGGTATGTCCAAGCAGCATGTACTTAACATCGTACTTCCTGAATAACAGGTCAAAAAGGTGATACCAGAAGACCGCCTCGGATATCTTCTTGAACAGATGGAAGTTCTTCCCCCTGACAGTGGCATGGCCCTCACAGAGGTAATTGTCATATACAAGGTCTCCCACCTGTATATCCCTGTACCTGAGGCCCACAAGTTCCCTTACGTCAAGGGAGATGAATATGGGGATGCTCCTGAGAACGCTGAGAACCGCAAGCAGGGGGAACTTCAGCACAGCCAGGTTCTCGATGGCGTTTGCGCCATAGGAGCCGATCACGGCATGCAGCTTCCGGTTGAAGTAGTTGCGGGTGCACCAGAGCGTTGAGATGCCCTTTGTCCTCTTGAGCACATTGGCAGCGGATGAGATTCGCATGACGTAGCCTGTATGCTCGACGAATCCGTCGACCAGTATGTACTCACTGTTATGCTCGGATGGCCTGTCAGAAAGATACTTCTCCCAGAAGGAACGGTTGGCCCGGCAGAAACTCCGGACAAGCGTTTCAGGGAAGAGCTTTTTGCGAAGCAACGTCAACTTGCCGGGAGACGTGTGGGACATGGCATCAGACCTCGA
>DAOWET010000039.1 GCA_030638335.1 Nitrospirota bacterium
TGTAGTGCTTTCTTATCGGCTCCAATACTTCCCATACACACGATAGCCCCTGCGGGAAGGTCACGAAATCCCCAGGGCCGAACTCTACCTTCTTGCCGTCGGGTGTCTCCACTATCACATGGCCTTCGAGCACAAGGCACTCTTCTGTCTGGTCATAGTGCCAGTCGAATTTTGATACTTCCTTCTCCCATATGGGCCACGAGCGTATTTTTCTGTTAGTTATGAAATCCTCGGTGGGCTTTTCAATCATGATCTGCATAAGAAGCTCCCTTTAAGTAGTATCACAGTCATTGCACTGTCTCATTTTCCGGCATTCTTCCTTCTATTTGAGGAGAACTTCCTGCTACTAATTCTCCTCTAAGGCTCTGGTAAACAATATATGTATAAACATAAGAGAAAGGTATAAGCAGAATCAAAAATAATATACCAATGGCTTGTGGGAGAAAGACTGGGATAAATATGAGAATCCAGACAGGAAGGAGGCGACCGAAAACCTTAAACCACCTGCCTTTAACATACTCGGAACTCCGTCTGAGAGCGTCATAGCCTCTCTTGTTCTCGCAGAGCAGGACAAATTCTCTGAATGCATACCGCACCATAAGTATTATTCCTGGAACTACCAGCGCTAAGAAACCAAGCATGATAATAATGGAGGATATAATGGCGATCCACAGGTATGAGGGCAATAGCCTTACTCCCGATCCAAGTACCTCACCAATTGAAAGTGATTTATTCGTAATAGCCGAAACATACGCACCTATTGACCATGCGTACACAAAAAGCAATACTGAATTAATTGCAATCAGTTTCGCGTACTCTATCTCTTCCGGGTTAAATGTCACCTGATTGAAATACGCATCGAAATTAGTCGCGAGCACAAATAGATTATGGATGAGACTTATCATAAGCAGAACAGGAAATCTTAACTTGAACAGTTTCCATGCTTCTTTAAATAGCACATCAACGGGCGCTGGATCACCCCGCTTAATATCAAGAAAATTATAGTCAAGGCGTAATCCGCAAGAGATACATGATTCAGAAGGCATCTGTTCATACCCGCACCTAGAACACTTGACACCAATCCTGTTCTCGGGATTATTATTCGCGTTTAAGATATGTTCCTCTGATTGGGATGATTCCATCAATAAATGGGGTTCGTTGACGCTAGTATTATGAATACCATTCTATGCGGAAGCCCCCAGTAAAATGGTGCCCGTGGCACCTATTGCATGCAGACGCGGCGAACCATGGACATGTCAGTCTTGCCCGCAAGCACCTTCATAACGCCGTCCTGGAAAAGCGTACGCATGCCGTCCTTGATCGCCTGCTCCTGTATCTTTGTCACGCCGGCCTTCTGCTGGATGACCTCCTTGACCGGGTCCGTGCCAACAAGAAGCTCGTGCAGGCCCGCGCGACCACGATAGCCGCCGTGGTTGCACTCAACGCAACCTTTGGCCTTAAAGAGCTTGAAGTTATCGTCGTACTTAACGCCAAGCTCCGGCCAGAACTCCTTGCCGTATGCATCCACAAGCTCGTCGAACTCGGCCTGGTCCGGGTGGTACTCCTCCTTGCAGTCCTTGCAGAGCGTCTTCACGAGACGCTGGGCAAGAATGCCCAAGAGGGCGTCGGCAAAGTTGAAGGGGTCGATGCCCATGTCTATCAGACGCGTGATGGTCTCGGGCGCGCTGTTCGTGTGCAGGGTGCTGAAGACCAGGTGACCGGTGAGCGAGGCCTCGATGCCTATGGCGGCTGTCTCAAAGTCACGCATCTCACCAACGAGGATGACGTCGGGGTCGGCACGAAGGAACGCCCTCATGGCGCGCGCGAAGGTGAAGTCGATCTTCGGCTTGACCTCCACCTGCCTCAGGCCCTCCTGCGTAATTTCCACCGGGTCCTCGGCAGTCCATATCTTGCGCTCTGGGGTGTTGATGTGACCCACGCACGCATGCAAGGTGGTGGTCTTACCAGAACCGGTTGGGCCAACAACAAGCATGATGCCGTAGGGTATGGCCACCATCTTGATAAGCTCTTCCTCGTTGCGCTTGTTCAGGCCAAGCTGCTTGACCGTCATGGGCTCGCTTGCGGCCAGAATACGCATGACAACGTCCTCGCCGCCCACGGTGGGGAGCGTTGCGACACGAAGCTCGATCTGCTTTCCCTGGAAGAAGAACTTTATCTTGCCGTCCTGGGGGAGCCTGCGCTCGGATATGTCGAGGTTGCTCATGATCTTGAGCCTGGACACAAGCGCGTTTGAGTGGCTGAGCGGCACCTCAAGGTGCTTGAA
>DAOWET010000041.1 GCA_030638335.1 Nitrospirota bacterium
CCTGGTCTGGCCGCCCACTAAAAGCACCTCGTCCACTGTGGACAGGGCCGAGTCCTTCATGGCCACCTTGCAGGGCTCGATGGAGCGGTCGAAAAGGTCAGCGCACATCTGTTCGAACTGCGCGCGCGAAAGGTTCATCAGGAGGTGTTTTGGCCCGGTTGCGTCCGCTGTCACAAAGGGCAGGTTGATCTCTGTCTCCGTGGCAGTGGAAAGCTCAATCTTCGCGCGCTCGGCAGCTTCTTTAAGCCTCTGGAGCGCCATCTTGTCGGTCTTCAGGTCAATGCCGCTTGATTTCCTGAACTCATCCACCATCCAGTCGATTATCCGGATGTCGAAGTCGTCGCCGCCAAGGAAAGTGTCTCCGTTTGTGGCCTTGACCTCGATGACGCCCTCGCCGATCTCAAGTATGGAGATATCAAAGGTGCCGCCGCCAAGGTCGTAGACGGCTATCTTCTCCTCTCCCTTCTTGTCCAGTCCATAGGCCAGGGCCGCTGCCGTGGGCTCGTTGATGATCCTCAGTACGTTCAGGCCGGCTATCTTTCCCGCGTCCTTGGTGGCCTGGCGCTGCGAGTCGTCAAAATATGCCGGAACGGTTACCACCGCGTCCGTGACCTCCTCGCCGAGGTAGTCCTCGGCGGCCTGCTTGAGCTTCTGCAGTATCATGGCCGAGATCTCGGGCGGTGAGTATTTCTTTCCCTTGATCTCCACCTGGGCGTCGCCGTTTGAGGACTCCACGATTGCGTAGGGCAGGCGCTCTTTGGCGTGCTTGACCTCAGGGGTGTCAACCCTCCTGCCCATAAGGCGCTTGATCGAGAATATCGTGTTCTCCGGGTTCGTGATGGCCTGCCTCTTTGCTATCTGCCCAACGAGCCTCTCGCCCTTGTCTGTAAACGCTACAACGGACGGGGTTGTCCGCGTACCTTCCTGGTTGGGGATGACCACAGGCTCCCCACCCTGCACTACTGCCACCACAGAGTTGGTTGTCCCAAGGTCAATACCTATTGCTTTTCCCATCTATCTATCCTCCTTGTCCATCTATGTGTTGTTTTCCTCATCCGGCTACTGGCCGGAGGGTTTCTTCGATACAGAGACCATGGAGGCCCTGAGTACCTTGTCGTTATATATGAATCCTTTCCTGAGTTCCACGACCACCATGTTCTCATCCATGTCGTCGCGCTCAAGGTGCGCCACAGCGTGGTGGAACTCCGGGTCAAATGGCTTTCCCTCCGCCTTTATGGGCGTCACGCCGAACTTCTCGAAGGCCCTGTAAAGCTCCCTGAGGGTCATCTCCACTCCCTCGAGAAACGCCTTGTTCGTCTCCTCCTCATCAGCGTGCTTGAGGGCTACCTCGAGGTTGTCCACTGAGGTAAGAAACTCGTTTACGATGCTCTCATTCGCGTATTTCGCCAGTTCTGCCTTGTCCCTGACAGTTCTTTTCTTGTAATTGTCGAACTCTGCGTAGAGCCGCAGATACTCGTCGCGGGCCTCATCAGCCTCCCGGCGGAGCTTCCCCACCGGGTCCTCCTCATCTTCCTCGCCCGGCTCCTCTATCCCGCACTCGTCAACAGGGATGAACTCGATATCCTCGTCATCCAGGTCGTCTCCCAGAGCTTCCGAGACAGCGTTGTCGTCAAATTCCACTTCTTCTTCTTTGATATCATCAATATCAGACAAAACAAGTTCTCCTTGCGTTTAGATTGCTGAGGAAATATACCTCGCCATCACCTCAACAAGTGGTATGGCGCTGGAGTAATCCATCCTCGTGGGCCCTATCATGCCCACACGCCCCAAAGGGCGGTCTCCCTGGCGATATTCAGAGGTCACGATGCTCAGTCGCCTGAACCCTCTTTCGGGGTTCTCGCACCCGATAAGCACCTCGGCCTCCAAGCCCCCCTGCAGGCTGTCGAGGAGACTGATTATCGTATGCTTATCCTCTATGGCCCTGGCTATACTGTTGACATTATCGGCAAACTCCGGGAGCCCGATAAGCTCGGAAACGCCTGAAAAGATTATATCACAGTCGGGGAATACGAGGGCCTCCCTGCATATCTGCATGGCCTTGGTGATAAGCACGTCGGCAAGCGCCTTCTCACGGGACATCTGCTCCATCACAACACTCTTTATCTCGTCTATCGTATAGGAGGAGAACTCCGAGTTCAGGTAGTCCGATATCCGGTCAAGCTCACGCTGCGAGAGCCCGAAATCAGTGTACAGGACCTTGCTCGTGACCAGCCCCTCGTTGGTAAGCAGCAGGGCCACGGTGTGGTTGCCCCGGTAGCGATAGAGCTGCACCCGGTTGAGCGTTGTGTTGTCCGCCCTCAGGGGCACTGCGAATGCCAGGCAATGCGACATGCTCGATACCTTCTCGGTCACATCGTTTAAAAGGCTCGTGATGTCGTCCTGCGCGTCCTGGAAGCTCTGCTCAAGGGAGGCCAGCAGCTTCTCCTCCTTCATACCGAACCCCTGAGCGCTCAGCGCGTCCACATAGTAGCGGTATCCCTTGTCCGTTGGAACGCGGCCCGCGGACGTGTGGGGCTGCACCAGATAGCCCATGTCCTCAAGGTCCGCCATTATGTTGCGGATGGAGGCTGAGGACAGGGTGAAATCAGCGGACTTTGCCAGAAGCCTTGAGCCAACAGGCACGGGCTTGCGGATATAAGTGTCCACAACCGCCTGCAATACCTTATCTCTTCTATCGTCCAGTTCCATTGATTTAACCTAATTACGTCAAACCTCACACAGCACGGGTTCGAGGTGCTGCAGATGCAAGGCGCAGTGCGCGTGGGACCATGTCCCATCTTTCTCACGCCCTCAAACCAAAAGCACGCTGGGGTGCGTCACCCCCAGATGCGGTGCATTCGAGCCCGTGCACATAACTTAGCACTCTCCCAAGGAGAGTGCCAGCTAAACTTACTTTATCATTCCAGAACATACTGTGTCAAGCTATACAGAGCTGCCGGAACCAGTTTACAACTGCTTTAACCGCTTGATATAAAAGGATAATGGGCTGTGCCTCCGCTTGACTGGCGCGCCCCTGGAGCGATACAATACCATCCATGCTGCCCAATACCCTTAAAATAGGCCCCCTGGAGCTGGCCCACCCCATGGTGCTTGCCCCTCTGGCATGCATCAGCGACCTGCCCTTCAGGCTCATGAGCCGCAGGATGGGCTGTCCCATGGCCTTTATCGAGATGATAAGCGTGCACGCCGTGACCCATAACAACCCGAAGACCATGGACCTCATGACAGACCATCCGCTGGACAAGCCCCTTGGCATCCAGTTCATAGGCAGGAGGCCTGAGCAGTTGGAAGAGGCATGGGAGGCGGTCAAACACAGGGGATACTCCGTACTGGACCTGAACGCGGCCTGCCCGGTCAAGAAGGTGGCAAGACGCGCAGAAGGGGCATCGCTCATGCGGGAGCCCAAGGCCCTGCACACGGCGGTAAAGACACTGGTCAAGTGCGCTGACATCCCGGTGACATGCAAGATTCGCTCGGGCTGGAATGCGGACGATATGAATGCGGTGGAAGCAGCCAAGGCCATTGAGGAGGCCGGGGCTAGTGCCATCTTCATACATGGCCGCACCCGTGCTCAGCAGTACAGCGGC
>DAOWET010000185.1 GCA_030638335.1 Nitrospirota bacterium
ACACGGGCTGGATAAACTGCGGGGCCGAGATCACGGTGCTTGGAAACGTGACCAACGGCGCGCACAACGCCGCGGCCCAGGGCAAGCTCTATGTGGCAGGCGGCGGCGGCGCTCGCTGCGACACCATGACCAAGCACAACCCCCGCTTTGACCCGCCGGAGTCATGGTATCTTCGCGACGTTGGAGACAGCTTTGCGGAGTTCAAGGCCGGAGGCATCTCGGTGGTATGCGGACACAAACCCAGAAACCCTCTAAACGTCCTTGGCTACCGCCCATGCGTAGGCATGGTGGGCGGCACCATATATTTCCGCGGGCCGCACCAGGGCTACAGCGAAAGTGACGCGAAGCTCCTTGAGCTTACCCCGCAGGACTGGGACTGGCTCACTGGTAACATGAAGACCTATCTCAGGAAGATCAAGCGCCCGGAACTCCTTGGGGAGCTTACCAGGAATATCAGCAAGTGGAGCAAGATCGTTGCCTTCACCCCTGCTGAGAAGGCGGCTCGCGCAAGGGCAAGAAAACCCATGGCTGAGTTCCGCACCGACGCTTGGGATGAGGCCGTGGGCTCGGGCGGCATCTTCGGCCCCTTTATCACTCACGAGCGCACCTTGCTTCCGTATGTCACGACCGGAGAAGACCGCAGGCTCAGG
The DNA here is from genome assembly GCA_030638335.1 of Nitrospirota bacterium. Taxonomy (GTDB): domain Bacteria; phylum Nitrospirota; class Thermodesulfovibrionia; order Thermodesulfovibrionales; family JdFR-86; genus DAOWET01. The sequence continues at coordinate 651 of DAOWET010000185.1, forward strand.
CCCATATGGGCAAATGATAAATACCTGCCCCCTTGCGCCTACAACTGTCCCACCAGGATACCCTCCCACAAGAGGGCGACCATGATCCGTCAGGGCAGGGTGGCCGAAGCCCTGGAGATGGTGCTTCAGTACAGCCCGCTTCCCGCTACAGTCTGCGGCGAGGTCTGCCCCAACCTATGCATGACCGCGTGCACTCGCGGCAGGGTGGACAGGCCGCTTAACATCAAGGAATACGGCAGTGCGGCCCTGGAGCTTGAGGCACCCAAACCCGCAAAGAGCACGGGCAACACCATTGGCGTCATCGGCGCGGGCCCTGCGGGATTGTCAGCCGCGTGGCAGCTTGCGCTTAAAGGCCATAGCGTGAACCTGTATGAGAGCTCAGATAAAATGGGCGGCAAGATCGAGATGGCCATACCGCGCGACCGCCTGCCGCAGGAGATACTGCAGAAGGAACTTTCCAGATTCAAGGAACTTGGCGTGAATCTCCATATGGGCCAGAAGGTGGACAAGAAGGCATTCAGCGCGATAAAGAAGGAAAACGACTTCGTGGTGGTGGCCTGCGGGGCGCATGCTCCGCGCATGATACCCTTTAAGGGCTCTAAAGACGTGATGCCTGGTATTGAGTTCTTAAAGCAGATGAATTTTGGAGACAGGGGCGAGATACCCGATTTAAGGGGACAGCGCGTTGTGGTCATCGGCGCGGGCAACGTGGGCATGGACGTGGCCTTGCAGGCCTGGAACTCCGGCGCGCAAAGCGTTACGTCCATCGACGTGCAGAAGCCCGCGGCATTCGGCGTTGAGATGGAGATGGCCCGCGACAAGGGCACGGAGATACTCTGGCCGAAGTTCACCGAGAGCTATGACAAGAAAGGTAAAAAGCTGAACTTCAAGGACGGAAGTTCCCTGGACGCTGACATCGTCATCATGAGCATTGGCGAGATACCCATACTGGACTTCATGCCCGAGAGCATACACACCGAGCGCGGCTGGATAAAGGTGACCGACCGCTACCAGAGCACTGACCAGAGCGTGTACGCCATCGGCGACGCGGGCAGGCCGGGGCTTATCACGCACGCCATAGGGCAGGGGAGAATTGTGGCGGAAATACTGCACGCCGAACTCAGCCACTTTGACTGGGAGCCCGAGCCGGAGATGCAGATACCCTACGACCGTGTGCGCAAGGAGTACTATGACATCTGCCGCACAAGCGTGTTCAGCCCCAGGGAGGAGGCCGTCGCATGCATGAGCTGTGGGAGCTGCCGTGACTGCCACATCTGCGAGGAGACCTGCTACCAGGGGGCCATCAGCCGCGTGGAGTATCCCGGAGACGGCGGGGGCAGCGGGTATGAGTACAAGGTGGACCCGGACAAGTGCATCGGCTGTGGTTTCTGTGCCGCCATATGCCCGTGCGGGGTATGGGAAATGCAGGAGAACCTCTAGCGCTACTGGTTTACCGCATCTGCGGCGCAATACAGCATTCGAAGTACGGAGAAGTACTCCTCGGATCGAGTCTTCGACTTCATGCTTTCTTACTAGCATCTACCGCACCCCAGACCACGAGTTAGCTTTGTAATTTGCAGTATACTGGAGGATCTATAAGCCCCCGGAGCTTAAAACAGTCCGGGGGCTTTTTTTATCTTCACAAACAGAGAGTATAATTATCTATGAGATTTTCATGTTGTTCCATATTGTTTTCTGTCCTTATGGTGCTTGCATTCCCTGCAATGGCATTAGCGGAAACAGATGCAAGAAGTGTCTGCTATGGCACGACCTCAAAGGGCAGGCTTGAGGCAGGGGTAAAGCTTCCGGCAAAGGGCGCTAACTTCCGGTCTTACAGCAAGGTGGGCGAGGCGGCGGGCCGGACATACGTGCACTCCGTTGTTCGCGATGTTATTGTTTCGTCCTTTAGGCGATTGGTAAAGGACCATCCTGATAAGGTCTTCATGTATGGTGAGACTGGAAAGCGAAAGGGAGGGGACTTCTCACCCCATAAGACACACCAGAACGGACTTTCAGTGGATTTCATGGTGCCTGTTGTGGACAGGGACGGAAGCCCTGCGTATCTGCCGGCAAGCGTGTTCAACAAGCTTGGGTACAACATCGAGTTCGATGCCAGGGGGAGGTTTAAGCAATACACCATCGATTATGATGCCGTGTCTTTGCATTTAAGATATCTTCATGAGGAGGCGGCTGAAAAAGGTATAAGCATATGGAGGGTGATATTCGACCCGGGGCTTCAGCAGCTCCTTTTTGATGCGGCAGAGGGCGAGTATATTAAGGAGCATCTTGAGTTTTCGAAAAAGCGCTCATGGGTTCGCCATGACGAACATTATCATGTGGATTTTAAAATTCCATGCAAGCCCCTGTAAGAATGGAGAATGTAATTTTAAGGGAGAAAATATGGACGGAACTAAGAGAGCGGACATAAAAGCGGGCATTAGCGTATCCATCGTGCTGAAGAAAGATCAGCGTACGGGGAAGCTTACGGACGGTGTTGTCAAGGACATACTTACCAAGAGCCCCACGCACCCCCACGGCATAAAGGTGCGGCTTGTTGACGGTCAGGTGGGGCGGGTG
>DAOWET010000229.1 GCA_030638335.1 Nitrospirota bacterium
AGAGCTTTGTGTATACAGGCTCGAACTTCCCTTCCCTCAGGGTAAGCAGAATAATGGGCACCTCTGTGAGTGCTTCAGGGTTGTGGAGTGATTTGCATAGCTCAAGCCCGTTCGCCCCGGGAGTGGCAAGGTTGACCAGTATCAGGATGGGAGTGAGTTCGTTTGCCTTGTCCGTGCCTTCCTGGGCAGTGTCCGCGCCGACTATGTTGTAGCCGGCTCCCTCAAGGGCTTGCGCGGCTTTTACAACAGTGTCTTTGTCGTTCTCTATCAGTAGTACGATATTATTCATTAGTCTCGCCTATCATTCAGATTATTTTAACATTTATTTTCTCATTCTGACAAAAGGTTTTTTATCGTGGTCAATACGGACGCCGAAAGAGCGTCCAGGTCGTATCCTCCCTCAAGGGCAAATACGGCAGGAATATCCTTTGATCTGACTATGGCCGAGACTATGGTATTGATGCCCTCGTCAGTGATCCTGATGCCCGAAAGGGGGTCCTGAACGTGCAGGTCATAGCCAGCGGAGACGATTATCATGTCAGGGTCAAAGGAAGCCACCTTCTTGGGCAGGATATCGTTATAGATGACAGCGTATTCCTTGAGCCCGGCACCAGAGTCCATGGGGAAGTTTGCCGTCGTGCCTGCGCCTTTATCCGTCCCTGTCTCCTCAAGCCTTCCGGTGCCCGGGTAATGGGGCCACTGGTGCGTGCTGAAATAAAAAACATCCGGGTCGTCGTAGAACATGTGCTGGGTGCCGTTTCCATGGTGTACGTCAAAGTCAATAATGAAGATCCTCTTATAGCCAAGCTTCTGCGCATATCGAGCCCCTACGGCCACGTTATTGAACATGCAAAAACCCATGGCGCGGTCCGCCTCGGCATGGTGGCCTGGGGGGCGCACGGCGCAGAAGGCGCGCTCTATCTCGCCGGAGCGGCATCTGTCAATGGCCACAAGCACGGCGCCCGCGGCGTAAAGGGCGGCCTCAAGGCTGTCCTCGGAGACGTAGGTATCTGGGTCGGCATAGCCAACGAGGTTTTTCATATGCTCGATGTGCCCGGGTGTGTGCACGGCAAGGAGTTCTTCGTCCGTGGCCTTTCTTGGGGACAGGTGAATAAGCGAATCCCAAATATCCGAATCCCTTAGCGTGTTCATGATGCTCACGAGGCGCTCGGGCCTCTCGGGATGGCCGTGCTGTGTCTTGTGTTTGAGGAATATATCGTCGTATATGAGGGCGGTCTTTCTCATGAGGAGCCCTCAACCCTTGGGCATGCCGTGGTCTCAAAGGCCAGAAGCACCATGGCCTCCCTGTCTCTGCGCTCTTTGGAGATCGCGTCATCCGGCTGGCCGGCTGCCATGGAAGCGAGGGCCTTTTTTTCAGGTAATTCATCGGGAAGCTCAGTGATCGTCCGTCCGTCGGAAGTGCTTATGAGACGGAAAGTTATGCCGTCCGTGATGGCGCAGAAGGGGACGGGCCTCTCAAATGCGGCACGGGCAAAAGCGAGAACGTGTCTTTCCCTGGACTCAAGGGACATGGAACACTTGATAGCCATAAGCCGCGAGCCCTCCACGGAGACAAGGAAGTCCACGCTTACGGATTCAGTGCCGCCTTTGTTCGAAGCAACCTCAACGGGGCTGTCCTGAAGTATCTCTGTATCGGAGAAACCCTTTGAAGTCAGTAGCTGGAGGGTCAGTTCTCTTGCGTCGGAGGTGGCAACCTCCTCGCGATGGTCTTCCGCTTCGAGCTTCTTCCGGATGACCTCTTCATTTCCCCCGTAACAACCATTCCCGGACATGGGAAATTATACCACAAAACTGGCAAACTCGTTGTTCTTTAATGATAATTAGGCTGTCCGGGCCAGCTCATTCGCCGATTATTTTCACCAGCACTCTCTTTTTGCGCCCCCCGTCGAACTCGCCGTAGAATATCTGCTCCCATGGGCCGAAATCGAGGTTGCCGCCCGTGAGGGCGCACACCACCTCACGCCCCATGACCTGGCGTTTCAGATGGGCGTCGCCGTTGTCCTCTCCAGTGCGGTTATGGTGGTAGCGGGAGACGGGTTCGTGCGGGGCCAGTTCCTCAAGCCACTGTTCATAGTCATGGTGAAGGCCGGACTCATTGTCATTTATGAAGACGCTGGCGGTTATGTGCATGGCGTTTACCAGGACAAGGCCCTCCAGTATGCCGCTTTCCCGGATGCACCCTTCCACATCGGCAGTGATGTTTATGAACGCCCGCCTTCCGGGAATGTTGAACCAGAGTTCCTTGCGATATGATCTCATTTTGCCCCCTCCTTTGTGCCAGCATGCCAGCATGATTTCAAACCTGAACAATACTAACCCTCATGCACGGTCAAGTCAATGCCGGATGCCTTGCTGAAACAGCTATATTTATTGCAATATATCTAGTAATGCAAACACAGGAGAATACTAAATTATGGCACTAAATGTAGCTGTTGTCGGCGTTGGCTATCTTGGAAAGCACCACGCCAGGATATACTCCTCCCTTGAGGGCGTGAACCTCGTGGCCGTGGTTGACCCGGACGCTGATGCGGCAGCCAGGTCTGCCTCAGAGTACGGGTGCGGGGCTGTCAGCGATTTTCGTGAAGTCCTTGGCGATTTGGATGCCCTTAGCATTGTGACCCCTACAAGCCTGCATTTTGATATGTCCCTGGAGTGCCTGAGGGCTGGAAAGCATCTGCTCATAGAGAAGCCCATAACAACTACAGTGGAAGAGGCAGACGCCCTGATAGAGGCTGCAAGGGATAATGACTGCATAGTGCAGGTGGGGCACCTTGAGAGGTACAACCCTGCTGTCATGGCCGTCAGGGAGATGATAGATGACCCGGGCTTCATAGAGAGCAAGCGGATGGCTCCGTTTCAGCCCCGCGGCACGGACGTTGACGTCACCCTGGACCTGATGATACATGACATCGATATCGTGATGAGCCTGCTTGAGGGCAGGGAGATAACGGACATACGCGTTGTGGGGATGTCCGTCCTCACGGAGAAGATAGACATTGCAAAGGCATGGCTTGAGTTCGAGGGGGGCGCAAAGGCCCTTATTACCGCAAGCCGCATTGCCCAGGACAAGCAGCGCTCCATGGACATTCTCCAGAGGGACTCCATGATACATGTGGACTACATGAACATGACCATAAAGCGTTCGATGAAGCATGAAGGCGGGATCAAATACGAATCAGTGGAACTTACTCCACATGAGCCCCTGAAAGAGGAGCTGGAGGATTTTGTCGGCTGTGTCAGGGACGGGAAAAAGCCCATGGTCTCCGCAGTTGAGGGAAGGCGCGCACTGAAGGTGGCGCTTGAAATTACCGGGATGATCGAGAACTTGGAGAAATAATATCATGGTCCATATGCTGAACATTAAGAAACAGTTTGACGGCATCCGCGATGAGGTGATTAAAAGCGTTGCCGAGGTGCTTGAGGGCGGCCAATACATACTCGGCCCCAAGGTCAGGGAATTCGAGGCCGCCTGTGCCGATCACCTTGGTGCTGCTCATGGCATTGGAGTTGCCTCTGGGACCGACGCCCTGCACCTTGCCGTAAAATCTCTTGGCATCGAGCCCGGCGATGAGGTTATCACAACGCCTTTCACCTTCTTTGCCACCGCGGAGGCCATTATATATGAAGGTGCGACACCTGTCTTCGTGGACATCGTGCCTGACACGTTCAATATCGACGTGTCCGCGATAGAGGCGGGTATTACAGAGCGCACAAAGGCCATACTCCCTGTGCATGTGTTTGGGCACCCCGCTGACATGCCTGCCA
>DAOWET010000063.1 GCA_030638335.1 Nitrospirota bacterium
ACCTTTCGTGTTCGTGACTTCGGGCCTGTTCATCTTCGGCACTCTTTTCTGCTTTGTGGTCGTGCTTCCCTTTGCCATGAAGTTCCTGCTGGGTTTCAAGGTCGGGACGCTTGTGCCAATGATATCGGTGGAGAAGTACATGGACTTCTGTTTGAAGTTCATCCTCGCCTTTGGCATCGTGTTCGAGCTTCCGGTCGTGCTTGTGTTCCTGACCCGGTCGGGGCTCGTATCGGTTGAGACCCTTGCAAAGAACCGCAAGTACTCGGTACTGTTTGCCTTTGTTGCCGCGGCCCTGCTCACCCCAACGCCTGACGCCTTCAACCAGACCCTCATGGCGGTTCCTATAATCGTCCTCTACGAGGCCGGCCTCATAGCCTCGCGCATTTTTGCCAGCCGCCGCAGAAAGGCCCTGGAAGCTGACGAAAGCGATGACGACGGGAGCCTCACGAAAGAGCCTTAAGGTGGTGTCCGGGCAATGCATTACAGTTGCAAGGTGTTATGATACAGTCCATTGACAGTACTAAAATGCTGTGTTATTGTTACCATAGAAAATGGAGAAAACCCCTGAAATAAGCACTCCGGAAGGCAAGTGTGCGGCCGAGGCGATAGCCTCGCTGCAGCGTGCCCGTAAGAACCTGCGCATATATCCCAAGAACAACCCCATCTACATGCGCACGGTGGAGGAGACCTACAACAAGACCATGGACTTTTTCGAGTTCGGGGATACCCTTGAACTCAGGATACAGCGAAACGAGTTCATGCTCGGTGACGAGGAGGTCTACAACGGCACTGGACAGGAGGAGAACTTCGCGCTTTTCTTCTTCCGCGACGGCATCAGGTCCATAACCTTCACAAGCGAGCTCAAGGTGGACGAACTGCTGAAGTTCCTGAGCGCGATTGCGGTGGACCTGGACCGCGAGGAGGTGGAGGAGGACCTGGTCACGCTCCTTTGGGAGAAGGATTTCGCGAACATAAAGTACAAGGTGGACGACAGCGTCCTTGTGGAAGACGAGAACTTCCAGCAGCAGGCCGAGGATAAGGCCAGGGAGAACCCCACCGAAGAGGGTGTGATGCAGCAGGCACAGGAGGCGCCTCCTGAGGACGATGACTTCACGCCCATCACCCCCATGCCCGTCACGGACGAGGACCTCGAGATCCTGGCCCGCGATATCGAGGACTATGGCAAGGGCTATATCGACAAGCTCACGGACATCGTCTTCGACATGCTCTATGCCTCCGGGAACATCGACGAGTTCAAGGACGTCGTGCGCATAATCCAGAGCTCTGTTGAGCACTCGGCCTCGAACGACGACCTGCCCGGGGCCATGAAGATATTCCAGCGGGTCAAGGAAGTGGTCCAGAAGACAAAGAGCGAGAACGTGAGCAAGGCCCTGAACGAGGTGTTGCGCTCAGCGGGCTCGGGGAGCCTGATGAGGATAATAGGTTCCTGCCTTGATGACAAGGACGGCATCAAGGACGAGGACTTCAAGGAGTACGTGGGCATACTAAGCACAAGCGCCATCCCGCAGATGATAGAACTTCTCGGGGAGCTTCAGACCATCCAGGGCCGCAAGAAGGCCATCATGGCGCTGACCTTTGTGGGCAAGAGGGACATCGGCGCCGTATCAAAGGGCCTTCAGGACAAGAGATGGTATGTTGTCAGGAACATTATCCTTGTTCTCCGGGAGACCAAGCACAAGAACGCGCTTCAACATATTGTCAAGGGCCTGGCCCACGAGGAGCCCCGCGTGCGCAGGGAGGCCATAAAGGGGATAAGCGACTTTGGCGGCATAAAGTACATAGACCGTCTTGTTGATATGCTTTATGACGAGGACAAGGGCGTAAGCATTGCGGCGGCCTCAGCCCTCGGGAAGCTTCGGCACAGGGTGGGCATGGAAGCCCTTATCGCACGGATCACCGACAAGAACCTTCTGGAGGAGGACGCTTCTCTTTTAAGGAAGTATTTCGAGGCATTGTCCTTTTTCAAGTACGACGACGTGATCGGCTTCCTCGAGGACATACTGAAGAAGAACCCATTCTTCGGGCGCGCCACATATAACGAGATGAAGGCCGTTGCGGTCTACTGCCTGGGTCTTCTTGGCGACCAGCGCTCCATGGGGCTGCTTGAGGAACTCAGGGGTTCAAAGGTAAAGCAGATAGCGGATGCTGCGAATACGGCTATAAAGAGGATACAGCGTGCAAAAAAAGGGTGATTCTTCCGAACGCGTAGCCAAGGGGATTGTCAACCAACTGGCTGCGATCATACGGACCTCACAGATCCACAACCCGCAGAACGTGGCCGTGCTCAAGAGCGTGGACAGGTTGATGGAACTGTTGACCGTGGTCTTTGGCGAGGAATCCGCAGTCAACCTCGAACTCGTTGGGGAGTATTTCTACCTCAACGAATCCCGCATAAAGGTCTCAATGGACCAGCTCATAAACTTCGACTACCTGGTCCACGAGTACAAGAAGCTTGGCCTTGGCAGCATCACCTTTGGCAATGACGTAACAGCCGAGGACATACAGGCCTTTCTCAAGGCCTATCTTTCAGCTGCCTTCACGGATGTGCCCTTTGACGAGCTTGCCATGGCTGCCGGAGGCATCTCCTCCATCAGTGTTGCCATCCCCCGGGTGGAGAAGGATACAAAGGAAGAGACCGACATCAGGAAGACGGTCAAGGCAACATACTTCAACGCGGTCTCTTATACCAAGGGTGTCTTCGAGAAGATCAAGAGCGGGGAGAAGGCCAACATAAAGCGCGCAAAGCGCGCGGTGCAGTCAATGGTGGACGTCCTGCTTACCGAGGAAGAGCTGCTTATGGGCATGACCGCCATCAAGGATTACGACGACTACACATATCACCACTGTGTGAATGTGAGCATCTTATCCATCGCCATGGGCCAGAAGATAGGGCTTTCAAAGTCCCAGTTGCAGGAACTCGGCATGGTGGCCCTGTTCCATGACCTGGGCAAGATGGAGGTACCGCAGGAAGTGCTGAACAAGCCCACCAGTTTCACGGACGACGAGTGGAAGATAGTGAAGAAACACCCCATGTGGGGCGTGCGCGCCATTCTCAACATGAAGGGGTTTGACGAGTTGTCCATCAAGGCCGGCATCGTCGCCTTCGAACACCACATATACAGGGACAACACCGGCTACCCGGACCGCCGCTTCCCCCATGACCTGGATATCTTCACGCGCATTGTGAGCCTTGCCGACCAGTACGACGGCATGACCTCCTCAAGGGTATACTCAAGGACGCCCATGAGCCCTGAGAAGGCCCTGAGCCTCATGATGGAGAGGGTGGAGAGCCAGCTCGACCCGAGGCTCTTTAAATTCTTCGTGAACATGGTGGGGATATTCCCTGTAGGCACCGCGCTAATGCTTAAAAGCCGCGAGATAGCCCTTGTCTACGGGGCCAATATGAGCATCCCCGACAGGCCGCGCGTGCTGGTCATCTCCGACACCGATGGCAGGAAGGTGCAGGGCCACCTGGTGGACCTGGCCGAGAAGGACCAGGACGGGACATTTAAAAACTCCATAGCCCGCACGCTGGACCCGAACAAGTTCAAGATTAACCTGGCCGAATACCTCCTCTAGCCCTCTGGCTCTGATTCGCCCATCTACTGCGCAATAAGCCGCTCGAAGTACGACAAGTACTACTTCGCGTCTTCTTACTTGTATATGAACGAATCAAAGCCAGAGCTACAAGTTGTGTGTTGTTATTAAGCATTCGACGTATGTTAGAAAAGGGGGCCGTGGCCCCTCGGATCGAGTCTTGCGACTTCGCGACTTCTCGTGAGCGAGTCGTGCCGACTTCTTTGTATCTACAGCAGATCAGAGCTAGAGATTTATTGAGGTTGCATCTGCTTTTGTTGCGGCAACTTTGATGTACCCGTAAATGGTGCCCTTGGCCCCCAGCCACGGGCTGGACCTTATAGGTCGAATCGACCCGCATGAGCATCCTTCTAAATAAACACCTTCAATACTAGATCAGGTTATTCGTTACTTTTCTTGAAAACTGTAGTGGCTGACAGCCCCCAGTTTAAATGGGGCCGTGGCCCCTTAACGAAATTGTATAATAATAAGGCTCTTGGATATTACCCTGAACATATAAAGACAGGAAGGATGCTCTAAGATATATTATGTCACGTGATTCAACTGAAAAATACTCAACCATAGTGCTTTTCCTGCTAATGTTCCTCGGAGCATGTTCCAAGGCTTTCCTGGCCTTTAACAATACACTCAATAGTGACGACAGTAATCCGGCAATGGTGTTCTATGACATTTTCAACCATGGCAATTATCTCATGCAGGACTGGTATTTTCCCAGTAATTCATACTTCTTTACCGAGTTCCCGGTCTATGCCGTGCTTGGACTTGTGATGGGCATGGGGCCAATGACCGTACGTTTAGGGGCGATGGTTTTCTTCATTGGCATCTCTGCCGTGTTTTTTGTTGTAATGCGCCGGACGTTCGGGCATAAGGCCGCTTTGTGGTCCTTGGCGATCTTTCTGTGCCTTCCTCCATATTCTTCTTCCATATATCTGCATGTCAATATTCACGTGGGAACTCTGTTATTCGGTTTTGTTGTTCTTTATCTGATACGCTTCATTGCATTGCGAGGCGACGCCGGAGACGGAAACAAAGGGATGCGGCATGTATTATTACATGCTGCCGTGGTGTTGCTTTCAGGGCTGGCTGCATTTTCCGATCCTTTCTATATCTTCTTCCTTGCCGTCCCGGTACTGGCCTCAATATTCGTGATGCGTTTTGCCGGGTGTGCCTTGATGGGATGGAGGGACGAGGCTTTTCTGTCAGGCGGACTGGTGGCAGCCTCGGTGGGTGGGCTTGCCTTGCAGTCATTGCTGCAGCGTGCGGGAGTTTTCATCTACCGGCCTCCCGCGGCCTCTGTCTCATGGGAGATGGTGCCAGAGCATCTGACCAGGTATTTCCATGCGCTGTCGTTGATATTCGGGTTCGATGCTTTTGTGGGCGGTGCAACCGTGGGCACAACTGTCTCCGCTACTGCCAACCTGCTCCTTCTTGTCCTGGCCTGCGTATATTTTTTCCTGCTGATGCGTAGCGGGCTGGAGAGGTGGCAACAGTTTGTCCTTATATTCTTTCTGATGATGACTGGAATCCTGTCAGCGTCCATAATAGCCAAGGAAGGGCCGGGTGCTCCCCGTTATCTGATGCCTTTTGTTCTTCCTTACGCTGCGCTTATAGGGATCTATGTGGCTCGGGCCTCCAAGGGTATGATATTAAACGGTATCATGATATTGATTGTTGTAGCTTCATTGTTCAACTGTGCAGGTAGTTTAGTCCAAGAGAAGGACGACAGTGCTGCCGGACTGGCCTCATTTCTTGAAAAAGAGGGTTTGAGGTATGGATTCTCGGATCACGGGCATTCCGCAGTGGTGACAATGAACTCCAAAGGTTCGGTATGGGTAAGTCCGGTCCACTTTACCAATTTTGTTCTGGAGCCCAAGTACTGGACGTCCAATGCCAGGTGGTATAGATCGTCTTTCTACTCTGGCGCCTCATTCCTTATGCTCACGGATAATGTTAAAGGGGAAATGGCGTACCTGACACCCTCGACTCTCAGCCTTCTATTTGGCGATCCGCAACGCACGCTTCGCTACGAGGATATGACGATTTACGTGTGGCCCTATAACATCCTGCGCTAACCCGCATATTGCATGAAGGGCGTGGGTAAATGTACAAAACGTTTTGGTTCCATAGCAATAAAGCATAATTTTTACAAATATTGCAAACTACGACAAGGCAAAGAATTCCAATTAATAATGAATGATTTATTCCTAATAAAATGTTCGGCTTAATTACAAATGGGGGGGTCTGAAAGTGCCAAATTATGCAATAATGCCATAGAGTTAAGTGCACTTTGCTACAGCGAGGTCTAGAAAGAGGTTAAAGCATTCATGAAACGACCTTTCTTATAAGAGAATAATGGGTATTGAATCAAGTGCTTACACCCGCAAACAATTAAGCATCCGCCCTATAACCCTCCCAAACAGACCCCCAGAATGTAATTAAACCTTAGTTTTTGAGGGGGGGGTAGGGGAGGGCTTATTCCAGGTGTGTCAACCCTTCCCGTATTGCGAACTTCGTAAGACCCGCAATATTGTTGATTTCCAGTTTGATCATTATCTGGCTCCGGTGCGTCTCTATGGTCTTTATACTCAGGTTCAGAAGATGGGCTATATCCTTTGTGCTCTTGCCTTCGGCAAAGAGTTGCAGCACCTCTCGCTCACGCTTTGAAAGAACCGTATCAACAGAATATTCCTTCTCGATCAGTTGCCGTTTGTAATCGTTTATTACAATGTTCGCGATCTGTGGACTGAGATATACCCTTCCTTTCATTACTGTCTCAATGGCGTCCAAAAGCTCGCTTGCAGCGCAGTCCTTGAGCACATAGCCCGATGCGCCCTCTCTTAAAGCCCTTGAAACAAAGCGTTTATCTGAATGCATGGAGAGTGCAAGCACTTTAATGCCAGGGTCCTGTTCAAGGATCTTTCTGGTGGCGTCAATTCCGTTGAGGTTGGGCAGCGACAGGTCCATAACCACAAGTCCGGGCTTGAGTTTTCCTGCAAGTTTTACTGCCTCCATGCCGTCATCGGCTTCCCCCACAATTTCAATGCCCTTTTGGGACATAAGCAGGGCCTTGAGCCCCTCCCTCATGATCTTATGGTCATCCACTAGAAGAAGTTTTGTTTTCATTTCCTCAGTTCCTCCTTGTTCCAGAGCCCGCTGGCAGGGTGATCACGGCACTAGTCCCATTACCTGGCGAAGAGTATATGTCAAGGCTCCCTCCTTTGAGGAATAACCTCTGGCGCAGGTTAAATAATCCGTAACTCAGCTCATTGGAGGACCGCGAAAGCCTCTCCGAGGGGTTAAACCCAATGCCGTGGTCCTGAACCTTTACGGAGATATTGTCACCCGAGCGCTCCACAATAACTTCGGCCCTTTCCGTTTGTGCGTGCTTGACGGTATTGGTCAGCAATTCCCTTGCTCCTGTAAAAAGGAGGATTTTTAAGCTCTGCTCCAGGATATCCGCTTCCGCACCCCCTGAGATATCTATAATAAGCCCATGTTTTTCATGGGTCTTTTCAGCAAACCATTCCAAGGCATCGGTAAGCCCCAGCTCAAGAAGCACATTGGGGTTGATCTCAAACAACAGGTTCCGGGTGCTGGTAATTGTCTTCTGGATCAGTTCGTCGATCCCCATTAGCTCGTCCTTTTTCGGAGCCCTGTCCAATTGTAATATCATCCCTATCTTGACCCTTGCCAATGCAAGCGACTGTCCAATCGTGTCGTGCAGCTGATCGGCGATCCTGCCCCTCTCCCGCTCTTGCATTGTGGACATCTCCAATGCCAGGGTCTCAAGCTCTTTCCTTCGTTCTTTTTCAAGAATGTAGAGCCTGCTGAGGTCTTCCGCATATTTGTTTAATTGAGCCTTATCGCTGGGAATGTCCGGGGTCTCATTAAGCTCTTTCATACACCCTCTCAAGCACGTAATTGGGTTGATGACAACACCTCTCATGCAAATCCATATGTCTCCTTGTCCCTTTCGCTCCAGATAAAGTCAGTCATGCTCTCCTGGCTGGCCGGACTCACTTCTTCCTTTATTTGGACCACTTCATCCAAACACTCAAGAAACGCGTCCACCAGTTCAGGGTCAAAGTGCTTGCCACGCTGTTCACGGATGATCTTGACGGCCACCTCCACGGGATATGGCCTCTTATAGGGACGGGCCGTTGTCAATGCGTCAAATACGTCTACAAGACACACGATCCTGCCTGCAATAGGTATCTCTTTCTTGCGAATGCCATGAGGATATCCCTTGCCATCCCATTGCTCATGGTGCGACAGAGTGATCTCTTGAGCTACCTTGAGCACCTCTGGTTCAGGATCAGCCAGGATATTGGCTCCTATGAACGTATGTGCCTTCATGCTCTCATATTCTTCGTCTGTTAATTTCCCTTCCTTTAAGAGAATGTTGTCAGGGACACCGATCTTTCCAATGTCGTGCATGGGAGCGGCGTGCATGATATTCTGGACGTCATTTTCCTGGAGCCCCAGCTTCCTGGCCATAAGCGTACTGTATCTGCCTATCCTGACGATATGAACCCCCGTGTTCTCGTCTTTGTACTCCGAGGCCAGAACGAGTCGTGTGATGGTGTCAAGGTATGCGTCCTGAAGCTGGAGGTTCTTTTCTCTGATCTCCTCGATTGAGCGTATCAGGTCCTCCGCGTATTTAATAAGTTGATTGCTCGAGAATTCCAGGGCAATCTTCTTTTCCTTTTGCGCCCTGTAGACACAGGAGAAGTCCAGTGCATATTTTTTTAGCTGTTCCCTCATTTGTCTTCTTTCTAGTTCGATGTCCATAACCACAACCTCAGTTAATGTATCCAGCCACCTGCTGATAAGGCAGAGTGATACGGCACGTTGTGCCTTTGTCAAGAGCGCTTTCCAGGTTAATGTGACCTCCGTGGAGCTCAACTATGCGTTTTGCCAATGGGAGGCCGAGACCAAGGCCATCCTTGCTCCTGGTGTGATGCTCCTCCACCTGGTAGAAACTATCGAAGACCCGCTCAAGTTCACTTGCAGGGATCCCGATGCCGTCATCCGAGATGGTTATTTCAGAGCCCTCGCTCCTGTTGTTAACGGTTATTTGTACCTGACCGTCCGGATTACCGAAGACAACGGCATTATCAAGGATCTGAAAGAACAACTCTTCCAGCATCATTGCATTTCCGGTCACAGTTGCCATGGACGGCTCCCGCATGGATTTAATAGCGATGTTTTTCTCATTTCCTGTTTCAAGTGCACTACGCAGGGCCTCTTCGATCACATCCCAGATCTCGACTTTCTGATTCATATCTTCGAGGGCCCTGCCCTGAAGCTCGGCAAAGTGAACAAGCTCCTTTACCGTGGCTGTCATGCGATTGCCGCATGTAACAAGGTCCTGGATATAGCTGTATTGCTCTTCGCCGACCTTCCCCTTAAGTTCATCAGACAATATATCTGAAAG
>DAOWET010000142.1 GCA_030638335.1 Nitrospirota bacterium
GGTCGTTTACGATGACCTCGACGCTTCTGCCGTTCAGGACGTTGGTGAGCTTAAGCTTGGTCCCAAAGGGATAGGTCTTGTGGGCGACGGTCATGGCGTACATGTCGTAGACCTCTCCAGAGGCGGTGCGCTTTCCGTTAAAGGTCGGGCCGTACCACGAGACTACCTTTATACCATCGTGGCGGCGCAAGGCGAACCCGCATGACGTCAGCATTGCAGCAGCTAGAACGACTGCTACAAGTGCTGAAAATACCCTATAGAATGTACTTGCTGAGGTCTTCGTCGTTAGCAATGTCACTTAGCCTCTCACGAACGTATTCACGGTTTATCACTATCTCCCCCGGTGGCATGTCCGGGGCCTCGAAGGAGACGTCCTCCAGCAGTTTTTCAAGCACTGTGTGCAGCCTGCGAGCGCCGATGTTCTCGGCCCTGTCGTTCACATCCGCCGCGATGGAGGCAAGCTCGTCCACTGATTCCTCCTCGAATATCACGGCAAGCCCTTCTGTGGCCAGAAGCTCGGAGTACTGCCTGGTCAAGGAGTTCTGTGGCTCGGTCAGTATGCGCACGAACTCGTCCTTGCCCAGGTGGTCCAGCTCCACTCTGATGGGGAACCTGCCCTGGAGCTCCGGGATGAGGTCCGAGGGCTTTGCCGTATGGAATGCGCCCGCAGCGATGAACAGGATGTGCTCTGTGCGCACCGGGCCGTGTTTGGTGGTGACAGTGGACCCCTCGACAATAGGCAGGAGGTCGCGCTGTACACCCTCGCGCGATACATCGGGGCCCTGCCCGCCGCCCTTGGCAGCGACCTTGTCTATCTCGTCAATGAAAACTATCCCGAGGTTCTCCACGCGGTCCAGGGCCTCTTTCGTCACCGCGTCCATGTCTATCAGGCGCGCGGCCTCTTCCTGTATGAGTATCTCCCGCGCATCAGCCACGCTGGTCTTCTTCCGGCGTGGCTTGTCAGGCAGAAT
Source organism: Nitrospirota bacterium (assembly GCA_030638335.1). Lineage (GTDB taxonomy): Bacteria > Nitrospirota > Thermodesulfovibrionia > Thermodesulfovibrionales > JdFR-86 > DAOWET01. The sequence continues at coordinate 972 of DAOWET010000142.1, forward strand.
GCTGCCGAGCATCTCCTTGATGTTTATCTCCATGTCCTCAAAGCCTGTGTTTGAGATCAGTCCAAAGGGCATGGACTTCTCCCTGACCTCAATCTCCACTGTCCTGTCGTCGAACTTGCCCTGGCGCAACTGCTCCCTGAGCTTCTGCCGGGTCTCGCTGTCCGCATCCGCCCCCTGTTCCTGAAGCTCCAGGGAACCGTATTTTGGTTTGGGCGAGGGCAGCAGCAGGTCCAGAAGGCGCTCTTCGGCGTGGGCCTCGGCCTTTTTCAGGACCTTCTCCTGCTGTTCGGTCCGGACCATGTTCACCGAGATCTCCATAAGGTCGCGTATCATGCTCTCCACGTCCCTGCCCACATAGCCCACCTCTGTGAACTTCGATGCCTCCACCTTCACAAAGGGAGCGCTTGCGAGGCGCGCCAGCCTGCGGGCTATCTCGGTCTTGCCAACCCCTGTGGGGCCTATCATGATTATGTTCTTTGGAAGGACCTCGTCGCGGAGGTCATCGGGGAGCTGTTGCCTGCGCCACCGGTTCCGGAGCGCTATGGCGACGGATTTCTTGGCATTCTTCTGTCCGATGATGAACAGGTCAAGCTCCTGGACGATATTGCGTGGTGTGAGGTTATCCATCAATTACCTCTATAGTGATAGTACGGTTGGAATATATGCAGATGTCGGCGGCTATCTCCATGGCGCGCTCCACAAGCTCGCGCGGGGCAAGGTCGGTGTTCTCGATAAGAGCGAAGGCCGCTGCCTGGGCATAAGGGCCTCCGGAGCCGATGGCCGCGACTCCCTTTTCAGGCTCGATAACATCCCCTGTGCCGGAGATTATGAACGTGCTCTCAGCGTCCGCCACAATGATCAGGGCCTCAAGCCTTCTGAGCACCTTGTCCATGCGCCAGTCCTTTGCCAGCTCCACCGCCGCCTTTCTGAGGTTGCCCCTGAATGCTTCGATCTTTTCCTCGAACTTCTCAAAAAGCGTGAAAGCGTCAGCCGTGGCCCCTGCAAATCCGGCAATGATCCGGTCTTCATACAGACGCCGTACCTTGACCGCATTGTGCTTGAGCACTGTATTGCCCATTGAGACCTGTCCGTCCCCGGCCAGGGCCACGGAGTTGCCGCGCCTTACGCAGAGTATTGTGGTGCTTTTAAACATCGAGATGTCCTTTCAGAGTGCCGTTGTATGGAATTGCCATATTTCGCATTATATTCTTATAATTTTATCAAAACCCCCACACCTTACTCAAGGTGTGCGAGAGGTGAACGTCCGGCTACGAAGCGGCCCGGACAGGATATATTCAACGTGCGCGTCCAGCAAATCCCTCACCTCAGCCAGAAGAGCCTCCGAGGGCTTGATGCGAGCTGTCTTGTCAAGCTCCCAGGAACCAAGCGAATCGTAAAGGCGCACGCTGCCGGGGGAGACCCTAACCACCTTGGCCCCGGACCTCTCCAGCCCCCCGGTACAACGCTCGCACAAGACCGCGCCCTGGCTCACGAAGAACCTCAGGGCAGAAGCACCGCATCGCCCGCACCCGCTCAGGCGCGGGGCATACCCCTTGAGCACAAGGAGCCTGATCTTGTATATGAGCGAATTAAGCGCGGAACACTCCCGCTCCATGCGCGCCAGCATCTCCCTGAGCAGGTCAAAGGCCTCCTGGCTCGGCTTGCCAACAGGCAGAAGGCCCATGGTGAGTTCAACCATCTCAGAGGCCAGCGCAAAGCACTGGAGCCCCTCTCTCAGGCCCTGGTGCGGGCGAAGGATATCGGACTGCGTGAGCCTTGGGAGCTCCGCGTCCTCCTTGCCCATAAATGTGATCCTGGAATGTGTCAGGGGCTCAAGGCTTGCTCCAAACCTGCTCTTGACCTTGCGCGCGCTCCTGGCAAAGGCCTTCCTGACACCATGGTCAGGCGTTAGATAGGTGACAAGCAGATCCGCCTCCGCAAAGGGGAATGTCCTGAGCACTATGCCTTCAGTGCGTAATTGCATGGGCTAGCAGAGAACCTCGCATGGAATAAAAGTATTACTACCCACAGATTCGTAGAGATGCAAATGAGAGATTAGCCTATGTGGGCAACGAAGGGAATTATCAAGCATGGGGGCCGGTGTCCGCCCCTTACATTATACTGCCGAAGTCCTCTGGCTTGAGGTTTTTCAGCCAGTCGTCGAGTTCTTCGTTCTGCTTGAGGTTCATAACCTCTTCCTCCACAAAGATGGGAGCGTTGGTGCGGAGGGCCACGGCCACTGCGTCGCTTGGGCGCGCGTCCACCGGGACCTCCTTCTTGCCGTCGGTGATGTATATGAGGGCGTAATACGTGTTCTCCATGATCTGCGTGACAACGATGCGCGTGGGCTTTACTATGAGGGATTCCATCATGTTGCAGATGAGGTCGTGGGTCAGGGGCCTGGGGGTGGCCACCTTGCCTATGGCAAGTGCGATGGAGTCGGCCTCGGGCTTGCCGATCCAGATGGGCAGTGTGTCGGGGCCGTCAACATCCTTCAAAAGGAGGATGTACATGTTGCTCCTTGGGTCAAACAGGAGCCCCTCTACCTTCATCTCAACAAGCATTGTGCCTCATTTCTTCCTCATCCCTCAACGGTATCCAAGGTCGGTGAGCACGCCCTTCTTCCTGCGCCAGTCGGGCACCACCTTCACAAACAGCTCAAGAAACACCTTGGTCCCCAAGAGCCCCTCGATGTCTCTCCTGGCAGCGGTGCCTATCTGCTTGAGCATCGCGCCCCGCTTCCCTATTATAATCCCTTTCTGCCCGTCTTTTTCAACATAAATATCAGCCCCGATACTTATCAAGCGCTCGTTCTCCTCCCACCGCTTGACCTCCACGGCCACGGCGTGCGGCACCTCCTTGCGGGTGGAGGCCATGACCTTCTCCCTGACCATCTCGCTCACAATGAACCTCTCGGCGGAATCGGTGAGCATATCCTCAGGGAACAGGCGCGGCCCCTCGCTCATCAGGCCGACGATAATGCCAAGCGCCTCCTCCAGCCCGTCACCCCTGAGCGCGCTCACTGGCACTATCTCGTGGAAATCATATGCCTCGCTAAATGCCTGAATAACTGGCAGAAGTTCGAGCTTCTTCACAGTATCGAGCTTGTTCACCAAAAGCACCACGGGCTTGCCTTCGCCCCTGAGGGTCTTAAGTATTGAGAGGTCATCCCTGTGGGGACGTGCCGGCTCCACCATGTAGAGCACCACGTCCACGTCATGGATCGCCTGCCTGGCCTCCTTGACCATATGCGAGCCAAGGCCGTGGCGTGGGGTATGAATACCGGGGGTATCCAGAAACACCACCTGAGCCCCTGGCAGGTTCTTGATGCCCATGATCCGGTTGCGTGTGGTCTGGGGCCTGCTTGTGACAATGGAGAGCTTCTGGCCGAGCACGGCGTTAAGGAATGTGGACTTCCCAACGTTGGGCCTGCCCGATATGGAGACAAACCCTGCCCTGAAACCCGGCGACCCCTCCTGATCAGCTCCGCTCAAAAAGATACCTCACTAGAGCTTGCCCACCGCTTCGGCAATACGCGCCAGTGCCTTCTCGATGTCCTCCATGCTCGTTGCGTAGGACACGCGCACGTGGTCATCGCTCCCGAAAGCCGCGCCATGCACGAGCGCAACCTTGGCCTCCTCAAGCAGGAACATGGACAGGTCCTCCGAGCCCTTGATCTCACCCCTGTACAGGGCCTTCACGTTCGGGAACGCATAGAACGCGCCCCTGGGCATCTGGCAGCTGATGCCCTCGATGGCGTTCAGGCCCTCCACGAGACGCTTCCTTCGCTTATCGAACTCAACAAGCATGGTCGCGATCATGTCCTGCGGCCCGGTGAGCGCCTCGATGGCCGCGTGCTGGGCTATGGAGCATGGGTTGGAGGTGGACTGTCCCTGGATATTGGTCACGGCCTTGATAACGTCCACCGGTCCTCCGGCATAGCCTATCCTCCAGCCGGTCATGGCGTAGGACTTGCTCACTGCGTTCACCACCACGGTCAGGGCCTTGATCTCAGCACCCAGCGAGGCGATGCTCACGTGCTTCATGCCGTCGTATATCAGCGTCTCATACACCTCGTCCGAGATGACAACGATATTATTGGCCACTGCTATCTCGGCTATCCTCTCAAGCGCTGCCCTGTCGTACACCCCTCCGGTGGGGTTCGAGGGGGAGTTCAGTATCAGGGCCTTGGTCTTGCTCGTGACCACTGCCTTGAGTGCTTCCGGGTCGAGCACGAACCCGCTGTCCTCGCTGGTCTCGAGTATCACTGGCGTGGCCCCGGTGAGCCTCACCTGCTCGGGGTACGATACCCAGTACGGCGCAGGTATGATGACCTCGTCTCCGGGGTCAAAGAGGGCTTCAGCCAGCCCGTAGAGCGTGTGCTTGGCCCCGCAGGATATGACTATCTCGTTGGTTGAGTACTCTAATCCGTTGTCACCCTTAAACTTATCCACCACGGCCTGCTTCAGCGGCAGAATGCCCCCTGCTGGCGTGTACTTGGTATAGCCCTCGCGGATGGCCCTGATACCTGCTTCCTTGATGTTCTCCGGAGTATCGAAGTCCGGCTCGCCCACGCCGAAGTTCACCACATCGTGGCCTTCGGCCTTCATGGCCTTGGCCTTGGCGTCCACGGTAAGCGTGGGTGATGGATTGATGTTCCTTGCCCGCTGAGATAGCATTAAAGTTCCTCCTGGTAATGGTTAATTAGTATGGAAATTGTACCATACCCCTGGCTTGGAACACTAAGCGGGCGGGCGCTGTCCCGGACGGACAGCTCCGTAGTCCGTGTCTTACTTCTTTATTTTTATAGGTGTTCAGTCTGGAGCCTCCAAATCGCCGCAAGTGTTCGGATTTGCGGCGATTTTCGTGGATCTAGGGCGTTCATTTTGTTCATTCTTGAACTTCCTCTTTTAAGAGGGAATCTTCGCTTGTCTGACCGAAGAATTCGATCTCTCTGAGCGTCATTCCCGCGCAGGTCAGAGCATCCAGAACGCGGAGAGTCGAGCTTGCGAAAGTCGAGCTTGCGAGAGTCGAGCTTGCGAGAGTCGAACTTGCGAGAGTCGAACTTGCGAGACTCGATCCGACTCGATCCGACTCGATCCGACTCGATCCGACTCGATCCGACTCGTGCTGACCGGGAATCCAGATTGAATATCCTATACTCATCTAATATCACTTACGCACCTTAACACAAAAGGACTGACACCTACTACATGACACGTGTCAGGGAAAATGTGTCACAAACCAAAGTTTATAAAACGCTCGGAAACCACTGTAGTAGTGTGGTTTTCTCGCTTGGGAATCAGTGGATTTTATGAACAATAGTTAGTAATATATTTCAAACTTTATTCATAAATGTACGTTTTTCGATACTATAGTTGGGATTTATTAACTTTGGTTAATCAGGAATTGAAAGATTTTCCCTCTAAGAAAAAGCTTTTTGCCGTCAGCCTCTGCCCCCTGGCGCATTAAATAGAAACGTCACCATCATTTCACACTCGTTGTGTTTCCATATTTTTTATTAACTAGTTGCATAAACTCATCATCCGACAATCCTCTATCATAATATTGCTTCAATTCATCATCACACCCTTTATCATCTCGATCAGCTAAGTCATCAATTTTCAGAGCACCCGTCTCTATGTCCCATTTTTTTATTGTATAAAAAGGGCTTACGTAAGCGCACTTAGGTAAAAAAACAGTTTTGATAAATGGTATGTTTTCACAATCTTTTTTAATAAAAACAGCCCCTTTAGTCCCTGAAATAATCCAAGGCTTACCACCAAAAGGACTAAACTGTTTATCAATAATCATTGTAAGCATTTGAATTGCCTTCAACGCTAGTTCACGGTCATTTTTATCCACATCAGGTTTGAAATGAATTGACATGTTTCTCATTACGGACAGATCTTTAAATAATAACGACACATCAGGAAGAAAAACACCCCATGAATCTAATATATCTATCGCCTCAATCCACTTATCAAAAGACTTTTTTTTACGAATTTTTTTATATCCATCAGTATTTTTATAATATTCACGCAAGTTCAATAATAGATGATTTAGAATTCGTTCTCCTAACGCACAAGCTCCTGTTAAAGCAGGGTAATATGCACCTACAATAAACGCATTGCGAATTTGAGTTAAAAATTTACTATGAAAAGAAATGACTGAAAATGGCAAACTACCCAATTCTATAAAGTTTTGTAATTTCACATCAAAATTAAGTGAGCCATGCTCTTTCATTAAATCAACCTGAATTTTGCGTTGATTCTCTTTGTGCTGTTGCTTTACCTTTTCATCCCATTGTTCATTAATTTCAGTGAGTAAACTAGCCCTTGTGTCAAACCCAAAACCTAGCACAAGATAACGTCTCATCTACTCACCCTCCACTATTTTTATTTCGTCTACGGTTAATCCGTAGAGGTTATAGACGAGTTTGTCTATCTCGCTATCCGTATAATCTATCTGGCGTTGGATGAGGTTTTTGTTGTGGTCGGTCTTGGCATCTGGGAGCTTCTTGTTAAGCTCAAGCATGGTCTCCACAAGCTCCACCATCCTGTCATGATTCTTAACATCCTCTGCATTATCAAATTGAATTTTATAAATTGGCAAAACATCCAAATACGTTTTTGAAATATTTACAGTCAGCTTTGATTTATTAGTGAAATTCGAAATATAGTAGAATCTCATTAGCTTTGAATCCCCAGTTCAATAAGGAAGTGCAACACTTGGCGTAGTGGCTGCCTGGCTGGTACGCTTGGTGGTTATGGAAAAAGGATACAGGCATCTCAGCCTTGCTGAACGCGACAGGATAAC
>DAOWET010000029.1 GCA_030638335.1 Nitrospirota bacterium
AGAGTCGTAGTCCACAAGATAGAGCTCATCCTCCTCGGTGGTAGTGACATCCGTCGTCATGATGCCGGGGGCGGTATTGGAAACGGTTAATGTGAAGATACGGTGGCCGACTCCGCCGTTTCCGTCATCAACGGTGAGGGTTATCACGTGCGTGTCAAGGCTGAGGGAGACCGCGGGCGTTGCTCCTGTCGCAAGTACGGTGCCGTCCTGAGCGTTCCATGTGTAGGTGAGTGCGTCTCCGTCCGGGTCAGAGGAGCCAGAACCGTTAAGGGTCACGACGGCACCGAAGGCCGATGTGCACTCAGCGCTGAAGTCCGCGCCGGCATTTGCCGTGGGAGGTTGGTTGGGCGGAGCAAATCCTTCAAAGACCTGAATACGGTGATTATTCCTGTCAGCCACAAAGATCTTGCCGTCTGTATCCAGAGCTATACCATAGGAGTAATAGAACTGGCCGGGATTGGAGCCGAAACTGCCCCAGTATTTTATTAACGAGGCGTTTGAATCGAAAACGCTAATCCTGTTGAACGCAAGATCCGCAAAATATATATTGTTGTTTGCGTCCACAGCTAGGTCTTTGGTACTGTGACTGCCAAAGTTTCTTATGAACGTTCCATCGTTCGTAAAGGTCTTTACTCCACCCGAGTTAAATACATGGACATTTCCGTTTGGACCGACAGCTATGCTCGCGGGGAAGCGAAGGTTTTCATTACCCGCGCCATAACTTCCCCACTTAAAGAGAAAGTTTCCTGCATTGTCGAAGACCTGAACTCTGTGGTTACTGTCAACTACATATATATTCTCATTTGAGTCTATTGCAATATCAATGGGGGCGTAAAACTGGCCGTCCCCCGATCCGTTGCTACCCCATTTAAAGAGAAAGTTTCCTGTACTATCGAATACCTGTATCCTGTGATTCCATCTATCGACCACATATAATCTACCAGTGGAATCGGTTACCAATCCAATTTTGTGACCAAAATTGAACTGGCCGTCCCCTGTGCCCCATCTTCTGCCTCCCCATGAAGTGATAAAGTTTCCATCACTATCAAACACTTGTATCTTCTGATGGGACCAATTTCTACCTTGGGCAACGTATACATTGCCGTTCCCGCTAACGGCAACACCAGTGGGGTAAGATAAGTGACCGTAACCAAATTCGTATAGGAAGTCCCCTAAGGCAGCCTCTGCCTGTGGCACCGGCAGGAACAGGAGCGCCGCAAGAAGTACAGGCGCAAAGACCATCGCTATATGTAATTTGTATCTCTTCATTGTGCACCTCCCGTAAGGATAATTCTTTTCATCTTTCATCCCCCTTTGTTATCAAGATTCATAACTCGCCGCACACAAAAGCACCCTAGAGTAAGACAGGTTTTGTACGCCCCCCCCCAATATGGCTGCCTTTCCATGCATATGCCTGAAGGTCAGCCTTATGTTGCCAGACCACTTAAATCCCTTCAACCCCATTATCTAAAGTTGCCGACATCATAATGCTTATAGCATATTGGTTGTGATATGTCAATAGTTTTATTGTTCTGGGAATGAAGCTTGCCAGCCGTGAGCTAGAGTAACAGCAATAAATGGAACTGGCCCCCTTTTACGAATTCGTCAAGGATGGGGGTTTTAGGGACACTCGCATCCAGGATAACGGACACAGTCAGCCATATTCTTGCAGGGGTGTGAAAGACGAGGGAGCCTTCTCTACTTGATATGGCAATTGGTGCAGAGGTTGCTCCCGGCGTTGTCCAACCAGAGGAAGGGATACTTCGCACCCGTGGACTCGTCGCCTTCATTGTGAGGGTCATGACAAGACGTGCACTCCACGAACCCTCCAAAGAGCTTGATCTTGGGGTCCCCGACATAAGAACCGGACCCCGCCGGAGTCGGTTCAACAAGTCCGGATTCGTCCTGGGCCCTGGCCTCAACATAGTTCACGCTGATCGGGTGGTCGTTTCTCAACTCCACATAGAGCTGGCCGTTAACCGTAGTGCGCTCACCGATATTGATCCCGCCGTCGAACACATCACCGATCTGATCGACCTGCCTCTGCCCGATAGGGGCGACCGGGTTGAACCAGTCGAGGCCTACGCCAAATTCCACGTCTATTCCGTCCGCCGGGTAATTCTGCAGAACGTTCAGCGCCCCAACCCCGTCATGGCAGCTCAGGCATAAAAGTGAATACACGCGAATATTGGTAACTGTCACACTTGTCGATGAAGAGTACAGTTCGTAATCATCGGCATCTGAGAGGGCTCTGTTCCACAGGAGTATCGGCGGATCGGAGCCGGGTACGGGAGTGTTCGAAACTACGTTAAAGGAAGTGTCCGCGCGCACGGCTGAGTTCGCGCCGTGCGGCGTATGGCAGAAAACACAGACCTGGTCGGTCATATACTTGAATTCCGCTCCAGATGAACCCCTCGAAAGGTCATGGCTGCTGTCCACGGTTCCGGTGGTGCCGGCATGTGATATGCCGCAGTAAAGCGTGAAAACGCACAGGATTAACAACTTTATCGCTCTAATTGTCCACATTTTCCATTTAACCCGTGAAGTATAATGCAATATGCGTGCCAACCTTACCATGGCCATGATTTGCCTCCTATCCCGTCAAGAGTATGGTTTGTACCATGGCATTTCAGGAAGCATTTGGGCGTGCTGCCGCCGGGAATGTACGTGATCGGGCCTCCTCCTTTGCCTGGGGGTTTCACCACATCAGTATTGAAATCCATGAGGCCGACGTTCAACTCGCTTCCATGAGTGGCGTGACAAGTATGGCACGAGGTCTCCTCAACAACTATATGGCGCTGGTGGAGCCTGAAGCTGTTGTCACCAAGGATGCTGTTCCTGCGATGGCAGACGTAACAAAGCTCATAAGCATCCATGTGTTCCGGCCCATCCTCCAACCTGTAGGGCGCCACAAGAATGTGGGCGTTGTCAGAACCGTGAGGCCCTGACGGGCCTGATGGGTCGTCGTTGTCATGGCAACTGATACAACCTATCTTGCTGTTCTCGTTCAGCCCTCCCCTCAAGCTCGGCACGCTCTTGTTCTTACCCGTGCTCTCAACGGGATGGAATGACGCGTTAATGGGATTGAACTCAGCCGATACATTGCGGGAGTCAGAAGGCAGGTTGGCGCTGTCGGCATGGCACAGGTAGCAGACCTCATAGTCAAAGAATGCCTCTTTCATGCGCAACCCCTTTGGCTTGCCTGAACGTCCGCGCACTGAGCCGGGCATATAACCCTTTGCCCCCTTTGTAGGCTCCTTGTCGCTTGTTATATGCACCCTGTGGCAGTCCGGGCACGCAACGTGCCGCTCCTTGGCGGAATCGTTCTCCGGCAATTGCTCATTAATCCTGTGCAGATGGGATGTGTCAACGACTGGATGTGCGGAGAACTTCTCCAGTACCACCTTTATATTGTTACGAGCCCTGTTCTTGCGTTTGCCCGAATCTTCACCACCATGGCACTCAAAACACAGATCCTCCCTGCTTTGCTGGAGCAAGGCCGTGCCGCTTACACCAAAACCGGAATGGCAACCCATGCACTGGTCAGGGTTGGATTTCCGATTCATATGCGATTTTATGCCCTTGGCATGACCGGCAACAGCAAAGCCTGTGACGATCGCCATTGTAAACATAAATATAATGAGACGCTTTAAATTATACATCACGGTACACACATGTCATGGCACGCCTTGCACAGGTCGTTCTGGTTGGCTGTCACCAGGAACTTGTATCCCACATCCGTGTCATCGGGGTCCCAGAAATGAGGGTCATGGCACGTGGAGCATTGCACACCGTAGCTGTATCCCGACTTGTATTTGCCATTGGGGAACCCGGAACTCACGCCGGGGTTGGGCCCGTAGAGGGTTGCCGTGGGACGCAGGAACACGGAGTTCGCAAGCGCCGCGTCTCCCTCCCACGGGTAGCTGAGCTTGGTGGTCGCCGTGCCCGATCCTGCGCTTGGGCAGGATTTGGCGCTGTTGGTTATCAGGTCCAGGTTCATGGGTATGGATATGATATGCTTTTTGGACAAATCGGTTACGGTCTTGCAATTAGGGTTGTCCTTGTCCAGTCTCCCGTCGGGTTCTAGCAGGCAGGTATTTGTAAGGTCCATTCCGATGTCGGCCCCGCTTACAATGTTACCTATCCCTATCGTACCGTCATGGCAGCCCATGCACATCCTGGAGCTGCCGTCGGGCTGGTCAAGCTGAATCGACAGCACATTAACCCAACCAACATTGTCGTTATAAGGGGGTCTATTTGCATACCCCGTAGACCAGGTTGTGTACGTGGCCGTTGAAAGCTGATGGTTCCATAGAGGCCCGTTGATCAGTGAAGAGTCCATTAATGCATTGTGCGGCGTGTGGCAGAACACGCATATACGGTCCTCCGTAGTGGCCTCGATCCCGGTGGAGCCCTCCGCCAAGTTATGCGGGTTCCAGTTCTGGGTGACATTGCCGGAGCCGCCAAGTATGGCTTCCGCGTCCTGCCAGCTTCCATAAACGGCAACTCCAAGGACTATGCCCGCAAGCACAGCGGCCAATGTCAACAATATACTTCCCCTGTTATTCATAAGGTGCTTCATCCTGTCATCTCCTCAACCGGGACGGCATGGTTGAACCGTCCGTCTCACCGGAAAAATATGATCTCGCTTGATACGCCAACCTAACCTCCCCCAAGGAACTGGAACGCCTGCACACGCTTGTTAAGCATGTCGGCAACGAAAATCCTGTCTGTACTGTCAATGAATATTCCGGCCGGGTGGGAAAACCTGCCATAGAAACCACCCTTGCCCCCGAAGAACAGGAGCAACCTGCCCTCCATATCAAAGACCTTCACCAGGTCCTGCACTGAATCGGTCACATATATATGTCCGTCAGTATCAACGGCTATTCCCTTTATTTTATCAAATGACTCATAGGAATCTCCAAGGAGGCCGAATGCCTTCTTCAGAACACCTTCGGGGGAGAACACCTTTACCTTGAAATTCAGCGTGTCAGCCACATACAGGTTTCCTTCCGGGCCAAGCGCGATATGGGTGGGATAGTTCAACTTCTCATCACCCTGCCCGGTCTCTCCGATGCTGGACAGCCTCTTGCCCTCAAGTGAATAGACATGGACCACGTGCGCCCATGTGTCCGCCACATAGATACGATCAAAGGCCGTGTCTATCGCAAGGCCGGTCGGCCTTTTAAGGCTCCCCTCGAAGAACCGTCTGAACTTGCCCCTGTCGCTGAAAACGACCACGCGTTTGAGGGCGGCGTCGGAGACATATATATTGCCCTCAGTGTCCGACACGACTCCTATCGGGGTTCCCAACATGAACCCCCTGTCCCCAAGTATGCTGAAGGACTCCATGGTCTCAAGGTCAATGATGCTCACCCTTCCGGCACCTGTATCCGTCACATACATCTTGTTGGCCTGGTCCACGAAAAGCCCGTGAGGGCTGACAAGATAATCAGAATATCTGTTGCTGGTCAGGAACGGGTCTTCCCCTCCGGCAAGAAACTCCAAAAGGCCTCCGGCCTCACCGCCAGCGACCTGGTTGAAGCTCCAGAGGTACTGTATCCGGGGCTTTTCAGGGATCCCGGGCCATATGATACGCTGGTTCATGGTCATATCAAGAGTGGCCTTTGAAGTGGAAGAGCACGCCACGACCATGGACGCCGCGCAAAGCGCCAAAAAGACCACATATGCCCTTGCAGGTCTCACTCCTGGAACACCTCTATATCCGCCTTCTCCCTGAGAGAGGACATTACCTCCTCCCTCACCTCTTCCAGGCGGCGATCGTACTTGGAGGAACGGATCTTGTCCTTCACTTTCTCAAATGGCAGCTGTTGCTCCTGCTGGATACTCTCGACCCTCACGATATGGAAACCGTAAGGGGTCTGTATGACCCCGCTAAGCTCACCCTCCTTGAGCTTCACAACCTCATCCTCAAGCTTGGGGTCAAGACGTCCCTTGTGCAACAAACCCATGTCTCCACCCTTAACTCTGTATGGACCGTTGGAATAGTCCCACGCAAGGGTTGCGAAGTCCTCACCGGCATGCAACTTCTCCAGGACCATCTCAGCCCTGACCTTGCGAGCAGCTCTCTGCTCGTCATTAGACTGAGAAGGCACCTTGACAAAGATATGCCTGACCCTCCGGGCCTCAGGAAGCATGAATACACCAGAGTTGTTATCGTAGTGTTCCCTTACCTCTTCCTCACTGACCGCCGCAGGCTGTTCGATCTTCTCTTTTATGAATTTCTCTATCATAAGCTTGCGTCGAATACTGGCCTTGTACTTACGGTCGGTAATGCCGTAGGACTTTAACGCCGCCTTGTAGGGCCTCTTGCCGCCAAGCCTTTCGATGGTGGCCTTATGTGCCGCTTTTGTCTTGGACCTCTCCACTTTCATGGATAGTTCTTCCGCCCTCTGGAACATGAGTTCATCGTCAACAAGGGCCTTGATCGCCTGAGGCCGATATTTCTTAAGTTTTCTCTCGGACAGCCCACCGTGGAACGAGGCCACCGGTACGATCTTCTGCATGACCTGGGCCAGATGCTTTTCAGTAAGGACCACGCCGTTTACGCTGACCACCGGCTTGTCCCTTTCATCATCAGCATTCACAGGCAGGCATGAAATAAACAACACCGTACTTGTAACAACAGACAGCACTAGAAAGCGTACAGCTGGAACTAGGATCGCCATGTTAACTCCTGATAAAATGTTTTGTTTTGCCATTAAAATACTCTCAACCTCCTGCCGAAGCTCCTGCTCAAAGAAAAGTATACCTTGTGTTTAATGTCTCCATTGACGGCTTTGCACCAGGAGTATTCACTCCGGAAACTGACCCGCCTGTAGTTCCAAGTATATGCCATAAGGAAGGCCTCGCGCCTTTCGCTTATTTCTTCGTTCCAGCGCCATTGCAGCGATGAAAGGAAATTGCTGCCACGGGTCAGGCCTTGTTTATAGGTCGTCAGCCACTCATGGTTCTCGGTGCCGTTGTCATCCATCCTGTGTTTTGTGACCGTATTTATACTTGAGCGGTAGCTGGGCCGCCAGTTCAGTCCTGTGCTCCAGCCCATAGAGCCCGAGTCCGCTTTAAGCTCGGATTCCACCAACGTGCGGTCCACCTTGAAGAAACCATTCAGGTTATACATGAACTGGTAACTGGTGTCAAAATTAACTTTCTGAGTTACACTCTCGGGCTCGTCATCGTTATAAAAGAAGGTCGAATAGGTGTAGCTGCCAAGGAACGAAAACTTTTTCAGCCCTCTGGACTTCCCTCCAAGCGCAAAGTTCAAAGGCACTCCTTTTGGACCGTAGCCGGTGCGCAGGCTGGAATAAGCATTAAGCCAGTCTATCTGGGTGGAGTTCAGCCGTTCACTGGCACTCACCCCCCATCCCTTTTTCACATTGGTCTCGCTGTTTGCGCTCTTGCTGGCGGACAACCTGAAGTTGCCGTTTATGCTGGAGGCGGAGGTCAGATTCGGAGCCAATACCACACGCTTGGTTATGCCGCTTCCTATGCCTGCTCCCAATGAATAAGATGTTGCTGAGTCCCCGTCACTCTCACGATAGTCAGCGCTTGCGCCGATATTGTATTTTGAATGCTTCCCAAGCGAATCAGCCCAGCTGAGCCTCGAGGAAGCCTTTGATTCTTTAATATCATTGTCAAATGACTTCTCGTACCAGTTCGACATGTATAGGCGTTGCCACTCGTTTTGGGCATCAGCGCGAATCCGGGAAAGCGTCTTCTCGCCGTCTCTTTCATAGTAGTGATGGAGGAACATGTACTGCGAATAATAAGTCGATGCCCCCTGCCTGTTCCTTTCCCTTATCGTAGAGGTCGCCCGGAGCATGCTGGTGAGCGCGTCGGAGGGCTCTTCGCCTTCAAACTCTATGGTCATCCCGCTGAGATTATAGAAAATGCTTGGGAACTTGACCCCAAGTGGCCGTCGCGGCCTTATCCTGTCTCTGAACCCGGCGTTTGAGTTGCCGTTCCAGTTGCCGTTGCCGTTGCGGTCCCAGTTGCCGTTGCCGTTGCGGTCCCAGTTGCCGTTGCCGTTGCGGTTCCAGTTGCCGTTGCCGTTGCGGTTCCAGTTGCCGTTGCCGTTGCGGTTCCAGTTGCCGTTGCCGTTGCGGTTCCAGTTGCCGTTGCCGTTGCGGTTGTAATTTAACGTCTCATCGTTGTACTTCCTGCGATACCGGTTTGCACTAAGTTCGATCTTGGGCCTGCCTTCTTCGTAGTAAATAATTCCCTTGGGACCAAAGAACCTGATAAACCCGTAACGGACAATAGAGAAGCCGAAATTATAACTATGCTGTTCGTAATCACTGGCCAGGGTGTATGCATAACCGAAAAAAACAGGGGAGGGCACATATCTCCATAGCTTCAGGCCGCGGTTGCGATTGATCATATTGAACATACTGACGTCCATCCTGAACCCGGTCAGCCAGGTATCATCCTCTCCTGCATCCCCGCTTGGCATGGTATATGAAAAATTCGTCCCCACATTGAACTTGGCAAGCCTGGGGTCAATAAAAAATCCGCCTGTTCCCACAGCATAGCTCTGGCCGAAAGTGGCCCCTTCTCCATAATCACCCCAGTAACTGGTGTATGACAGTTGTGCGGAACCGGACAGATAAGTAAGCCGTGTATAATGCAGTACATTGCCAAGGGCTTTTTCAGGTGAAAGCAGGACGATAAGCGATACAAAAACAAACACGAATGACAAAGGCACGCACAAGGCCCGCATGTTCCGGGCCGGTATGAGTTTGCCTTCAAACATTCGCTTTATCACCCCTGGCGCCTCTGTCCGGCTCTGCCACGCAAAGGCACTCCGCCTCCCTGGCGCTCGATCAAAGTCACGTCCCGCTTTAGAGTTGAGACCGAAGTGAACAGCAGGCTTGACAGGTCTTTGTAGCCTATCGGGCAGCCCTGGTCAAAGGCCTCGCCAGCCAGCCGCAACAGGCGCTTTCTCCTCAGGCCTCCGACACCTTCGGACTTCAGGGTCTTGGCATCGTCCGAACCGATAAGGGTCAGCTTCAGCTTCCCGTTGCCCTCGGGTGCCTTCAACGCCTCATAGATGACAGTCGCCTCAACCATTGTCGCCTCCACCTGCAACCCCCACCAGGCCAGTCCTTCGCAAGTAGCTGAAATCACGCTTGATGGTGGCGCGGGATACCAGCAGGATCATTGCCAGGTCTCCATAGCTCAAATGAAACCGCTGGCTCCGGGACTCATCCAGTATCCTGACAAGACGCCTGCGCCTTGTCTCCGCAGACCCTGTCAACTTGGAGTCATCATCGTTGCAGAGGGTCAGCTTTATGGATTTCAGCGAATCCGCCCCGTCCTTTACCCAATATGTAAGTATGCCTTTCATACGATATACAGCCCGCCAGGTGAGTTAAATAACACATAATGCGGTAAATGCCCTGCAGGCACAAGTGTCTGCAGGGTCGCCATGTAGCCCGTAACCCATTGTAAAAAGCTCATTTGAGCCCACCTTATATAGTTGCTCGTTAGATATCCGAAACAATAACATACAAATTTCGTGCCAGTTGAAAATAGTTGAAAATCAAGGGTTATTTCTGGATTGGCTTTTGATGATAAACGATTCATTAAAGCCATGCCGAGGTCAGGTAAAGCTCATTTGAGCCCACCTGCAAACACAATTCTCTCACTCATGGATATTCAATTTCCGTGCCAATTCATCCATAATCAATGTCCATCCGGTCATGGGCGCATTCCTCCCTTATTTGAAAATATCAGGCAGGTGATAATGTCAGGGCTTGCATTCATTACATGCACAATTGTATCGTAAAATTCGTGAAAAAGATTGTCACGATCATGTTCTTCCTCTGTGTTTCAGCAGGGTTCCTGACCCCCATGGAACTTGGCGACGTCTGGTGGCACCTGAGCACCGGACAGTGGATCATGGAGAACATGGCACTGCCTGGCCAGGACCCTTTCAACATTGCCCCCGACCTGAGCAGAGACCAGTCCCTTACACTCAAGGGCTTCTGGTTAAGCCAGATCATTTTCCACCTGGTAGAAAGGCTGTCCGGTCTTATCGGGCTGATATCCTTCAAATCGGCCCTGTTCACGATGGCCGTGTTTGTAATGTGGAAAGGGGCCAGGCAGCAGGGAGCGTCCTTCGCCCTGGCATATGTCAGCGTCATTCCCGCCATACTGGTGTTTACATTCTATGACGAGGCCAGGCCACAGACCTTTTCGATACTTTTTACGGCAATCGCCCTGCTAGTGCTTGAGAGAGCAAGAGAGCCCGGATCACGGTTCCGCTTTGGCGAAAAGGACATGAAAAGGGAGGACCATGAACATGGTGGAAAACCCTGGTTTCTGATCCTCGTTCCCCTTATGCCCCTCTGGGCCAACATGCACCCCGGATTCGTGATAGGGCTTGGTTTTATCCTTTTCTACGCAGGTGAACATGTCTACGTATCAATAACGAACAAGGGCGTCGGGATCAACAGGCCGTTCATAATGGTTTGCGCTGCCGCTGTAGCGCTTTCCGCCCTGAACCCTAACGGATACGAGGCCTTGTCCAGCACGATCTCCATGCTGAGCCGTTCCGCCCATGGGACCGTGACCATACATGAGCACCTTGGAATGTCGCAGTTCGTCGCACGCACGGGTGAGCCATCCCTGCTGGTCCTGTTCGCGGCACTTGCGGCGGGCGGTCTCGCCAGCTTCGCCCTGAAAAGGCAGAGCCTTGACCTCCTGCATGTCCTGATGTTTCTCTCGCTTGCAGGATTATCACTGGTTACGTTCAGGGCAGGCCTGTTCTTTGCCATAGCCTCGGCGCATATCATTGGATACAACCTCTCCGGCATGAGCATCCCTGGTATCAAGGAGAATCTTCTGGAACCATCAGGGGATTCTGCAACCTCAACATACAAAATGGGTTCAGTTGTTGTCATATGCCTTCTTGTCGCCTGTGCCGCCCTTGTCTCCACAAGAAGCTTTCTCGCAAAGGGGACCATGTCGCCAGGCATATTCCCGGATAAAGCGGCATCATTCATCGAAAGCACTTCTGCGCCCTCAAACCTGTATCACCCGTACGAGTGGGGAGGTTATCTCATCTGGCGCCTTTACCCCCGCTACAAGACATTTGTTGACGGAAGGGCGCTCATACCTCTTTCAGAGCATTTTGAGGTGCAGAACGCAGGGGACCGGTGGGCTGAGATACTTCAAAGCAATAAAGTCTCAACCGTGCTTTTCTGGCCGATCCTCCCTCTGGGGAAAAGGGTCCCGCCGATAGTGTTCGCCCTTGCCAGGAGCTCGGGATGGCGAGCCGTGTACTGGGACACAAGAAGCCTCGTCTTTGTCAGGACAGAACACGCAAGGGCCCCTCTTGGCAGGAACGCTGTATGGGAACTCCTTCAGTCTCTTGTGCTTCAAGGCATCTCCATCGACCCCTCTGATGCGGAGAACTACATAGCCATGGGAGAGATATTCGCACACCGTGGCCTTCCCATGCAGGCCAGAGAGGCTTTCAGCAAGGCGCTGTCCCTGGACCCCTCAAACCGGGTGGCCGCCCAATGGCTGAGACTTCCATAGACATCCCCAGACATAAGACATCCTCAGACATACTCGTTTGAAATATGTCATTTTCCGAGACATCCCGCGGGGGCTCCCACTGGGGGATTTCACGCTTTCTGCATGATATTCCTCAGTTGCTTATCCCTGCAATTTAGTTTATCCGGAGTATCATAGACCTCAAATAAATAAATTCTTCTATTATATCAACCAGTTCAGGTGGTTCTTAACACTTTCTGGCACAGACCTTGCATTGGTCATAAGCGTAAAAGCATTTTGCTTTCTCTACTTAATC
>DAOWET010000183.1 GCA_030638335.1 Nitrospirota bacterium
GCCTCTCCAAGCTTCTGCCCTGTCTCCTTCTGATGGGCAAGGGCCTCCTCTATATCCACATCAGTGATGAGGCCGAAGTCCTTAAGCAGCTGGCCGAATGGTTTTCTCTCTCTCTCCACAATTGCTCCCCTCGTAAGTTACTGCTATATATTATCCGAAATGCCCGAAAGTGTAAAGAAATTTGCTTTATCGCGGAGAAAGGAAGCAGGTGAATAATGCAGCGCGCCCCTAGATGGAGAACACATCGCTTGCTGCGTGGCGGCTGGCCAGGTGCAGGCGGGTGCGGTTGCCCGCTATCTCGCGGTGGGTGGCTATTGCGATGTCCGGGCGGTTGTTCTGCTCGGACAGATGCCCCAGGCATGCCCACTTGAGGCCCCTGCCATGGTCGAGGATTAGGCGCGCGCACTCAGCATTGGAGATATGCCCGCTTGCGCCCGAGATCCGTGCCTTCAGATACGCGGGATAAGGCCCCTGTGCAAGCATCCGGGGGTCGTAGTTGCTCTCAATGAACACAGCGTCAAGGGTTGAGACAACATTCGAGAGCCCCTCGAACACATGCCCGAGGTCCGTGAGAATACCAAGCCTGCTTGTGCCATCGTCCACCACAAACCCCACACCCTCGGTGGCATCGTGCGTGGTTGGCACGGTCTCTACCCGCACCCCGCCAAAGTCCAGCACGCTTCCGGGCCGGAAATGGCAGACAGTATGGAGTTTTCCCAACTTCTTCCTCTGCTCCGCTGCCGACAGGGTACGCTTGGTCACATGCACGGGCATCCCGTACTTGCGCTGGAAGATGCCGGAGTGGCTTATGTGGTCGGTGTGGTCGTGGGAGATCAGGAGCGCGTTCACGTCCCTGATGTCTATGCCATGGGAGGCAAGCCTGCTCTCTGCGCATTTGCCCGATATGCCCGCGTCAAAGAGAAGCCTGACCCCTGCCGCCTCCACATAGAGGCAGTTGCCGTTCGAGCCTGATTGCAGGGATATAAGTTTCATGCCAGCTATTATCTACTTTCCATTGCCGCTATATCCACTGTTGCTATATCCACATTTGATTAGTTGAATAGTCCTTAGAAGATCAAAATGTTCCGGGATGGCATTCTTTCTCATTTTCCCCTGTTTTTCAACTTCGCTTACTACCTCATGAGTGAATTCATCTATAGATTTAACCTTTCCCCCGCCAAGTTCCTTATGTGTGGAAGTTATTAAAACCGCTACCTGCTCGATAGGTATATCTTTTGATACCCATGGAAACACTTCATTGCGAATATACTTTTCCCCAGCGTTGAACTTCTTTGTAAAACGTTTTTCTCTTATGTCCCAGGGATTTGCGTCAATAGAGGGTTCAAGATGGATGAGATGCTTGGTTTCTGGATGAAATGCAACAACGTCAAGCTCCCCTTCCCATCCTCCATGTGCGAGCTTGCCTACTTTTATATTGGAACGTACAATGTAGCCCTGCCACTCATAATATTGCCGGATCAGGTTTTCTAAATGGTTCAAAGTTCCCCCTCCGTATCGTTCACAAAATTTTAACGCGAAGGGACAATAAGGTCAATGGGCAGGGATCTTCTGAATTGAAAAAACGGGCTTGGCCGCTTATTTCACGAGTTCTGATTTGCCGCAGATACAAGCCAGCCAGTCACGGACTGGACTTAATTTCACCTTCTGACCATTTAACGCCAAATTAAAGGGGTCCATGACCCCAAGCGGCTTATGGCGAAGTAGATATGCCATGGATACAATAAATCCAGGCTCGCCCGGAGGCCCTATGGACAGACGGCGGGAACTGGAAAGGTACAAAACGTGAGATGTCCATATTCCATAAAATCTTGAATATTGCAATGACAATAAAACTTTTTGTACCTTTACCCCCGCGCTTCATGAAATATGCGGGCTAGGCCAGGCCGCGTTTTGTGAGCACTATGTCTATGAGCTGGCCTGGCAAGCGAAAGTCCGCCTCTTCGGAACGGACCTTCTTGTAGAAATCGCACATTACGCATCTGCCGAACTTCTCTGCAAAGACCCCCTGGGGCTTGCCCCCGCACATGGTTCCGGCTATGACCCAGCACGCGCGCCCCGCATTCCGTCCGCCGTGTATTCCGTCAAGGCTTTCTTCTCTCAAGGCAGGACATATGCTAAGCCCTGTGGAGCCATCTAAAGCGCTCTCCTGGCCGCACTTCATGTACTCCCAGCAGTTTTTCTTCATAGCCTCCCCAATAAGGCTAACTTAACTGGCCCCCGGCAATACAGTATAACTAAACTATAATACCGATCAGACCGGCAGTCAAGGGTTATGTTCTATGCGCATACACGTGTTTGAAAGGTTCCGGAGCGATCGGCAAAAAAGGCCGTAGCTGGAGGAGGGCCTGATTCAGAAGCATGCACTCAGAAATACTGCTACGCGTCGCTGTGGCTGGCAAGCACGATGTCTATGAGCTGGCTTGGAATATGAAAATCCTTTTCCTCTGAGCGGACCTTCTTGTAGAAATCGCACATCACGCATTTGCCAAGCTTTGAGGCGAACAGGCCCTGGGTTAATCCACCGCATTTTGTGCCGGCAATGACCCAGCACGCACGCCCGGCGTTCTTGCCGCCGTGGACACCGTTGAGGCTCTTCTCCCCGAATATGGGACAGCTCTTGAATTTCAGAGGACTGTCTTGTTTGGGCTCATGCCCGCACTTCATGTACTCCCAGCAATTTGCCTTCATACCCTTCCCCCGATTATCGTATTTCTCTATAATTACAACTTCCCACTAGTCTAAACCCATCCATTCAAAGAGGTCAAGTGATTATTACTTCACATACTCCTGTGCATCATACACAGACAAACTGTATATTTGTCTTTATTAGAACAAGTCTATTGTAATTAAACCTCATAAGATAAAAATCCAGAATAATCAGTACCCATTGAACGATCGCCTTGAATAAACAGGATATTTCCCCCTCCCCGGAAACGGATATTCCCCCATCCAGAAAAGCAAAGCAATAATTATGCCTGTACAAAATAATCAGGGGATGGCTAAACATATAAAGGGCAAAGGGGGCTAGACAGTTAATCCGGGCATTGAACTCACAATTTCAAACTGAGCGGTTTAAACTAGCTCTTGGACTTCTTGGAGGAGCCGTCCTTTTTCTGTCGTCCCCTGCGCCCGCGGTCACTGGTGCTGTGGCGTTTGCCATGGCTCTGGTGGGAGCGGGGGCTCTTGGTATGCCTCTTTGAAGGCGGCGCAGCGGCGTCATAGTCAAAATCATCAAGCTCGCGTGACACAAGCTCCACCTCGAGTTCGTACTCGAAGCTCTGTACAGTGGGGCCGTCCTCGCTTGTAACAATGGACCAGGCCTCGCCCTTTTTGTTTGCGCGGCCTGTGCGCCCCACGCGGTGGATGTAGTCCTCAAGGTTATCGGGCAGGTCGTAGTTTATGACGTGGGAGATGTCCTCAACGTCTATGCCGCGCGCTGCCACGTCAGTTGCCACAAGCACCCTGTGCTTGCCTTCGCGGAACCCGTCAAGCGCTGCCTGCCTGCTGCTCTGGGTCATGCTGCCCTCGATAGAGGCGACATGGAATCCGTCACGCTTGAGCTGCTGCCCGATACGGCTGGTGCTGACCCTGGTGCGCGTGAACACGAGCACAGAGCCCCCTCCGGTCTCCTTCAGGAGCGCCCTTAAGAGCTTGGTCTTCAGGTGCCTCCCCACAGGGAACAGCACATGGGAGACGTTCTGTGCCGGGGCCTCGCGCCCTATCTGCACTGTCACCGGATTTGTGAGCACCTCTCTTGAGAGCTTCCTTATGTCCGGGGGCATCGTGGCCGAGAACATGAGAGTCTGCCTGCGCGGGGGCAAGTACTTGAGTATACGCTTGATATCCGGCATGAAGCCCATGTCCATAAGCCTGTCCGCCTCGTCAAGCACAAGGATCTCCACCTGCGAGAGGTTCAGGGCGCCCTGGTCCAGGTGGTCCAGCAGCCTGCCGGGGCACGCCACCATTATCTCTGCCTTGCCCGTGCGTATGATCGCTTTTTGCGGGTTTATGTTCACCCCCCCGTAGACCACCATGCTCCTGAGGCCGGTGCCGGCGCCAAGCTTCATGGTGGCATCATGGGTCTGCTCTGCAAGCTCCCTTGTGGGAGAGATGACAAGCGCCCTTATGCGCCGGCGGGAACCGGTGATCAGCCGCTGGAGAATGGGCAGCACAAAGGCCGCTGTCTTTCCGGTTCCGGTCTGGGCAAGGCCCATAAGGTCATGTCCGTCCATGACCTGCGGGATTCCCTGCTTCTGGATGGGGGTTGGTTCCGTGAAACCCAGTGTGTCTATGCTTTTTTCTATCCGAGCATCAAAACCAAAATGTGAAAAGTCCAATCAGTGTCCTCTTACGCCTTATAACGGGAAAGCCTCTTGCTCCCCGTGGCTCTTTCTGTCTCTGTTATTTGTTATATCATACGCCCCTGACTTGCAAAAACACAAAGCGCAATATACAGGAGGACTATGAATAGAGCTATTTGTTCCTGCCTGAGACAACTGGCGCGGGATGTTCTGAGTCACGGGTGGCCCTGCCGTGCAGTACCCCCTGGTCATCGAACCAGAGCGGGTCTATGGCAATGAACCGCATCCAATCCCGCGTGGCATCCTGTTTCTGGTGGTAGACCATCCACATATCACCCTTGCGGTCCCTGGTAACGCTCCCGTGTCCGGGGCCATAAACTCCTCCGCCTTTCTTGATTATGGGATTCCCCGGATGCCTCTGAAATGGCCCAGTGGGGCTTTTTGAGGTCGCGTACCCCATGGCGTAGTCCATGGAATCAGAGCCCCCGCCGGAATATATGAGGCAGTACACCCCCTTGTGCTTTATAAGCCAGGGGGCCTCGGTCACAAGGATGTGCTTTCGCTCCCAGGGCTCTGTTGGCGCAAGCAGTTTAACAGGCGGAGCAGCCTTCTTAGTTAAAAAACTCTCCATCTCCTGCACGTAAATATTAAGCGACGGATATGTCGCATAGTACAGATAGAGCCTGCCGTCATCGTCCCTGAACATGTGCGCGTCTATGGCATCACTTACAAGCAGCCCCTTGTCCTTGAACATCCCATCCGGTGTATCCGAGACTGCCACGCCTATGCGCCTGCCTGCCGTGTAGTAGAGGTAGAACTTCCTGTCCTCCTCGTTAAAGAACACATCCGGAGCCCAGAGCCCGTTGGTACTGGTCTCGAACACCACCGAGCCCTTTTCCCAGTTAATGAGGTCATCTGATACATAGGCGTTGAATCGCTTGTTGTCCCCTGTGGCGTACAAGTAGTATTTGCCATTGTGGAGGATGACCGTGGGGTCGCCGATGCCGATGGTCATGTTCTGGCCGCCAAAGCTTATTTTAAAACTCTCTTCATAGACAGGGTTCTGGTAGGTCTGGCCCGCATGGGCTATTGCGGCGGCCAGGATGCTGATGGCAAGGACAAGGACTGTATCTCTATATACACTTATCATTAAAATAATATTGCCATAAAGGCGGTATAGTTATTTTGACCGTTCATACGCCTTTAGGAATTCGTTCCGTGAAATACCTGCCTGGGTGCATATGGTACGAAGTGTGGAGCTTTTATCGCATTGTGGTTGGGCATGGTAAGCGGGGTTTTGGTGCCGTCTGAGTTCTGGCGGAGCATTGCGATGTGTTCCTTTTCCCTGACAATTTCAAAGCCAAGCGACTCAAGCGCCATTAGTACTTTTCTTTTGGGAGCATCAACGGGGAACTTCGGCATATGCCTTACACAGCAGCTTCTTCAATGTGCGCCTTCAGGAGCGGAGGGTCAATATCGAGCACTTCCTCTCCAAATGTCTCCATGTGGAACCTGATCGCGCTTTTGATGTTAGCAAGAGCGGCCTCATATGTATCGCCCTGACCAACCACAACGCCTTGCAGGCCGATAGGGTATGCCACAAAACCGTCCGGATGCTCCTCCACTATGATCTTGAACTCTCTCATAATCTAATCTTAGCACAACAGGTTTTGGATATTGTAAAGCTCACCATTAAGCTGGATAATTTTTTAAGCATTCCTCATAGCGTTCGTTTAATTTTCCGCATTCTTCATCTGAGTAATCATCAGTGATTCTTCTCTTTGTGTCCACAATTATAATCCTCCGCTACACTATTATCGCATACCCAAAATCAACCCACTTCCATATCCTCAAGCTCGCTTACTATGCGCACGTTTGGCAGGCTTGCCATGAAGTACTTGCCATAGTGTTTTGTGGCGATACGGCTGTCGAGTATGCATACGGTGCCGGTGTCCGTGGTGCTGCGTATAAGGCGCCCAAAACCCTGCTTCAGGGTTATGGCCGCACGCGGCAGCGAGTAGTCACGAAAAGGGTCACGCCCCAACCTCTCAAGCAGCTCCATCCTGGCCTCTGCCACAGGCTCATCAGGCACGGCAAAGGGCAGGCGCACAATGACCACGTATTTAAGCGCGTCCCCTGGCACGTCTATTCCCTGCCAGAATGTATATGTGCCAAAGAGCGCGGCGCCCTCGCTCATGCGCAACTCCTCCACGAGCGTGTAGCTGTCCGCCTCGCCCTGGCGGAGTATGGTCACACCTTCCACGTGGATGTCCTCTGCCGCGCGCCTCAGCAGGCTATGGCTCGTAAAAAGCACAAGTGCTTGTCCGCGCGTTTTCTCAAGTATCTCTTGTATACGGCGGATAACCTTGGCTTCAAAATTTGGCGTGTTCGGAGGCGGCAGGTCCGCGCCAATATAGAGCCTGGCCTGCTCCCTGTAATTAAATGGGGATGGAAGCAGGAGCGCTTCCGCATCATACAGCCCCAGACGCTCTCTCACGAAATCAAAGGTGCCGCCGGTGGCCAAGGTAGCAGATGTGTAGACTGCGGATTCCAGCGGTTTAAATACCCTCATGCCTCCAACGTCTATTGGCGTGCCCACTAATCCAAGATAGCGGCGGCCTGAATTCTCGGCCCAGTACACATGGCCCTCAAGTTCCTGGCTCAAGAGTGCACGCAACGACCCGCCAAGTGCTTCGCACCTGCGCACAAGGGCCAGGATGTCCCGCTTTTGCTCTTCTTTTGTGCCTGGGCAGGCCCCGGCCAGCCCCTTTAACTCCAGGGCCAGGGCCACAAGGCTCTCGCTTACCACGTCCTTAAGCGCGCCGGGCTCCTTGATGCGTGAGGTGGGCTCGGTGAACTTGTCGCTGAATGCACGGAAAAACTCCCCTGCCTTGCCCCTGGCCGAGCCCACCAGAGCGCGCACGCTCTCCACATCAGAGGGCTCAAGCCATTTAAGACGTCTTAAAATGCCCTTGCCGCGCTTTGACTCTATTGAATTAAAAAGGTGTTTCAGCCGCAGATTTGAGAACTCAACACCAAGATAGTCCGCGGCAACGTCCTCAAGCTCGTGGGCCTCGTCAAATACAGCTGCCTGAAATCCGGGCAGGAGGTGGCCGCCAGTGGCGAGGTTGGCAAAGTAGAGGTGGTGGTTCACCACGATGACATGGCTCTGGCGCAGGCGCTCGCGGGACTTCTGATAAAAACACCGCGTGAACTCCCTGCAATCGCGGCCATGGCAGTTGTCGCTCTCGCGCATGACCTCGCCCCAGAGCGGCCCGCCCGAGCCCTCCCTGAGCCCATCGCGCGTATGGCCCGCCCACTCCATAAGCTCCTCAAGCGCTGTCTTGCTCTCTCCAAACAGGTCCCCTTGGGCCCTGAACCTCTCAAAGCGCCTCAGACAAAGGTAGTTCTCGCTCCCAAAGGCAAGGGAGAACCTCAGCCGCGGCTCGATCTCTGATTTAATAAAAGGCAGGTCCTTCTCCGTAAGCTGCCTCTGCAAGGCCTTCGTATACGTGGAGACCACAGCGCGGTACTCTCCCTCAACAGTGTGGCGCACAAGGGGGATGAGATAGGCAAGGCTCTTTCCGGTGCCCGTGCCGGCCTCGACAATAAGGTGCCGCTTTGCCTCAAGGGCGCGTGCCACCTCCATGGCCATCTGGGCCTGACCGCCCCGGGGCTCGTAGCCCGGAAGGCATGGGGCAAGGATGGCGTTCAGGTCTATGGGGTTTGCGGGATCTGTGGGGTCAGTGCTATTCATTTGTCAGCTCTTGGGCGTGAACATTTTTTATTGGTCATCGAGGCGGGGCTGTTCTTCAAACTCAATATTTGCCTGCTGTTTAAGCTCCTCGATCTTTCTGAGAGGCTTCTCCAACTGACGAGATCTGGTGGTATCCAGAAGATCGTACTCCTTGCGTGCCGCCTCAAGCCTGTCGCCCATCTTCCTGAATCCGTCCTTATAGAGCTTCCACTGCTTATCGAAATCTCCAAGATGCTTAAGTATGACAGAGGCCGTCTGCTCCATATTAAAATTATCCACCGCATGACGCACAACTGCAAGCACTGCGTAAAGAGTAAAGGGGGAGCAGAGAATGATCTTCTGCGTGAGGGAGTCGTCCATTATCTTAGGTTCTGACTCGTTTATGAATGAATACACCTGCTCGTTGGGGATGAAGATGATGGCATAGTCCACGGTGTTGTGCGCGGTGTCTATGTAGTCGCGCTTTGAGCCCACGTCCTTGATCATGGTGCGCACGTTTCTGACAAGTTCGTCCCTGAACCGCTTGCGGTCATGATCGTTTTCCGCCTCGATGTAATTAACATAGTTATCAAGCGGGAACTTCACGTCCATGTTTATCTTTAA
>DAOWET010000219.1 GCA_030638335.1 Nitrospirota bacterium
CCTTATCCGGGCCGCAACGCCCTCAAGCGTAATGCCATAACTTTGCAGTATCTCTTCAGGCACTTCCACCGAGATCTCGTAAGGCCTGACGCCGGAGAGGTCCACCTGGGTGATGTCCTCTCGTGCCAGCAGCTCGTCCTGTATGTCTTCTGCGTATTCCCTCAAGGCGCGCTCAGTGGCGTCCCCGAATATAACCACCGAGATGACCTCCCTGCGGTTGACCATCTTTGTGACCACGGGTTTTTCCGATTCCTCCGGCAAGGTGGTGATGCGGTCTACCTCGGCCTTGACGTCCTGGAGCACCTCGTCAACGTCCTCTCCTCCAATTATCTCAAGGGTGACCGAGCCCACGCCTTCGCTTGCTCTTGACTTCAGTTCCTTGACCGCGCTGATGCCGCTCATGCTCTCTTCAAGCTTTAATATGATGCCTTCCTCCACCTCTTCGGGACCGGCTCCGGGGTATGCCACGGAAATACTGATGGAGTCCAGCTCTATCTCGGGGAAGACCTCCTGCTTGATGGAAAAGCTCATAACCAGCCCGCCGACGACAAAGATCAGCATGAGGAGGTTTGCGGCAACGTGGTTGCCTGCCATCCATTTGACCGCGCTCTTCATTTATCTGCTCCGGTGGCCGCTCCGGTTCTCAGGCGAAGGCCGCGAGCTGCTCCCGAGAACCTTGTGAGAACTATATTGTCGCCATCCTTCAGGCCCGAATCAATAATAATTCGGTCCTTCTCCGTTCTGAGCACGTTCACTTTATTTATCCTGAGCAAACCCTGTTCGTCCATGACCCATATGGTCGAGTCCTCCCTGAGCACGGAGTGCGGCAGGACGAAGACGTCTTTTAAGGACCGCCCCATTATTGTTACGTCCACGAAGGAGCCGTTCAGGAGTATTTTTGTATCAGAGGATTTCGCTTTTATACCGTAAGGGTCCTTTATCTCCACCACAACGCTTACCATCCTGCTCTTTGGGTCCACCTCGCCAAGCGAACGCACGACATTGCCGTTCCAGAAGGCGGTGCCTCCCCCCCCCTGGCCCATGGACACGGTGGCCAGCGATCCGCCGTCCTTTGAGCCCGGCCGCGGTATGCTTATCCAGCCGAGTTCTTCTTTCAGAAGCGGCACGACAACCTCGGCCGTCTCGGTCCCGGCAAGGAGGGCCACCTGTGAGCCCATCCCTATGTACTGGCCCACGTCGATGTTCTCCGAGCGCACTCGCGCGTCAAAGGGTGCGCGGAGTTTTGTACGCGAGAGCTTAAGTTCTGCAAGCTTTACAGAAGCGTCCGCTGATTCAAGAGCCGCTTGTGCTTCCTTTAACTGAGGCTCGTAAAGTACAAGGGGATTTGGTTTTTTGCCCTTGCCATTATCGAGTATCTCCCACTCCCGCCCGGCGATGTCCGCTCTGCTCCTTACAGTTTCAAGTGTGTGGAGGGCCTTGGCCCGTGCGGCCTCCGCGCTCTTCAGCGCCAGGGCGTAGTCCGTTTTATCAATAGAGAACAGCAATTGACCTTTCTTGAAAAACCCACCTGCCTTGAAGTTCCTGGAAAGCGAGGTCACGACCCCGCTTACCTGTGGTACCAGGGTCACCTCGCGCGCGGCGGATACTGTTGCAGTGGCATGTACCATGGAGATGGTATCCGTGGACTCAGCGCGCATTATTTCAACAAGCATGGCAGGGGCCTGCCTCTGCACCTTCTTCTGTTCCGGCCTGCTCTTGACCATTATCATCATGACCAAAAACCCGGCCAGGAGTATCGCCACCGGCAGTATGACCTTAAGCGCCTTATTGTCCATCTTCATTCCGGGCCTCTTCTTCTGTGGATAATGTATTTAGTTGTTCGTCCATCCATGTGCCCCCGAGGGCACGGGCCAGCTCTATGCGCGCCGAGAGCAGTCCCCGCTTTGCACGCACCAGGCTGTTTCGAGCGGTGTAGAGCTGCTGTTGTGCGCTCAGGAGGTTCATGTAATCCGTTATGCCCTGGAGGTACTGGTCCTGGGCCACCCTGAGCGTGTCCTCTCCCGCCTCTACCGATAGATAAAAAAGCCTTACCTGTTCCTCTGACGTCCTGTTCCTTAATAGCGCAACATGTGCCTCGCGAAGCGAGTTCAGCACAGTGCCGTGGTAGGAGGCAAGCCGCTCTCTGAGTACGGACTCGCTGCGCCTGACCTCTGATTTTCGCCTTCCGGCGTCGAAGACCGGCAGCGCTGTCTGCATAAGCAGGTTCCAGAATATGTTTGGCGAGTCCAGGATGCTGTCCAGATCGCTGCCTGCGCCGCCGTAGGTGAGCGAGAGGTTGAAGGAGGGGAACCGGTCCGCCACTGCCGCAGCCACCTTCTCATCACTTGCCTTAAGCGCAAGGAGCGCCGCTTGCACGTCAGGCCGGCGCTCAAGCAGGTCCGAGGGAATAACATGGGGGAAGGGCGGTGGCTCCGGAAGGTTTTTCCCATTTATCTCCGGAGACCGTTCAGGAGTATTGCCCATTATTACGGCCAGTGCTGCAAGCGCGCCATGCCTGTTTATCTCATACCCCGGCCTCTCGGTGGAGCTCATTGCAAGGTTCTGCCTGGCCTGGTATACGTCAAGCGAGCTTACGAGCCCCGCGCCATAGCGAAGCTCCACGCTCTGCAGTATGCGCTCCAGCGAGGAGATGGTGAGGTCGCTGAGCGCGATATGTTCGTTCTGCTGGATGACCATGAAGTACTGCTCCGAGGCCTCCGCGGATATGCTCATGTACCGGGCCTTGAGCTGCTCCACCGCTGCCTCGGATTCGTAGACCGCCGCCCTTGCCCTTGCGCCCAGCTTCCCCCAGATGTCTATCTCGTAGCTTGCTGTGGCCGAGAGGTTGTAGGTGTTGCCGGTGGCGGGCCCTGTTGCGCCCTGCTGGCGGGCTCTGGTTCCTGAGAACCCCGCGCTTATGGTTGGAAGCCTGGAAGCGCCATACTGCCTTGCTATCTCCCTGGACTGGAGCACGCGTTCTGCCGCGCCCTTGATCTCCAGGTTCTTTGCGAGGGCATCTTCCACCAGACGGTTCAGCTCATTGTCGCCAAAGCCCTCCCACCACCTGTCAGAGCTTCCATAAAGGTCCTCCACGGCCTGTGCGGTATTTGCTATCAAGGGCAGGCCCGCTGACGGGTCCAGCCCTCCGGCCTTGTAGGGCTGGCAGCCGGCAAGCACCACAAGGACGGCCATTATGGGGAGAAGACGTTTCATTCGGTTCATAAGGTTCATTCGGCCTCCAGGCCTGCAACTATGTACCTGTACATAAGGTCCATTAGGATCTCGGAATCGATGTTTCCGGCAAATTCAGAATGGAGTTTCTTATGTGCCGGGTTTCTGGCCATGCTCAGCATGCGCATGCCGTGGAGCATGGAGCCGACCATGAAGTGAAACTTCAGTTGAAGCTGCTCTTTATCATGTCCTGGAAGCGCAAGCCCGAGGGCCTTGATGAAGGCGATTATAACCGGACGCATGATGCCCAGAAACAGTGCGCCCACGGTGCTGTCATGCTGCGTAAGCGATATCTGCACTATATTTGAGAAAGTTATAATGCTCTCCGACGTCCGCGCACGGGTGAACAGGGGGTCTGCAAATGCCCTGACGATCTCCATTACAGAGGGTGGGCGTCCTTCCTGAACGGCCTGTGACAGGGCGGCCTCGAGCATCTCAAGGCGGTCCTTGTTGATGGGGAGCAGGCGCCGTTCGAGCACCTCCTTCAGGAGGGCTTCTTTTGAGCCGAAATGGTAATTGATGCTGGCCAGATGCGCCCCTGCCTCCGAGGTGATGGCCCTCACCGAGGTCCCGTGAAAACCCTCCTTTGCAAACAGCTTCTCAGCGGAATCCAGCAATGCGTCCTTTGTGCTTTTCTTTCCCATGTAAAAAGTATAACGAACGTTCGTTCGAATGTCAAGCCATGTATATATAGTGCTCCAGAAATTTAATGAATTCAGTAGGTTAAGACACTAGAGGCGACTGCTTAAGTGCCTTGATTCGAATACGATCGTGCCTGAAGCTTATCAGGGTGAAGTGCCAGGCCTCAAGCTCCCGAGCTTAGCCTTTAGGACGGACGGATCGCTCCCAGACCTTGAATATAACGCTCTTGAGCCCAAGTTTGATAAGGATGCTTTTGGCCATGTTCCTGAATATCATCATCACATAGGCCCAGTAATGCCCTTGTTCCCTCAGGGCCCTTGCTGTTTCCTTGAGCGTGATGTCTATCATGACGCCGCTTCCGCCCATGTCGCGCATTACGGCAAGGGTGTGGTCTATGAAATAAGGCCGCGTGTGTTTGACTACCCTTAACGCCCATTCGTAATCGCAGGCGCATCTGTAGTTTTCCGAGAAAAGCCCTGCGTTGTCATAGAGCTCCTTTTTTGCAAACACGGTGGGG
Source organism: Nitrospirota bacterium (assembly GCA_030638335.1). Classification (GTDB taxonomy): domain Bacteria; phylum Nitrospirota; class Thermodesulfovibrionia; order Thermodesulfovibrionales; family JdFR-86; genus DAOWET01. Next base: position 4,391 of record DAOWET010000219.1, read on the forward strand.
TGCGGTATGTACATGCGCTTTTTGATCTCAGTGGGGTCTGTGTCCCTGCCCCAGCGCAATAGGACCTCTTTGGTCTCCGGGTGTACGTAGTCCTGTGTTCCGTAGACCATGAGTATATCTTTTGAGGAATTGAACGCCTCTGCCACCCGGCTTACCACAGTGCGGTCAGCGTAGTAGTCGTCAGCGTGGATCATCCCTATGATCTCGCCTGACGCCTCGGTGATCCCAAAGTTCATGGCGTCTGGCACGCCCTTTGCGGGTCGGTTATATATCTTCTTTATAATGTGCTTGTACTCGCCCATGATCTCGAAGTTGTAATCATTGGACCCGCCGTCCA
>DAOWET010000124.1 GCA_030638335.1 Nitrospirota bacterium
CGGACCTTAAAGCCAAGGAGCTTGCTTCCTTCATCTCTTCCGTAGCCTCAGTATCCACCGAGCCCAAGGGCACGCCCAACATCTCCATCGGAATGATGGAGGCGAGGTTCTCGGAAGCGCTGGGCGATGTCTCCTCCGTCATAGACGAGGACATTGAGAAACTCAAGGAGATAGACGAGGAACTATCCAAGTTCGGGCAGATGAACATGGTGGGGCTTGAGGACGTTGTGGCCAGCTTCATCTCCACCATGAAGGAGGAGGCCAACGTGCTGAGGGTGATAAGCCCTGTGAAATCCTTCAGCAACTATACCTTCACCCACACGACGAACGTAACACTGCTGTCCGTGTTCCAGGCCGAGTCCCTCGGCATGAAGGGCGACGTGCTGCACGAGATAGGGCTTGCGGGCCTGCTGCACGACGTTGGAAAGATGTATGTGCCAAAGGAGATCCTGGACAAGCCCGGCAAGCTGACGGACGAGGAATTTGATGTGATCCGAAGCCATACAACGCTTGGGGCAAAATATCTGGCCGGTTTTGAGGACGTGCCAAAGCTCGGTGTGATAGCCGCATACGAGCACCATATGAAGTATAACGGGACCGGTTATCCCGACTCCATACGCAGGGACAGGCACCAGCACATCGTAAGCCAGATTATCGCCGTCGCGGACTTCTACGAAGCGCTGCGCGCCGAGCGGCCTTACCGCGCGGGGATGGAGACCAGGAAGATACTGGGTTTCATGGAAGAGGGGGCAGGCACGGATTTCAACCCCCTGCTTGTGAACAACTTCATCCGTGCGCTGCGGGAGGTCAGTGAATATTAGGTCAGCCGGGCTCGCTGTAGTATTCCATCGCAAGCAGCCTTCGCTTGATGTCCTTGCCCGGCGTGTACCCCCCAAGCTTTCCGGTGCTCTCGATTATCCTGTGGCAGGGCAGCACTATGGGGATGGGGTTTTTCGAAAGTGCCCGGCCAACGGCCCTGTTGCCCCGGGGGGAGCCAACTTCCTCTGCGAGCCATTTATATGTGCGGGTCTCTCCAAAGGGTATCAGGCGGAGCGCTTGCCAGACGCGCTGTTCGAATTCCGTGCCGGTGATGAACTTCATGGGGTGTGAGAAATTTTTAAGTGTCCCCTTGAAGTACGCCTCTATCTCCACACTGAAGTCCTCCGGGATGCCACCCATGCGGATGTGGGGTTTTGAGAAGACGATCCCAACGAGTTCGTGCTCAAGGAAGATGGGGTACAGGTCTCCGATGGGGCTTTTGAAAACTCCATAGTGAAGCGCCTGGCGCTCGGCATGGCTGATACTATCCGCTTCCAGACTCATAGACTTTCCCCCGTTGCCCTTTGTCTTTACAGATTATACCAGAGAGAGTATTTGGTGCATAGGCGCTTAAGGGTCTTAATGTGCGGCCCGTACGCGGGGACATGGCCTTGTGTTACGGCCTTCTGGTAAAATACCTTCTTGCCAAGCTATGTAGCAAAGGGGCAGTAAAGGGCTGGCGCGCGGACATGTGCATGTCCGCGGATCCATATGCATGATGAGGTGTCAGGACTTATGAAAAAAGAGAGTATCGAGTTCAAGGCGGAAGTGAATGAGCTTCTGAGCCTGGTTATCCATTCGCTTTATACGAACAAGGAGATATTTCTGAGGGAGCTGATCTCAAACGCCTCGGACGCCATTGACAAGCTCAAGTATGAATCCCTCACTGACAAAGCTCTGACCGAAGAGGGCACGGAGTTCCGGATCAAGCTCGCTGTTGATGCCAAGGCCGGGACCCTTGCAATAAGTGACAACGGCATCGGCATGAGCCGGGAGGATGTGGTTCGCGAGCTTGGCACGATAGCGCATTCAGGCACAAGGGAGTTCCTTGCGGCACTGGTAAAGGGCGAGGCCGCAGGCCACCCCGAGCTCATCGGGCAGTTCGGCGTTGGTTTCTATTCTGCGTTCATGGTTGCCGACCGCGTGGCCGTGGTCTCGAAAATGGCCGGCTCTGACGAGGCCGTGCGCTGGGAGTCCTCGGCTGGAGGTTCCTTCACGGTGGAGGAGGCTGAGCGCGAGGGACACGGCACCGACGTTGTCCTTTTCCTCAAGCAAGAAGAGAAGGACCACCTCAGCCAGTGGCGGCTCAAGGAGATAGTCACAAAGTATTCGGACTTCATCGAGCACGCGGTGGTGATGGATGTGGAGCGGGAGGTAGAGGACAAGGACGACCCCTCAAAGAAGACCACCGTGACCGAAGAGGAGACGCTTAACTCCCGGAAGGCCATCTGGCTTAAAAGGCCGGCAGAGGTCACGGACGAGGAGTACAAGAAGTTCTACAGCCATGTTTCCCACGATTTCATGCCCCCGGCCGAGACCACACACTTCAAGGCCGAGGGGACCTCGGAGTTCACCGCGCTTGTTTTCATCCCTGAGCGCGCCCCTGTGAACATCCTGTACAAGGATTTTAAGCCCGGGCCCATGCTGTATGTGCGCCGCGTGCAGATAATGCAGAACTGCGAGGACCTGGTGCCCCCGTATCTGAGGTTCGTAAAGGGCGTTGTGGACTCATCCGACCTGCCGCTTAATGTCTCACGCGAGATGCTCCAGAACAACCCAAGCGTGGAGGTCATCAGGAAGAACATCACAAAGAAGGTCCTTGACGCGCTCAAACGCATGAAGGACAACCGGACAGAACAATACGAGAACTTCCACGGGCAGCTCGGGCGCGTGCTGAAGGAAGGCATACACTATGACTTTGCCCGCAAGGAAGAAATTGCCTCCCTTGCCTTAATGGAGGCCACCTCAACCGAACCGGGCAAGTTCACGGACCTTGATGCCTATCTGGAGCGCATGAAGCCCGGACAGGAGGAGATATACTACATCACCTCGACCTCCCGCACGGAGGCTGACGCGTCCCCTTACCTTGAGAGCTTCCGCGCAAAGGGCTATGAGGTGCTCATCATGCTTGACGAGGTGGACGACATAATCATGTCAAGCCTTGGGGAGTTCAAGGGCAAGAAGGTCCGCTCAGCCACAAAGGGAGACATCTCGCTTGATGGTGAGGAGAAGGACAAGAAGGCTGAAGAACTTGGCGGGCTCATGGGTTTCATCAAGGAGGAACTCAAGGGCAAGGTCAAGGACGTAAGGCCCTCTGGAAGGCTCACCGACTCACCATGCTGCCTTGTGGCTCAGGAGGGCGGGCTGGACCACAACCTCGAGGCCATGATGCGAGCCATGGGCCAGGAAATGCCCCCGCAGGAGCGCATCCTTGAGGTCAATCCCACACACCCTCTTGTCCAGGCCATGGACGCAAGGCACAAGGCAGGAGGAGCGGAGGATGAACTCAGGGAGTATGTGTCGTTATTATATGGGCAGGCAAGGCTCCTGATGGGCGACAGGCCCGAGGACCCCGCGGCCTTTGCTAAATCTCTGAACAAACTCATGGTGAAAGATGCCGAAAAGTAAGCCGAAAACCAAGCCAAAAACTAAGAAGGAAGCCAAATCCAAGAAAGCTCCCAGAGCCGAGCTGAAGGCCACCAAGGTAAAGGACACCACACTGTCTGCGTGCGGCGACTGCCCTGCCGCGTGCTGCCACGACCTCACGATCAATATCAAGAAGCCACGCACCAACTACGACCTCGAATGCCTGATGTGGCAGATCAACTATGATACAGTGGCTGTGTACGTGCGCAACAGGCGATGGCATCTGCTCGTAAAGGGCGCTTGCCAGTACCTTGGCGATGACCACCTCTGCACCATCTACGAGGACCGCTTTGACCTCTGCCGCGACCACAAGCCCCCGCACTGCGAGTGGTTCGACCAGTGGTATGACTATATGTTCACAGACCCCAAGGAGCTTGAGGCCTATATTAAGACCGAACGCAAGGGCAGGAAGCCGCGCATGCCCACGGGCAAGTGGGAGTCAAAGGGTGCGGGCCGTCATAAAAAGGGTACAAGAGGGCGGTCCTGATTCACTGCATCTGCTGCGCAATAAGCCGCTCGGGGTCACGGACCCTTTAAATTTGATCCTGCATGCATTAGAAAGGCAATTAAGTCCAGCCCGTGGCTGGTCGCGTCTTCTCGTGAGCGAGTCGTGCCGACTTGCTTGTCTCTACAGCAAATCAGGGCCGCCTGGGCGTTTTAGTGGATAGAGGTTTTTTAAGACAAAAGAAAAAGATTCTTCTAAAACGGGGTTTGTCATATGCCTTGCCCCTTTGAAAATATATTTAATTTCTTTCCATCGGGAATTTATGTCATGATTATTCATATGTATTGTATTTCTTGTTGTGGAGGTGTATTGAAAAGGCATGAAGATCCATGAAATAGCCAAAGAGTTTCAAAGCACAGAACAAGGCTGGTTCCATTTTGGGATCGAGCATGAAATGTTTAATGAAGCTTTGCAATGTTTTGCAGAAAAAAGATATGTATTGTCTGCGAGCGTAGGAGTTGTTCTATTTGAAAGGATATTTACTACCAGACTTATCAGGGAAACATCTTCCCCAACAGGGTTTGTGCCGTCCGAAAGTAATGTACAAGAACAACTCACGAATCTTCTGGAGAGTGAAAGAAAAGTAGTGGATGGGGACAATCCTGACAGGAAAAGAGGCATGTCGTTTCATGAAATAACTGATGAATTGAGACAATTAAAGATTCTGTGTAAAGAGGAAAAAGATGAATATGATGACCTCTATAAGGATTACAGGATTCCAGTCACGCATGGTTTGTCTTTACGATTATTTGAGAATGTGTTTAACAGAAAACCTTCTCATCCATTTGAGCCAGACGTTAAATCTGAGGAAATGTACAAGAAGGTGTCTGAATTAATAATCAATGAAATCTACGACCTCGTCTCCGGAGGTAAGTTTCTTAAAAAATGATAAGCGAACAGTTAATGCTTTTAAATTTAATGCGTTGCATTAACTGGAAGTTGTTTTATCGTAGAACATGGCTCGCTACTTGACCTCCAGTTTCCCCACCATATCCTCTATCACCCTGAAGCCGCCGCGCCAGAAGGCCTGGTCAGCCATCTCAATCCCGGCCTCTTTAAGTATATCAGCCGGCTTCATGGAGCCCCCGTGCGAGAGTATCTGGATCATCACCGGGGCGAATGCCGCTCCTTCTTCCTTGTAACGTTTGTATAGCGAGAGCGAGAGCAGCATGCCAAAGCTGTAGGCATAGCAGTAAAAGGGCGTATGGAATATGTGCGGTATGCTTATCCATTCCCGGCTGAACACCGGGTCAATGTCCACGGCATCCCCGAACTGTATTTTAAGGTTCTCAAGATACATTTCGGATAGCTGGTCAATGGTCTTGCCCTCTTTGACCGCCTCATGCGCCTCGCGTTCAAAGAGCACGAAGAATGCCTGTCTCAATACAGTGGCGTAGATGTTGTCTATGGTCTCAAAGAGTATGTCCTGCCGTGCAGTGTCCTCCTTGACCTCGGAGAGCAGCCTGTCCGTAAGAAGCATCTCCGCAAACACGCTAGCGGTCTCCGCAAGTGGAAGCGGGGCGTGGAAGGTCAGAATGGAGTGGTCCCGGGCGAGCATGGAATGCACTGCGTGACCAAGTTCGTGGGCAAGGGTGGCCACCTGGCGCGGCTCTCCTGTGTAGTTTACGAGCACCCACGGGGCAAGCTCCGGCGTAACCGAAAAACAGAAGGCCCCGCCACGTTTTCCAGGGCGAATTTCCGAGTCAATGTGACCCTCGTCAAGCACACGCTTTGCAAGAGAGGCGAACTCTGGTGAGAACGCGTTAAAACTCTCCATGACCATAGTAACCGCGTCATTAAAGGGGATGTCCTCCTGTTTGGCGCTGGAGACCGGCGCGTACAGGTCGAACCGGCGGAGTTTGTCCGACCCTATGCGCTCTGCTTTCATTTTGAAATAATCCCTGAACACGTGGGCCTTCTCGCTGCACACATCAAGCAGCGTGTCCACTACATCGTCCGGTATGTCGTTTGAGAGGTTTCTGACCGATATGGGGGCTTTGAAGCTCCTCAGGCCCATGTTCTCGCTCTGCCCGTCACGGACGGTATTGATATATATCTGCCCGAGCACCGTGGTTTCGGCCCCAAAGACGCGGTACTGCTCGCGGTATGCGGCCTCGCGAACTTCAGGCAGCGAGTGGCGCACGTAAACAGCAAGCTCGTCCCGGCTCATTTCCTTCCGCTCGCCGTCTATCTCCACCGAGAAGACGAACTTGTTGGTTATGATGTCGTAGATGGTGGTGAGCGCGCCCACACCGTTTACGTCCTTGATGCTGATGATCTGCTCCTCGGGCTCCGTAAGGGTGTGGTCGCTGAACAGGCGCTGCTGGTACAGGTAATAGCGCAGATCGCCAGAGACATCCATCAGCCTGCGGGCGTTTTCGCTGTCGAGCTTTCTCCACCAGAGGCTGAAGAACATTATCCTGTTGTTGGTCTCTGTAAGGGCCTGCTCAACCCGTCCGAGAAGGGCAAGCGCCTCCTGGTTCTGTGTGTCCGCTGAGAACCATAGCGCTGTGGACGCATGCAGGTGCATGGCCCGGTGAGTGAACTCCTCAAGCAGGGCCAGCCCGCTTCTGAATGCATCCTCAGACATGTCCGGGCTGAGTTTATCCCTTAATGCCTCGATCTTTCCTGCGGACTCGGTGACAGCCGCCAGGGCGTCGTTTATCTCACTCTCATCAAAAGATCCGATCAGCTCTTCAAGTCTCCAGCCTGATTGTATGTATTTCTCCGGCATGTGAGTTTGCCCCCGTTGTTTTTTTAAAAGTATCTGATAAGCCGCTCTACTGCATTATAACCGTGACTACAAGCATGCGCAAACTGAAGGGAATTGTTGATGCTCAAAGAGGGAAATATGCAGATTATTTCTCTACGCTTATCTCAACGAACAGCGATTTTCCGTCAATACTGAAGGGCAGTACCATTGAGGTGGCGCCCATGGGATGAATGGACAGGTTCTTCCCGATAATGACCATGGGGATCGAGGCGTCCATGTCCATGCCGTTTTCAGAGAGGGTCTTTCTTGCCTGACCGCAGATTATGTTCGTGAGCTCCCCCACCGCGTCGCCCACGTCCGGGGTTACCTCGTCAAGCTCCTCACCTAACATGGAGGCGTGCATCTTCAGCGCGGCCTCTTTGCTGAATGTTATGGCAAGGGACAGGTTCTTCTTGGGCGAGGTCATGCCGATGATGGCGCTTACGTCGCCGCTTAAGGCCTTGTCATATTTTGTCTTGACAGGAAGGGGCTTTGGCTCCAGAAAGGCCATTGTCTTCAGCACATGCTCAGTGGCCTTTGTAAAGGCCTCTATCAGAAGGTCGGTATCCATTGGGTATCCATTTCAGTAACGTTTAGTAATGTTCAGTTCAAGAGAAGTTAATTGTTTCCAAAAAGAACCATGTGCGTCGCAGGCTCAGAAACCCCAGTGCCTCAAGCCTTTGCGCATAGGTCCATGTGGTGGATAGTATAGCAAACTCCGGGTTAAAGAGTGAATATGACCTTACGCCGGGAATTCCTGGCCCAACAAGGTGGAAACAGGCTGGTCAAGAGAGGTGGCAGATGGGTAAGAGCGATACACTTAAGTATCTATAACTAATTGAAAAACAATAATAAATGAAACATCTTAAATAACAGTTGACAATCCATTTAAAACAAGATAACATTTATCCTAATTATGCGTATTTCGCGTGAGACAGATTATGCCATGAGGTGTGTGCTGCATCTCTCCGTCAATCCCGGCCAGACCTGCATGGTAGAGGAGATGGCGCAGGCCAGGGGTGTGCCCAGGAGCTTTCTGGCCAAGATACTCCAGAAGCTCAAGCGCGCCAATATTGTCGAATCCTTTCGCGGGGTCAAGGGCGGGTTCGCTCTGGCCAGGAAACCCTCGGACATATCCCTGCTTGATGTTATCGAGGCTATACAGGGTGTGGTAAGCCTGAACATATGCGCTGTGGACGAGAAGGCCTGTGACCGCTCGGGTGACTGCGTGATCCATCCCGTCTGGGTGATACTCCGCGAGGACTTTCAAACAATGCTCGGCAAGTTTGATTTCCAGATGCTTGCCGATGACGAGTTTTTAAAAGAGAAAAAAGAAAAAAAGTAAGACAGGTATAGGAGGGGGTTTTTAAATGGATGATTTCCGGTATGACGAGAGGACGGTGACAGGCTTTATCGCCTCCTCCATCTTCTGGGGTGTTGTTGGCATTGTCATCGGGCTCTGGATATCAGCCCAGATGTGGATGCCCGAGCTAAACGTCCCGCCATATTTTACGTTCGGAAGGATGCGTACCGTGCACACGAACGGCCTGGCATTCGGCCTGGGCATCGGGGCTATCTTCGGGCTGTCCTATTATATAGTCATGCGCCTGACAAAGCGCCCGCTTCTGTTCCCAAAGCTCGCACGCTTCCACCTCTACCTGTTCAACGCGGCCATAGCGCTTGCCGTGCTGAGCCTTTTTGCGGGAATGAGCCAGTCCCTGGAGTACGCTGAGCTCGAGTGGCCCCTGGACATCGGCATAGTCATCCTATGGGTGATGTTTGCGATAAACGTCTTCGGCACTGTGATCAAGCGCAAGGAGGAGCAGATGTACATATCGCTGTGGTACATCCTTGCCACGGTGATAGCGGTTGCCATCCTCTACATAGTCAACAACCTGGCAATACCCGCGGGCCTGACCAAGTCCTACTCGATATTTGCCGGCACCAACAGCGCCAACGTGCAGTGGTGGTATGGGCACAATGTTGTGGGTTTCATCTTTTCGACCCCCATACTGGCCATGTTCTACTACTTCCTGCCAAAGTCCACGGGCCTGCCCATATTCAGCCACAGGCTGTCCATAATATCTTTCTGGAGCCTGATCTTCGCATACCTCTGGACAGGGGCGCACCACCTTGTATACACCCCGCTTCCCGACTGGATACAGACCCTTGCCATTGCGTTCACGATCTTTCTGATCGCGCCATCATGGGGCTCGGTCATAAACGGTTTCTATACGGTGGGGCCCAAGTGGGAGGTCATGCGCACCAATTACCTGACCAAGTTCTTCATCCTTGGCATTACCTTCTACGGCATACAGACCGTGCAGGGCCCCACGCAGGGTTTTAGAGTGGTGAGCCAGCTCATCCACTACACCGACTGGGTGCCCGGACACGTCCACATGGGCACCATGGGGTGGGTGACGCTCACGATTGCAGCCTCGATCTATTATGTGATACCTAAGATATACAGGACTGAGATCTACAGTGAGAAACTCGCGAACATCCACTTCTGGCTGGCCCTTGTGGGGCAGCTCGTCTTCTCCATCACCATGTGGATAACAGGAATTCAGCAGGGTGCCATGTGGAAGGCGGCAAACGCGGACGGCACGCTCAAATTCACCTTCATGGAGTCCG
>DAOWET010000239.1 GCA_030638335.1 Nitrospirota bacterium
CTCCGGCGTTTATCTTCTGGATGGAGTTGCCCTTGAGACTCACCTTGATATCACAGGCGTTTCCGCAAAGCAGGCAGACAGAGTTTGTCTTTTCGTGCTCCCACTCACGACCTTTCCTGACGCGATCATACTCGATTATCGCGTTTACGGGACATGCGTCTATACAACTTCCACAGAAAGTACAGTCCGACTCGTGCAGGGAGCGGTCCACCACGGTTGTCACCTTGGCGCCCATGCCGCGCCCCATGAACTCAAGCACGTTGGTGCCCTGTTCCTTGCAGACCCTCACACACTTGCCGCAGAGCAGGCAGTAGTCCGGGCTCATCTTTATGAACGGGTTGCCCACGTCCACCGGGTGGCCGAACTTCTTGCGCTTAAAGGAAGACTCCTTGAGGTCGAAGTCATAGGCGTATGTCTGGAGGTTGCAGACACCGGCCTTTGTGCATGTCATGCAGTCCAGGGGGTGCATGGAGAGGATGAGGTCTATGACGAACTTCCTCTGCTCCAGGATCTCCGGGGTGTCCGTCTTCACCACCATGCCTTCCTTGACCTTGGCATTACAGGCCACGGCATGGCTCTTTGCGCCCTCCACCTCCACAAGGCAGAGCCTGCAGGCCCCGATGCCCCTGGTCCCCTTGAGGTAGCAGAGGTTCGGGATATGTATGCCCGCGATCTCCGCCGCGTCTATGAGGTTTGTGCCCTCAGGGGCACTTAACTCCACCCCGTCTATCGTTAGTTTTACGGTCTTTGCCATTATATTGTTCCTCCCATGTCTAAACCGGCACTCCGGCCGTTGTCTCGATGTTCACCTTGATGATGGCGTTGTTGGAACACACCTTTATGCACTCCCCGCACTTGTTGCAACGCTTCTGTCTTATCTCAAAGGCCATGTGGCAGCATTTGATGGATACCTGCTTCTCGCCAATTATGGCCCCTTCGCGGCATGCGTCCTGGCACTTGCCGCACTTGACGCAGTTCTCGGGAACATTGCGGTATTCGTAGAAGGCCACGCACTGCATCTGCCCACAAAGGCCCTCCACATGTTCCCTGAAGGCGCTCTCATCCAGCATCTCAATAAGGAACGCTCCCACGTCCTTGCCCTTCTTGCACCTGCTCATGGAGACCATCATCCGGCCCACCTGTCTCAGCGCCGCAAGGTCCTCGTCCGAGCCCAGGGCCGATGCGATCTCCCTCAACCTCATCATGCTCTCATAGCTGCCAAAGGAACACGGGAAGCATTTGCCGCACATGGGGCCTGCAAGGAAGCGCTTTATTACGTATTTGCTCCTGTCAACAGGACAAGCCAGCTCCTGGGCGGCCTTGAATATATCCTGCATCTCCGTAGTCTTTTCCGTCATATCTCCTCCTGCTATACCTTCTGCTCAAAGGCCTCTTTGGTGTTCCTGAACACCTTGATGGCCTTTGGCTGGCACACACCAAGGCAAGCCTTGCACCTGGTGCAGTAATCCAGATCAATAAAATAGGAATCCCTGGTCTCCTTGACCGCGTCAAAAGCGCAAGCATCCACACACAGCCCGCAGAGGATGCACTGGTCGTGGTCAACAACATAGACGCCAAGCCCCTTGCACACGCCAGCGCTGCAGTACTTATCGTTTACGTGCTCTTCGTATTCTTGCCTGAAGTACTTGAGTGTTGAGAGCACAGGCAGAGGCGCGCCCTGGCCCAGACCGCAAAGGGAGGTCTTCTCCACGAGCTTGCCTAACCTCTCCAGCTCGTCCAGATCCTCCATGGTGCCGCTGCCCGAGGTAATGCGCTCAAGTATCTGAAGCATGTGGTGGGTGCCCAGCCTGCACGGGGGACACTTGCCGCATGATTCGCTCTGGGTAAACGCGAGGAAGAACTTGGCCATGTCCACCATGCAGGTGTCCTCGTCCACGACCACCATTCCCCCGGAGCCCATCATTGAGCCCACGCTCCAGAGTGAGTCAAAGTCGACCTTTATATCAAGATGCTGTTTCGGTATACACCCTCCGGAGGGGCCGCCGGTCTGCACGGCCTTGAAGGCCTTGTCGTCGAGGATGCCTCCGCCGATATCGTAGATGACCTCCCTCAGGGTTATGCCCATGGGGACCTCCACAAGCCCGGTGTTCTTGACCTTGCCGGTGAGGGCGAAGACCTTGGTGCCGGGGGAGTTTTCCGTGCCTATGCTCCTGAACCAGTCTGAGCCCTTCTCTATAATTGGAGGCACGCAGACGAATGTCTCGATGTTGTTAAGGTTGCTGGGGTATCCCCATACGCCGCCGCCATGCTCGGAGAGCCTTGGGGGCCTGACCCTCGGGAAGCCGCGGTCGCCTTCCATGGAGGCCACAAGCGCCGTGGACTCGCCGCAGACGAACGCTCCAGCGCCCTCGCGGATGTCGATGGTAAAGGACAGGCCCGATCCGAGGATGTTGTCTCCGAGCAGGCCCAACTCATTCGCCTGTGATATGGCTATTCCGAGGTTCTTCACCGCAAGTGGATACTCGTGCCTCACGTAGATCAATCCATATCGAGCGCGGATGGCGTAGGCGCAGAGCAGCATGCCCTCGATGAGGCTGTGGGGGTCGCCTTCCATGATGGATCTGTCCATGAACGCGCCGGGGTCTCCCTCGTCTCCGTTTGCGATGACGAACTTGACGTCGCCGCCTGAGCTCAGTGTATGCCACCACTTGCGCCCGGCCGGGAATCCGGCCCCGCCCCTGCCCCTCAGGTTGGCCTTGTCCACCTCGTCAAGCACGTTATCCGGGCTCATCCCGCCAAGGGCCTTCTCAAGTGCGGCATACCCTCCGACAGCGATATAATGGCTGATGTTCTCAGGGTCTATCCTGCCGTTGTTTCTGAGGGCTATCCTTACCTGCTTGCTGTAGAAGGGGATGTCCTCCATCTTCTCAACGGGCTGGGACAGGTAGTCCTTCCTGTAGAGAGACTGCCTGTAGGGGATGTCCTGCTTCAGGGAATACTCCACCATCTTCTCCGCATCCCTGGGCTTTACCTTCTGGTAGAAATAGCCCGTGGGCTCAAAGACCATGACCGGGCCCTTCTGGCACAGGCCCTGGCATCCGGTCTTTACGACTTCCACGTCGATCTTGTTTTCTGCCGCTGTCCGCTCGATGGACTCGATGGCACCCTTGGCCCCGGTCGCCATGCAGGCCGTACCGCAGCACGCATGCACGCGTTTTGAGCCTTCTGTAAAGGTCTTCTTCTCAAGCTTTTTTCTGAGGGCCTCGAGGCCCTTTATATCCTCAAGCCTCTTCATTTGACCCCCCGTTATCCCCCCGTATCTGGTCCACAATCTGCTCCAACTTTTCCTCTTCCACCTCTCCGACGATCTCCTCGTTCACTGTGAGGACAGGGGCCAGGCCGCAGCATCCCACGCAACCCACTGTCTCAAGCGTAAGAGAGGCGTCCTCTGTTGTCTCGCCTTCTTCGATCTTGAACTCCTGCTTGAGGGCATCGAGTATCTCGACGGCTCCCCTGACATGGCAGGCGGTGCCTGTGCATACGCGCGCTATGTTCCTGCCCCTGGGGGTGAAATAGAACTGCTTATAGAAAGTAGCCGTGCTGTAGATCTCGGAAAGCGTTATCCTGAGATTCTTTGACAGGGACTTCAGTTCGTCCTCCGGCAAATAGTTATGGATTGCCTGGATGCTCTGGAGCGAATGGATAAGCAGACCCTTATTCTTCTGGGCCTCGGTGAGTACCCCACCAAAGTGCCCGATGCTTTCATGGTCTATAAGACCTTCTTTTTTCATAGACTAAACCTCCCTGGACTTAAATGGAAAAAACAAGATAAAAACAGGTATCTGCTCTTTTTCCAATGTATAATAGCACTAGCGCAATATTATATCACCAATTAATTGAAATTATCCATGGATTGTCTATTCTTGCATTGAAAATCCTTACCCCGAACTTCCAAATATGCTGCTTCTGTTATGTGTTATGTAAAACTTAAGGCTTAATTAGGCTTAATTACATTCTGGGGGGTCTGTTTTGGAGGGCCATATATCCATACTTCCATATGAACATGAGACACGGCCAAGATCTGCCGGAAAATTCCATTTACTGATAACACACTGATTAGAAAAGCTTTTCAGGAAAAGGCCAGGATGTCAGTCATGCTCCACGAGCTGCTCGATAATCTCTTGAATCTCCAGATCAGCGTGTGTGGGGTCCAGAACGCACGCTCCAGCGCCCCGGTGGCCGCCCCCACCGTACTCGCGGCAGAGCCTGCCCACATCCACCTTGCATGAGCGATCGAATATGCTGTGTCCAAGGTTCACGGCCACAAAGCTCCTGCCCGGGCCCCACTGGGTGCGCACGGACACGTTGCACTGGGGGTGCGTGATATACACGAGGAAGCGATTGCCGATGGGAGCCCTGTTAAGGTCCCTGAAGTCCGTTACCACCACATTGTTGTCAACTTCGGAGTTAGCCAGAAGGAATTCCTGGAACTTTGCAATGTTGTTTCTGTACCGGGAGGCGCGTATCGAGAGGTCAGGCTCATTGAGCAGTTCCTCGGGGGTCTTGGTCCTCAGTCGCTTTACAAGGTGCATGAAGAAATCCTTGTAGCCCGAGCCCATGCCTGTGCGGGGGTCGATGAGGAAGCCAAGGAGCATCGTGCCCTGCGGGTCCAGTATCTCATCGCGGGTTAACTTCGCTGAATCAAAGCGGTTGGCCTCCTCAACGAGCTTACGGTACTTCTCGTGCCTGGGGGAGCCGTAGTGATCGAATATTAACTTGGCAACGCTGAACTCACGCGCATGCCTGCCCTTGAAGCTGTTGTTGTCCGGCTTTATCGTGTGCTCGTGGTGGTCGAACCACATCGCGCAGTTGGGATCATAGGGCACGTTGACCAGGATGTCGGTGGATCTCACCGGGAACTTCCTGTCTGTTATGTCCTGCGGGTGTATGAGGGCTATCTCGTCGATCTGTTCCACATCGAACAGAAGAACGGCCGAGGCCAGCCCGTCAAGGTCTCCCCGGGTGACTATTCTCATGAAATCTCCTTTAAAACAAATATTGGATACATATTTTACCATATATTTCGAAACTTACAAGGCACTGACTATGGTTGCATTCAGAGCCTGGACTGCTAACTCAGGGGAATACAGCAAAAGCACATCCCGATTATAAGCACTTACATTCTAAGCACTTACATTGACTGGTTCTTTTTTATGGTTTATAATATTTGACTTTAATAAACACATCTATCGCATCTTGAATCGGGGCTGATAATAAAATGAAAATCGAAAAGATTCTATTCTCCTTGGGTATTTTGATGATTATTTATTACATCGGGATGATTACCGCATACAAGGAGAGTCCTGTTTATACTACCCTTGTTGTTAATGCGGCTAAAGTGATCGTAGATTTTCAGGAAAACTGGAGAATCAACACTGGCTTACATCCACAGGGCAAACATCTCCAAAGATACCATAAGTTTGAACCAAACGTGGGAGAAGGGCTCATTACTTTCAAGCCGGAGAAATCCTTTGCCGGCCACACCCTCATTGCTGGATTTTATGTGGACGATGTAGGAGCAAGGATATTTGACCACGAAGGAAATCAGTGGCACGGCTGGGACTTTAAGATGAGGGACTTTATCGGAGACAAGGTTGATAAACTTCCTTTTGGAAAATACCAGACATTCATACACGGCATACATCTGTACGAAAACGGCGACCTGCTCATAAATCTTGGTGGAACTGCCCTCATCAAGACGGATTTTTGCGGTAATGTGCTCTGGAGCCTGAAACGTCGCGTCCACCATGCACTGCATGTGGACGAGCATGGGACTATATGGACAATGAGCAGCAAGGTACAGAAAAAAGAGATTGCACTTATAAAACCTCCAATAAAAGATAGAACAATACTGAAAGTATCTCCTGAGGGCAAGCTTCTTGAAGAAATATCCCTTCTTGATACAATAGTAAACTCAGGCTACGAGGGTCTTCTCTCTGCAGATAAGAAAAATGCCGTCGGAAGCGAGCCCATCGAGAATCCGTTCCATACGAACGATATAGAAGTTTTAAGTTCGGACATGGCCAAAGCCTTCCCTTTGTTCAAGGCTGGCGATTACATGGTTTCCATTCGCAACCTGAACACCATTATCGTGGTTGATGGAGAGACCAACAAAATCAAGTGGACCTCAACCGGTGTCACTATCCGCCAGCACGATGCTGACTTCCAACCCGACGGGACCATAACCATTTATGACAACCGTTCGAGTGCCAAGAACATAACCAAGACCAAGAAAGATTTGATATTCGGATGGTCCCGTATCGCAAAGATACATCCTATGTCTCAAAAAGTGGAAGCTTCTTTCCAAGGGACAAAAGAGAACGGATTCTATTCCAAAGCCAGAGGGAAACACCAGTTCCTGCCTAATGGTAATATCCTTGTGACCCAGGCATCCTATGGCCGGATATTCGAGACAACGCCGGAAGGTGAGATCGTCTGGGAGTTCATGAACCAGTGGGATAATGATTTCGCCTCCTTATCAAGTGAGGGTTTCAGGTTCACAGACTCCTATATCGCCAGTGCTCCATCATGCAAGGAAGCCACTGCCAAAGCAGAGTAGTTATTGGAAGGATTAACTGCGACTCAAAAGGGTTTAAATCTTAGCCTTAAAATCCTAAAGAGTCCAGCGCAGGCGAGGTTATCTCTTTGATGAGCCTGACTTCCTCCGCGCTCAAAGATGGCTGATAGTATCCGGGCGGAGAAAGCCTTGCGGACTGCCTGTCAAGGAACTCCCCGGAGGCATCAAGGCCGCAATGTGAGTATATGCGCTCAAGGGTCGCGCGCGGCTCACTGCACAGAGTCTCATAGCTTACAAGGCAGACCGCTTCCTTAAGGGCGTTTGACCGGTCAATATCTGCCGCGACATGGCCATATATGGCAGCCCAGTACTCAGCCCAGCCCTCTGCCTCTTTTCCATCTGCCCAGCAATCCATCACCCTGCCTGTAATTTCTTCATTGCCGGGATTAACAGGCGCCCGATGCTGGCCGAACTCATAGTGGCCGGAACGCTTAAGATGCTCGGTGACCCTCCTGTCCCTTCTGCCCTCTCTTAAAAAGAGTCCATGCTGCTTCATAAGAGAAGCAATATGCATCACAGGCTCGCGCACCGGCACTATAAAACGCGCGTCAGGGAACAACTTGAGCAGATATGAAAGTCGGGTCACGTTGTAGTTGGCTTTTGAGAGATACCTCAGCCCGCCGCGTA
Source organism: Nitrospirota bacterium (assembly GCA_030638335.1). GTDB lineage: Bacteria > Nitrospirota > Thermodesulfovibrionia > Thermodesulfovibrionales > JdFR-86 > DAOWET01. Next base: position 7,226 of record DAOWET010000239.1, read on the forward strand.
ACTTGAGGATCTTTCGGATATGATCGCAATAAAACGACTCGAATGCAGGATTGGATTCATTGGCGCTGATCACATTGCTAAAGGCAGGGTTGTGGCAAGAGGGAAAGAAATGCATCCAGAGCACTTCCTCCATGGCCTCCGGGCTCTCAGGCGTGACCATGATCCTGTCCTTATGCGCACGCTCCTCAGGGGAGACATTGCCGCCAGATGCCCGGTCGTAAAAAGAGTTCCACCATACAGGAGTCATAAGGAAGGGGAAGTCGCGGTATTTATGCGTGGCAGTATCAGGGTGTTCGGACAGGAGTTCAAGAAGTATGGTGCTTCCAGAGCGGGCAAGACCTGTTACCCAGAGAGGGCGGTTTATACGGGGAAGCTCACCCTCTGCGCCCTCTTCCATGCGGGTCTCCATGTCGCCAAGCTTCTTCCATACCCCAGGCATTAGACCTGAGAGCCTGACAAGAAGGTCGAGACCGCCTGAAACCTCGATTTCGCCCTTGCCCGGCAATTCTAGTGCACCTTGAAGACGAACTTAATGGCAAGCGCTACGATGCTCAGGATGAGAAAGTAGGTGAACATCCAGGAGCGCACCCATGACGGACCGCCTGAAATGATCTCTTTGTAGGGCAATTCCATATGAAGGCTATCGATGGTCGAGTCCTGTGCCAGATATCCACCCTCGTTTTCCAGAAATGTACTCCAAAAGGAGCGTTTGCCTATGGAGGCAACCGCAGGGCTCCACGGCCTGCCCGAATACACCTGCACGCCTTCTGCCTCAACATTGAGAGGGCCATCGTTTACATAGGTGGCAAGAAACCGGTCTCCGTCACGCATGGCCTCTATACCACCAAGCTTCACCACCATGGCCTCGGGTGCGGGCACAGGAGTTATTACCATCTGTTCACCCGCCTGAGGCGGCTGATACGTGTGGTACACGCCAAGCCATAATACAATAAAGATTACAGGCAATGCTGAAAGAAGCGAAGGGCCTATGACAGTACCAAGGAGCTTAAGCGAAAGTGCCAGGTTCTTGCGTGTAATGTCCATCGTCTCCTGGAAATCATCGCCCGCATTCCTGAGATCGGCTCGAAGCACCTTCATCTCGTCCTTGATCGAGATTATCTTCTTCTGGGGAGACAGAAAAGCATAAAAACCCATTGACAATGCCCCGCCAATCACTCCCCATAGTCCGATACGAAAAACAAGAGGCAAGACGGTGCCCAAAACCCCGTCAATGAACTCAAAGACCAGCAGCGCCTTGTTAAACATCAGGGCCGGAGGCAGAGTCAGAACCAGAGTCCGGCTCCACAATTGTCACATTTTCTGAAGATTTCTTTTCCTTCTTCATCTTCCGCATAAAAGCCCTGACAGGCCAGAAGAGAATGGAAAAAATCGCCAAAAGTACGGCTGCAATGACCGCAAACATTGAACCTATCAGTGTTATGCCGGGACCGGGACCCACGTAGGCAGATGCGACTCCTGCAAAAACCATGACCACAAACACTGCCAGTGCTGCGCTGAAAGCTATCCTCATTTCATAACCTCTCTAAACATAATATGTTACTCTGCAAACGATAAAACACATACAGCAGTCCATATGCAGATTATTATTTTAACATCAATATCTCGATAAAATCGTCCCTGATCTTCTACCCCCAGAAGCAAACGTTCATTTCATCCATTTATTGATTGCACCACCTGGCATCAACCAGCAACAGGGCAAGGCCGCTCACCTGCCAAAAAACCTTGCAAACAGGCCACGCATGGGTTATGGTTCATACAGGCGCCATGGATACACTATCAAAGGAATATCTTCTGGACTTCTACAGCAGCCGGCTGGGGTTGTTCGGGCAGAGGCCCGAGGCCCTGCGCTGGAGCAGCAGGGGGCAGAAGGCCAGATACGCCTGGATAACAGAGGTCATGGGCCCTGAAGCCAACGCCTCGGTGCTGGATTACGGGTGCGGGTTCGGAGACCTTTTTGCTTTTCTCAAGAAGAACAACCACAGCGTTCGCTACACAGGCATGGACATAAACCCGAAGCTCATCGAGATCGCGGGAAGGACCCATCCGGAGACACCCTTTCGTGTGTTCGATATCGAGGAGGAGCCCCTTGACGAGGGGATGAGCTTTGACCACGTGGTTCTCTGTGGCGTGTTCAACACAAGGGTCGAGGGGGCCTCTGAGAGCCTCATGAACATAATAAGGCTGCTATATCCCCATGCGGGCAAAGCCCTTGTGGCTACCGCACTTCCGATAAGCGCAGGACAAAAACAGTTCGACCTGAACTATATCGACCCGGACATGCTCCTTGAGTTTGCCCGGCAAGAGGTAACGCCCTCCGCGGAACTGCTCTGGAATGAGGGCATGGATGACTTCATGCTTGTTCTTGATAAGACCACTAGTGCAAGGACCGCATAAGCGTACCCTTGATTTCCAGCCCTTTGTTGTTCCATGATTGAACGGGAACTTTACTATGAAACGACTCAGGATAGGGAAGATATCATTTCTTAACATACTGCCCATCTTCAAGGTGCTGGAGGGCGAGTGCTATTGCCCTGAGTACGAGTACGTGGAGGGCTACCCCACGGAGCTCAACCAGATGCTAAGGCAGGGGGAGATAGACATCAGCCCCTCCTCGAGCGTTGAGTACCTCATGGACAAAGAAAGCTACCATTTCCTGGAGGGGCATTCAATAAGCGCAAGGGGCCCGGTCAGGAGCATCCTGCTATTCAGCAGCCTGCCCATCGAGCGGCTGGGAGGTCACGAGATCACGGCCACCCACCAGTCGGCCACCTCGGTCTCGCTGCTTAAAATCATTCTCGCGAAGTTCTACGGCCTGGACTTCCGCATAAAGGTCACCGACACTCCAATAGAGGAGGCCATTAAAAAGCACTCGGCCTACCTTGCCATTGGAGACGAGGCCCTGAAACTCTCACGCACGTCTCTGGATATAAAGACCACATCCAAGGAGATGCCATGCAAGCTTCAGAGCATCAACCAGCAGCCCTTTCATGTCTATGACCTGAGCGAGCTCTGGCACAGGCACACCGGGCTTCCCATGGTGTTTGCGCTCTGGATACTGAAGCGCGAAACTTTTAAGAACAGGGAGGGCGAAGTGGAAGGGTTCAGGGCGACCCTGGATGCCGCAAGAAAAAAGGCCTCCGAGCGCCTGAGGGAGATAGCATCCACGCCGGGCCTGATACTGCCGCCGGAGGAGGCGTTTTCCTACTGGAATGACATGATATTCGACCTGCCCGAAGACTGCATGAAGGGATTAGAATTATTTGGAAAATACCTTAAAGAAATCTGAAGTTGACGTACTTCGGGGCTGAGGCAAGGCATCTACTGCAGAATAAGCCACTCGACGTATAGGGATACGACTTCGCGTCTTCTTCTTTGAATCTACCTCACCTCAACCCCGAATTCCTCGATCAGGCAAGTAGCGATCGTTTTAAATTCAAAAGAATGTAACTAAAACGAAGAATGATTAAGGATAAAGAAACTTTTTCTTTTTTTACTGGAGGTAGTTTTATTTTCTAAAGAGGAAAACCCGCGCGACTGACACTTTATATTTATAAAGCCTCAAGGGCCTTAATCGCGTTAAGCATGTCTTCGGGCATGGGCGCGGTGAAATTCATGCGCTCGCCTGTGGCCGGATGGTCAAATCCAAGGGTGGCCGCGTGGAGCATCTGGCGCGGGAACTTCACCACCTTGCTCTTGTACTCCACTTTTATCTTCCTGCCGTAGGCCCTGTCGCCAAGCACCGAATGGCCTATGCTTATCATATGCACGCGTATCTGGTGGGTGCGCCCGGTGGAAAGCCGGATCTCAACAAGCGAGGCCCCTGGAAACTCCTTGAGCACACGCCAGTGCGTGAGGGCCTCCTTTCCGCCTGAAACTTTTGTGGACATCTTCTTCCTGTCGTGGGGCGAACGCCCGATGGGAGCGTCAATAGTGCCCTCATTTTCCTTTAGCCTGCCGTTTATGAGCGCGATATAGGTCCTTGAGGTGGTCCGCGCCTTGAACTGCTCCACAAGAGTGTAATACGCCTCGTCCGTGAGGGCAACGGCAATGGCCCCGGAGGTATCCTTGTCCAGCCTGTGCACAACGCCCGGCCGCAGAGGTCCGCCTACATTGGCCAGAGAACCAAAGCGCGCCTTGAGTGCGTTCATGAGAGTA
>DAOWET010000146.1 GCA_030638335.1 Nitrospirota bacterium
CATCAGGTCTGTGGCAGGCGTGATCGGATACGCTGCGCAGACGTCCGGATTTACCTGCCGGAAGGCATTAGCAACGGCCTCATTGCCTGTTACCGCTATCATCTTGGCCATTATTTGCCCTCCTCTTCCATGACTATCGCCGTGTTGCCTTTTTTGCCGGGGCACTCAAGGGCGCAGATGCCGCAGCCCTTGCAATAGTCATAATTGAAATCACCGCGCTTGCCATCATTGACCGTCACTGACATGTCAGGGCAGAACATCCAGCACTTCAAGCATTGTATGCAGTTGTCCTCTTTCCAGACAGGACGGAATGCGCGCCAGGAGCCGGTCTTGAACTTCAGAGAGCTTCCGGCCTCCAGCACTACCGCGCCGGGAACGAGTTCATTCCATTTTTTCATCCTTCGTGTACCTCCCCGTATCCGCGATTGACAGCTTCCAGATTGCCGTCAATTATCTTCTGCGAGAACTTCTTGCCAAAGCTCTTTTTCACGTCCTCTAAAAGCACGTCCATCTCCACTATGCCTGTGGCCTTGACAATAGCGCCCAGCATGGGTGAGTTAGGCATGGCGCGCCCAAAGCTCTCGATGGCTATCTTCGAGGCGTCCACGGCGAAGACCTTCTGCGTGTCCTTGACGCCAAGCTTCTTGCGTATCTCTGCGGCGTCCTTTGAGGAATTTACAACAAAGACAGCATCGTCAAGAGCGCCCCCGGTCACGTCAATGGCATCAATAAGCGTTGCGTCAACGATGCCTACGATGGAAGGGTTCAATACAGGACAATGCATACGGATAGTCTTATCGCTGATACGGTTAAACGCCCTCAAAGGGGCTCCGGCCCTCTCGGGACCGTACTCCGGGAAGGCCTGCACGTGGCGGCCTCCGCTCAGGCATGCGTCTGCAAGGACCTTGGCAGCTGTTACCGTGCCCTGCCCCCCGCGGCCATGCCATCTGATCTCTACTTTTTCAGACACGATAAATGTACCTCCCTGCCAGCGTTTTAGCATTAATATTCAGGATGCATAATGGTAGACACCGATTTCTACCATAGTCAGTCATTTTAGTATATTCACCTCTTATTTTCAAGGCATATGAGGGGTATGTCCCGCCAAAATGATAATGTCCTAAAGTACCAAAGTAGAAATGTCCTATTTGAAGGGCTATAATTTCTCTCTTTCAAAAGGAAAGCAGTTATGGCCGGGAAGGACATTATCGAAATGACCTTAATGGAGTTAAAGAGGCTGGGGACGGGAATCCCCCCGGAATTTCCCAATAGGATGCTGGAGAGGATTCGGCCTATTCAAGAAAGGCGTTGACAGGAAGCAAACCTTCTGCTATCATTATGCTAGCATTATTTATACAGGAGGTTGCCAATGGCACAGATACTTGTTCGTGATCTGGACAAAGGAGTTGTGGAGAGTCTTAAAAGACGCGCCAAGGAGGATGGACGCTCTCTCCAGTCCGAGGTGAAGTTTATTCTGGAGCAGGCGGCGCATGAGCCCAAGGTGGACATTGTGACCGCTCGGAAGATCTGCGAAGAGTTCCGTCGCAGGTTCAAGGGCAGGAGGTTTCCCGACACTGTGGAACTTATCCACGAGGACCGCGCGCGGTGAGCGTATTCATCGTCGATGCGAGTGTTGCGGCAAAATGGTTCATTGAGGAAGAATACGGTGAAGCCGCTCTTTCGGTCTTAGACGAAAGCAACCAGCTCCATGCGCCGGATTTCCTGCTACTGGAAATGGATAGTATAATCTGCAAGTGGATCCGGCGCGGTATCGTCACCACAGAGGAGGGAAGCGACCTAAGGGTTGCACTTCGCCAATACCCCATACAACATCATTCATTTGTGTCATTTCTCGATTCCGCCTTCGCCATCTCCAACCAGACGGGGCAGAGCGTCTACGACTGCCTCTATGTTGCCCTTGCGGCCCTTCTTAAGGGGAAGATGGTGACCGCTGACAAAAGGCTTTATGAAGGCATTAAGAACGGTCAGTTCAAGAAACATATTATCTGGATTGAGGATATAAAATAGCGTCTTTCCGCATGGTCATGCATGTTATATGAAACACCGGGTACTCATCGGCCCCGGCACGGGCCCGGCACGGGCAGGCAGGCAGGCGAGAGAACTTTCCTTAAAAAAAGACAAAAACACATATAAACATTCTAAAAAGGATAAGGCAACAGCTTATGCTTCGAGCGGATTATTTCGCCGCAGGCGCGGTGCTTGGGAATAAAGGGCTTGAGACTAAAGGAATTGTGCTATATACTACTTTTAGGGGAATCCTTGTGAGAAAATAAACCTTTAAAAGCTAAGCAATATGGAGGTTTAATCTATCATGAAGACCTTTTCAGGCGGAACACATTCAGGGCCAAGGCGAATACTGCCTGCAATTTTAGCCATCCTGATAGTTAGCCTGCTCACGGCATGTGCATCATTGACGCCATTGCAAAAAGCGGTAAAGGCAGGCGACACAAACGAGGTCGGAAGACTGCTGGACCAAGGCGCGGACATCAATGAGAAAAGCGGCGCCTTGTTTTTGGCTGCCTATAAAGGCCATACAGAAACAGCAAGGCTCCTTATTGAGCGCGGCGCGAGCGTCTATGCAAAAGCCAGTGATGGTCATACCGCACTACATTTGGCAGTCAGATATAACAATACAGAGACAGCCGAACTCCTCATTGAGCACGGCTCGGATATCCATGCGAAGGACTTTCGAGCTGGCTGGACCCCCTTGCATTATGCAGCCTGGAACGGCCAGACAGAGATAGCCAGAGTCCTTATCGAACGAGGCGCGGACGTCAATGAGAAAAAAAATAAAGGCGAAACCGCCCTGCATATAGCAGCTGTGAAAGGCCGGACAAAGACAGTTGAACTGCTCATTAAGCGCGGCGCGGACCTTAATGCTAAAAACAGTTATGGTAATACCGCCCTGCATTTGGCCACCCATGAAAAACGCTCAAAGATAGCAAAAATTCTCGTCGAAAGCGGTGCGGACGTCAATGCGAAAAACAATGATGGTAAAATCCCTGAAGACTTTTGGTAAGTCAGATGCAGCAAATCAGTACGTGCTGAAGACTAGAGGCCGTATTCCTTCCAGCGCTTGCTCACAAGGTCCTTTATCTCCGGGGCCATAGCCATATCCTTGGGCCATTCACGCTCAAAACCCTCCGACTTCCATGGACGGGTGGCGTCTATGCCCATCTTGCCGCCATAGGCCGGGATGGCGGAGGCGTGCTCCAGCACGTCAAGCGGCCCCTCCACTATCACCACGTCGCGCTTTGGGTCCACATTGTTGCCGCACCGCCACGCGACCTCGGATAGATTCTGCACGTCCACTTCCCTGTCCACCACGATGATGCTCTTTACATTGCTCATCTGGCCCATGCCCCAGAGCGCGTACATCACCTTGCGGGCATGGCCGGGGAAGCTCTTGTTGATGGACACCACCACCATGTTATGAAAAACCCCCTCAAGGGGGAGGTTCATATCCACAAGCTCCGGGAGCTGCTTTTTCATAAGGGGCAGGAATATGCGCTCAGTGGCCTTGGCCATGAAGCAGTCCTCCATGGGGGGCTTGCCCACGATGGTGGCCGGATAGATCGCGTCTTTTCGGCGGGTCATGCAGGTTATATGGAACACCGGGAACTCGTCCGCAAGGGAGTAATACCCTGTGTGGTCCCCAAAGGGGCCCTCCATGCGGCGCTCGCCGGGCTCACAGTAGCCCTCAAGCACTATCTCGGCGTTTGCCGGGACCTCCAGGGGCACGGTTTCGCACGAGACCATCTCCACCGGGGATTTTCTCAAAAACCCTGCCAGGAGCATCTCATCTATATCAGGCGGCAAGGGGGCGCTTGCCGAGTACATCACTGCCGGGTCCGCGCCGATGACCACGGCCACGGGAAGGCGCTCCCCACGGGCCTCGGCCTTGCGATAATGGGCCGCCCCGTCCTTGTGCATGTGCCAGTGCATGCCCGTGGTCAAGGGGTCATAGACCTGCATCCTGTACATGCCGCAGTTGCGAATGCCGGATTCCGGGTCTTTCGTGAAAACCAGAGGCAGGGTTATGAAGCGCCCTCCGTCTTCGGGCCAGGTTTTAAGTATTGGGAGCATCTCCAGCGAGGGTTCCTTTGTGTAGATGCGCTCTTTGCACGGGCCGTCCTTGACCCTTGAGGGAAGGAAGTCAGCCAGCCGCTTGAGCTTTGGCAGGGCCTTTAACTTTTCAACGATATTGGTGGGGATGTCCGGCTCCAGGAACTCCATCATCTGCGCGCCTATCTCGTCAAGGTCGTCAACCTCCAGGGCAAGGCGCATGCGCTCAAAGGAGCCAAAGAGGTTCACCACGCATGGCACGTCCGCGCCCGCAGGGCTCTCAAACAGGATGGCCGGGCCACCCTGCTTTACCACGCGGTCGTTTATCTCGGCCATCTCGAGCACCGGGTCCACCTTGGCCCGGACACGCTTTAAAAGTCCGCGGCGCTCCAGAACGTCCATGAAATGCGAAAGGTCCTTATAGGCCATGGGGCCTCCCCTGTTAAAGGTTAAAAGCTAAAGATTACAAAAGTTATTAGAAATTATATCATTTGAACGGGATGCATGCGCAATAATGGTTTACGTATAGGGTTTGCGTTCCACGACAAGTCTCAGATATTGTCTTCTTCAAGTATCATCCTGAACAGGTCCTGGCGCTCGGAGTTCATATCCTGGAGATGCCTGATGCTGCCCATGATGCCGCCCTGCCCTGCGGTGACGGCCTTTGCTGAAGATGTGCCTCCACCTCCCTCAACACTCACAGTCTGCCCTTGCGCAAGCGCCTTCATCTGGGAAAGGTTCGAAAGGATGTCAGAGCCCCTGCCCATTGTGCTCTTTATGTGTATTGACAAGTACACCATCCCATAACAGGAAAGGAGCATTACTATTACGCTCACCATGTGGGAGATCTTCTTGAGCTTAATTATGGCGAACACGCCCATCCCGATAAAAAGCACCGTGATAAACAACATCTGTAACTTCAGGTCGTCAAGCACTCCCTTGATGTCAGTAAACCCGGCCCTTGCTATCAGGGCGTTCTTTTTAAACCAGCCCATCTGTTTGTACTTGAGCCAGGCATCCTCCCTCTGTCCGGAAAATGCATTGCTGATCTTTGTGGACAGGATTTCCGAGCGCCTCTCAATACCCTTTATCTCCTTGAGGCTATCCATGTACTGGGGGAGTATCTTGCCCTTGTCATTGGTCAGGTGCATCCGGCCATGCTCGTCAAGGTACGAGTACATCATCCCGGAAGAAGACGTATGGGTCCCTGTGCCTTTCTCCGCGGGGTACTCCTTGTCCGTCAAATGGACATTGCCCTTGTCGTCAACGTACTTGCGCACCTCGCCAGAGGCGTCCTTGGCAGGACACAAGGCAAGGAGGAAAGACAGGCACACCAACAGGACCGCAATCCGTGGCAAAAAGCATTTATCTGATATAGACAGGGTCATAGGAATTATAGATTATATCATAGAAGTAGTTACGTAAAGCCATGCTCTATTTGTATTAGCCCGGAATAATGTTTATCATATTGTCGTTGCATATTATTCCAGGAGGGTCGAGATACTTCTATATATCGCCAAAAGGCTGCTACTGCTTGTCCCGCTGCTTCTGGGCATCACGATATTGAGCTTCGCGCTCACAAAGGCCCTGCCCGGTGACCCGGTGACCGGCATGGTCGGCGAGAGGGCGTCAAAGGAGACAATAGAGCGCATCAGGGCTGAACTCGGCACTGACCGCAATTTTGTGGCGCAGTATGTGGGCTACCTGAAGCTCCTGTCGCAAGGCGAACTCGGGCGCTCGTACTACACCAACAGGGACGTTGCCAAAGACATCGCTGAAAAGTTCCCCAACACACTGATCCTGGCCCTGGCAGCCATGCTCATAGCCATCCCAACAGGCGTGGGCATGGGTTTTCTGGCAGCCGCCAGAAGGGGCTCAAGGCTTGACCAGGCAGTGACAACGCTATCAATTCTGGGAATAAGCATGCCCGTGTTCTGGGTCGGCCTGCTCCTCATGCTGTTCGCGAGCTTCTGGCTCAAGCTTCTGCCGCCATCCGGCACCGGGGAGATAAGGTTCCTGATACTTCCGGCCATCACGCTTGCGCTTCCGGCCATTGCCACGCTTGCAAGGGTATCGCGCACCGCGGTGCTGGACGTGATCGATATGCCTTATGTCCAGGTGGCGCGCGCAAAGGGGCTCACGCTCAGAAGGGTGAGCCTCGTGCATATACTGAAGAACGCGCTAATACCCATAGTGACCGTGATCGGCCTGGACTTTGGAAGCTACTTGAACGGCGCCGTGCTCACGGAGACCATCTTCGGGTGGGACGGCATAGGGCGCTTTGCAATGGAAGGCATCATAAAGCGTGACTACCCTGTTGTGATGGGGACGATAATCGTAGGGACCATAACCTTCGTGCTCATAAACCTGCTGGTGGACCTTACCTATCAGTTCATGGACCCGCGCGTAAGGCTCTATGCACGGAGGGAAAAGTAGCGCATGCAGACACGAGGGAAAATAAGCCTTGCCCTGCTGGTGGTCATAGCTCTGATGGCAGTGTTCGCCCCTCACATGAGCCCTCATGAACCAAACGCCATCGACCTCGACTCGCTCAAGCAGCCCCCGGGGGCAGAGCACTTCTTTGGAACGGACCAGAAGGGTCGGGATATATTCACACGCGTGCTATATGGAGCAAGGATCTCGGTGGGCGTGGCCATTACCGCGGCAATGCTCTCCATGAGCATCGGATTGCTGGTGGGCCTCATCTCCGGCTATCTGGGCGGAAGGTTCGACACGGCTGTCATGGCTGTTGTTGACCTGGTGCTGTCCTTCCCCTCGCTGCTGCTTGCCATCGGCGTATCGTTGATCCTGCCTCCAGGGCTGCACACGCCGATGATAGCTCTGGCAGCGGTTGGATGGGCGTCCTTTGCAAGGCTGATCCGAGGCCATGTGCTCTCTCTGAGGGAGGCCCCGTTCATAGAAGCCGCACAAGCGGTGGGGGCAAGCGCGCCACGCGTGGTATTTGTGCACCTGTTCCCGCAGTGCATACCGCTGAGCCTGGTCATGCTGGGGCTGAAACTCGGAGGGTTCATCCTGCTTGAGGCATCGCTCAGCTTCCTGGGCCTTGGGGCCCAGCCGCCCACCTCAAGCTGGGGAGCAATGATAAGCTCAGGCAGGGCATACCTTGTGGTCTCGCCCTGGATGATAATCTTCCCGGGCCTGGCTATCGCTGTCACGGCCCTCTGCTTCAACATCCTTGGAGACGCCCTCTCGGACAGGTTCGGCTACCGCACCACCCTGTAACCCGGGTGAGTATCCGCAGCTTCACTTGCCCGGAATAAAGCACAAAAAAAACGGGGCCCCTTTTATTAAGGACCCCGTGGGATTCATTGTCAGCAAATCATAAGCAAACGGGCCGGATTACTTCTGGAGCTTCTCCTCTTCCTCCTGCTCGGTCTTGCATTCGATGCAGAGAGTGGCAACAGGGCGCGCAAGGAGCCTCTTGAAGGCTATGACCTCGCCGCAGGAATCACACTTCCCGTAAGAGCCGAGGTCAATGTGATCGATGGCCTCTTCTATCTTGTTAAGCAGACGCTGCTCCCTGCCCCTCAACCTCAGCATGAAGTTGCGGTCAGTCTCGGCAGTGGCCTGGTCCCCGAGGTCGGGGAAGACGGTCTGCTCAGGAAGCGCACTCATGGCGCTCTCAGCCTCGTTCAGAAGGTCTTCCTTGAGCTTAACAAGCTTCAGCCTTATGCTCGCGTATTTCTTGGCCACTGCCTTCTTCCTGGAAGTGACCCTCTTCTTCTCAATGGTCTTCTTCTTTACCACGGTCTTCTTTTTCGCAACGGTCTTCTTCTTTTTCTTCACAGGGGTCTTCTTTTTCGCAACAGCCTTCTTTTTCGCAACGGTCTTCTTCTTCTTGACCGCAGTCTTTTTCTTTACAACGGCCTTCTTCTTGGCAACGGTCTTCTTCTTCTTGACCGCAGTCTTTTTCTTTACAACGGTCTTCTTCTTTGCCGCAGTCTTCTTTTTCACTGTTGTCTTTTTCTTTCCAGCCATAGTTCACTCCCTGATTTCTAATGAAGTTTATACCATATCAAAGAGCCAAATAAATAGTCAAGGTCTACGGCAGGAGACCTCCTGCACAGCACCCTCCATCCAGCACTGCACACCCGGATATAATTATGTCTTTATATTGAAACGGTTATTTGTTATAATTTTATAACATTTCGTGTTAACCGAAGAACACATAAAGACACGATATTGTTAATAAAACAACACATGACAGGACCTGAATGAAACTCTTCCGTGAAATATACCATCTCCTTGAGCGCAGGATCTTTAACTCGCTCTCAAAGAAGATCGCCGGAAACATCATACCACTTCTTATTTTGCAGGCAGCGGGGTTCGTAAGCTTTTTTCTCTACGTGCGGGGCTCGGGCAGCAACACGGAAGCGGGCGCCTATCTCACCTTTAGCGCGACAGTTCTTATTGTCTCAGCCCTCCTGGCGCTGTTCAACATATTATTCCTGCGGTTTCTCATTTCAAGACCCCTGGGCAAGGGACGCGCCTTTCTGGATGAGCTCTGCGACTCCCTCGACATGTCTGATGGGAAACAAAGTATCCGCACTGACATAAGCAGGACCCTGCCTGTCTTGACAGTGGACGAGATCGGGGACATGTTTACGAGCTATAACAAACTCTTCGGGCATATGAACAATGTGTTCGAGGAGCTTCAGAAGATAGCGAACAGCATATTCAGGGTAATGATACTGCTCTCGGACAATTCCAACAATACTTTCAGGAACGCCAATGAACAGTCCACGCAATCCGCCTCCATAGCTACCGCGGTGGAGGAGATGAGCCAGACAATAACAGACGTTGCACAGAACGCATCATCCGCTTCGGAGACCTCTGCAAATGCGGAGGAAACAGCGCGGCAGGGTCAATCCATCGCTGATCAGGCCGTGGAGAACATAAACCTGATGCACCAGTCCAATGTGGAGCTGGCCTCCACCATCGCCACCCTCAACGCAAAGGCCATGGACATAGAAAGTATCGTCACCGTGATCAACGACATCGCGGACCAGACCAACCTGCTTGCCCTGAACGCCGCCATAGAGGCCGCAAGGGCCGGAGAACAGGGCCGCGGGTTCGCGGTGGTGGCGGACGAGGTGAGAAAGCTCGCCGAGCGCACCATAAAGGCCACCGCCGAGATAACCTCGATGGTCTCTTCCATACAGTCGGAGACACTGCATACCACCGAGAGCATGGACAAGGCCGCAAACCAGTCAAGAAAGGTCTACGACTACGTGGACCAGATAGGGTCGTCCCTGAGCGCCATAACCGATTCCGTCATCACTGCAAAGGGACAGATAACCCAGATAGCCACCGCAGTGGAACAGCAGTCGACCACAGCTGATGAGATAGCCGGGAACGCCGAGATCTCCGCAACCCTTGCCATGAAGACAGAGCGCCTCTCAAACGGGATGCTCGACGGCATCGGGAGCCTCCGCGACGCCTCCATACTCTTAAGCAGGCTTACCAGGGGCATAAGGACAACCGGGCATAAGGACCTGTCCCTGGACATTGGGATAACGGACGCCCTGACCACCATCTCCATCTTCAAGGCCCATGTGCAGGACATGAAGAAAGCGGATGTCTCGCGCATTTCCGACCCCTCATCATCGAAATTCGGCAGATGGCTGGACGGGGAAGGGATGGACTATTTCGGCCACCTGCCCGAGTATTCCGCTGTCAAGGAAAAGCACAAGGATACCCACGCCCTTGCCGAGCGCGCCATCAAGGCCAAGGAGGCTGGGAATAAAGAAGAGGCCCTGGACCTGATGGCACAGACAGAGGACAGGATAAAAGAGACCATAGAGCTTCTTGAAGGCATGAAAAATAATAAGTAACAGGCGTACTTCGGGCACGAATGCACCTCATCTGCTGCGTTGCACGACATTCGCAATAGCATAAGTATGGCTTCATGTCGCGCGCCTTGCATCTAAGGCACCTCGCACCCGAATTCCTCGGTCAGGCGCGTGAACTATCCTCTTAAAAAAACAACAGACAACGGCAAACCAAGGGGAAAGGCTTAACCAACAAACAAGGCCGCCCTCGGATCGAGTCTAGCCGACCGACCCAGATGCCCTTCGAAGCAAAGCAATAACCTTCCCTGCGGCAGAGACCACGGGGAAGGCACTGGTGCATTCAATAAGGTGAAAATCATTTTTATTAATTGAAATCTTTTGCCTTGGTTTATTGTATGCGACTGTTCCTTATGCCGGGTTTAAAGCCAAAGGTATTTTTGAAAACGCTCGAAGCTGCTCGCTCCAGTTTAAATGGGGCCCGTGGCCCCCTCGTGAAATAAGCGGGTCAGGCAGTACTTTTGAAATTTCTGAACCTCCTGATAAGGTGCACCCCGGCCACGCCCGCGACCACAAGGCTTATGACCCCTGGGGCCCAGAACCCAAGCAGGAGTTTCCCGACCCCTATTGTGATCCCGAACACAAGCGCGCAGCCCGCTATCCACTCCACGAAGGTGCCCCAAAGGCCGGAGTCCGATACACTCTGACCGGCCCTGGCAAACCTGCGCCACCCCGGGCCCTCCGGCCTCACCCTGCGCACGAACTCCCTGAGCTTCTCCTCCTCCACAGGGGAAGTGAGCATAGTGACCGCAAGCCAGACAACGGTGGATACCGAGATTATCAGGGAGAGCTTCCCGTAGTAGGGAATGTCTCCAAGCACTGTGTACGCCACAATGCTTGTCAAGGTGGATGCCACCATCGCGGATATCTCGCTCCACGCGTTCACGCGCCACCAGAACCAGCGCACTATGTATACCAGGCCGGTGCCTGAGCCAAAGGCGACCAGGAACTTGAACACCCCGATGATGCTCGTCACGTGGAATGTGACAAACGCCGTGAGTATTGAGAGCGCAATCGTCATGACCCGGGAGATGAACACGTAGTGCCGCTCGTCCCTGTCGGGGCGGACATAGGGGCGGTAGAAATCATTCACAAAGTACGCGCTTGACAGGTTCAGGTAGGTGCTGAGCGTTGACATGAAGGCCGCAAAGAAAGACGCTATCATGAGCCCCGCAAGGCCCACGGGCATCAGGTCCACCACCATCATGGGGTATACGGCCTCGTGGTCCGTTACGTTGGGGTAGAGGACCAGGGAGGCCAGGGCGGCTATCACCCAGGGCCA
>DAOWET010000172.1 GCA_030638335.1 Nitrospirota bacterium
AGTGCTGTAGCAGAAGATGACGACATAGTATTTGATATGAGCGGTGGCGAGGACTTTGAAGACGCGCCCGCCGCAGAGGCCGAGCCTATGGAGGTTGAGGCCGAGGTAGTGGAAGCGGAAGTCTACGAGGCCGAAGTGGTTGAAGCTGAGCCTATGGAGGTGGAAGCCGAGGTATACGAGGCCGAAGTGGTTGAGGCTGAGCCTGTTGTAGCCGAGGCCCCGGTCCAGGAGGCGGCACCGGCTACCGCGGCAGAGACAGTTGCCGCGCCCCAGGCCGCACCTGTTGCGGTTCCTCAGATGGACATGCCAAGCTCTGACGAACTCAGCGCCATCTTCATGAAGACAGTTGAGGAAAAGACCATCGAGGCCCTCAAGGGGGCTGAGATAAGAGAAGCCATAGTGACCCTGCTTGAGCCGCGCATAAACGATATTCTTAACGACATGCTCACGGACGTCATGCCCGAACTGATACAGAAGCTCCTGAAGGAGATGGTGGAGGGCAGCCTCTCCATGCTCAACAGGGAACTGGAGAACATCATGTGGGAGACCGTGCCCGAGCTGGCAGAGACACTTATCAAGAAAGAAATAGAGAAGATCAAGGCAGAGAGCTGACCTTGCCCTCTGTGCTCCCCTTACATACGAGATGAAAGAGTTTCCCAAATCCTACAACCCGGCAGAGGCCGAACAGAAGTGGTACGATTTCTGGAGCCATAAGGGCTATTTCATGCCCGAGGTCAACCAGAACGGCGAGCCTTACTCCATAGTCATCCCGCCCCCAAACGTCACCGGCTCTTTGCACATGGGACATGCGCTGAACGCCACCTTGCAGGATACACTCACCAGGTGGATGCGCATGAAGGGAAGGAAGGCCCTCTGGCTTCCGGGCACTGACCACGCAGGCATAGCCACCCAGAACGTGGTTGAGAAACAGATAGCAGAGGAAGGCACCGACCGCCACGCCATGGGCCGCGAAAAGTTCATCGAACGCGTCTGGCAGTGGAAGGAACACTCCGGCGGGACCATCATAAATCAGCTGAAGAAGACCGGGGCCTCATGCGACTGGTCACGCGAGCGCTTCACCCTGGACGAGGGACTCTCAAAAGCCGTAAGGGAAGTCTTCGTGCGCCTGCATGAAGAGGGGCTGATGTACCGTGACTCGCGCCTCATCAACTGGTGCCCTCGCTGCCACACAGCGCTTTCGGACCTTGAAGTTGAGCACGAGGACCTTGAAGGCACGCTTACCCACATGAAATATCCCTTTGCTGACGGCTCCGGGCATGTGAGCGTTGCCACCACGAGGCCGGAGACCATGCTGGGGGACACCGCGGTCGCTGTAAACCCCGAAGACGAGCGCTACAAGGGCATTATCGGGAAGATGGTCGCGTTGCCGCTTACAGGCAGAGAGATACCCCTTGTGGGGGACACAGAGGTGGACCCCGAGTTCGGGACCGGTGCGGTCAAGGTAACCCCGGCCCACGACTTTAACGACGAGGCAATAGCCAAGCGCCAAGCGCCTGTGCTCGAGTTCATATCCGTTATCGGCGAAGACGCGAAGATGACCTCTCACGCTGGCAGGGATTACGAGGGGCTTGACCGCTACGAGGCCAGAAACAGAGTGGTCAGGGACCTTGAGGCCCTTGGCCTGATCGAGAAGGAAGAAACGCACATGCACGCCGTGGGCCACTGCTACCGCTGCAAGACCACCATCGAGCCCCTGGGCAAGCCCCAGTGGTTCGTGAAGATAGAGCCCCTTGCAAAGCCAGCCATAGAGGCCGTCAGAAACGGAGACATACGCATTGTGCCCAAGAGCTGGGAGAACTCCTATTTCGCATGGATGGAGAACATCCGCGACTGGTGCGTCTCGCGACAGATATGGTGGGGGCACAGGATACCGGCCTGGTACTGCGACGATTGCGGAGAGACCGTGGTCAAACGCGAAGACCCATCTGAGTGCCCCTCGTGCGGGGGCGCGCTCACGCAGGACCCGGACGTGCTGGACACCTGGTTCTCCTCCGCGCTCTGGCCATTTTCCACCCTTGGGTGGCCTGACGAGACAGAGGACTTGCGCGCCTTCTACCCCACAAGCGTGCTGATCACCGCATTTGACATCCTTTTCTTCTGGGTGGCCAGGATGATAATGATGGGCCTGAAGTTCATGGATGAGGTGCCCTTCAGGGACGTCTACATCCACGCCCTGGTGAGGGATGAAGATGGGCAGAAGATGAGCAAGTCCAAGGGCAACGTGGTGGACCCGCTTACAATAAGCAGTAAATTCGGCACTGACGCCTTCCGCTTCACACTTGCGGCCTTTGCGGCCCAGGGCAGGGACGTGAAGTTCTCAGAAGAACGCGTGGAGGGCTACCGCCATTTCATAAACAAGCTCTGGAACGCAACGCGCTATATCCTCATAAGCCTCCCCGAAGGAGACACGGTCCCCTCTTACAAAGAGTTGATAGTCCGCATAGAGCAGGACGATCCGGACAGGTCCCTTGCTTCCAGGTGGATCTTAAGCAGGCTGCGCTCTGCCGCGGTGGAGGTTAACAAGGCCTTTGGCGAGTACCGCTTCAACGACGCGGCAAACGCCATCTACCAGTTCACGTGGCGCGAGTTCTGCGACTGGTATATAGAGATGACCAAGACAGGCACCACCCCTGAGATGCGCGAGACACTCCTGTACTGCCTTGAGAACATACTGAGGCTGCTGCACCCAATCATGCCTTTTGTCACCGAGGACCTCTGGCACAGGCTCCCAATGGAGCACAGCCGCGAGAGCATCATGGTCTCGCCCTTCCCCGAAGGCGGTCAGGTTGATAAGGAGGCTGAGGAGACAATGGCCCTTGTGATGGACACCACCGCAGGGATCAGAAACGTGCGCGGCGAGATCAACGTGCCCCCGAAAGAGGTGCTCAAGGTGCTGGTAAAGACGGCTGATGAGGAGGTGGCCGGGCGCATCAGGGACAACCTGGCGTATGTGGAGAAACTGGCGCGCGCGGAGATTGCAGATATTGGCCCTGAGGTCGCAAAGCCCGACGGGGCATACACATCAATAAAGGACCGCGTCGAGGTCTATGTGCTTCTGGCCGGGCTTGACGTGAGCGCGGAGCGCGAGCGCCTGGGAAAAGAGATCAGGAAGATTAAGGGCGACCTCGAGCGCACCGAGAACAAGCTTGGAAACAGGGACTTCCTTTCGCGTGCGCCTAAAGAAGTGGTGGAGAAGGAAAAGGCCAGGCAGGCAGAGATGGGCCAAATGCTTGCCAAGCTCGAAGAGAGCCTCAAGCAGCTGGAAAGCGCTGGGTGACCACATGGCCGGCCCTCCTGCCAAGGACATACCCTCTGATATAAGGGAGTTCATACGAAGCGCCCTTGCAGAAGACATCGGGCACGGCGACCTCACCACCAACCTGCTCATACCAAGGGAGCAGAAATGCTCCGCGCATATCATCACAAGAGAGGCTATCACGCTTGCAGGGCTTCCCTTTGCCTTCGAGGCCTTCCGGCTCCAGGAGGCGGACATACAGTTCGAGGCCCTTGCCTCGGAGGGAGAGCGGGTCCGAAAGGACACTGTAATTGCCAGCATCAAGGGCCATACCCGCCAGGTGCTCTCGGCTGAGCGCACCGCACTGAACATCCTGCAACGGCTCTCTGGCATTGCAACTCTTACCAGACGATTTGTAAGCGAGGTGGGAGAGCTGCCCACAAAGGTGCTTGACACGAGAAAGACCACCCCCATGATGCGCTCCATGGAGAAATACGCTGTGAGGAAAGGCGGGGGCCAGAACCACCGCTTCGGGCTCTACGACGGCATACTTATCAAGGACAATCACATCCTTGCCGTGGGAGGCATCAGTAACGCCGTAAAGCGGGCACGCGGTGCCCACCCCTTCATGAAGATAGAGGTGGAGGCGGAAAACCTCGAAGAGGTGATGGAAGCGGTGGAGGCAGGGGCAAGCATAGTGATGCTCGATAACATGAGCCTTGAGGAGATGCGCGAGGCGGTAAAAGAGGTAGCAGGACGCGTGGAGCTTGAGGCCTCCGGCGGCGTGACACTTGAGAACGTGCGCGCCATTGCCGAATGCGGGGTGAACTACATCTCCGTGGGGGCGCTAACGCATTCGGCCGCAGCCGCTGACCTGAGCCTTGAGATAGTGGAGACGGTTTAATAGTGACCGCCTGGCTCACAGACCCGCAGGCATGGATGGCCCTTGCCACGCTTACCGCTCTTGAGATAGTCCTTGGCATAGACAACATCATCTTCATCTCCATTATCACCGGCAAGCTGCCGCCCCACCAGAGGGACAAGGGCCGCATCATAGGGCTCGCCCTTGCCATGATCATGCGCATACTGCTCCTGCTCTCGCTGGCCTTCATCATGCGCCTTACAAGGCCGCTGTTTGCGGTCCTCTCTCTTGAAATATCCGGCAGGGACATCATACTTATCGGCGGCGGACTGTTCCTGCTGGCAAAGAGCACGCTTGAGATACACGACAGCCTCGAGGGCGAAACGGACCACCACGAGGCAAAGGCATGGTCAAGCTTTGCCGGGGCCATGGTCCAGATCATGATCATCGATATTATCTTCTCGCTGGATTCGGTCATAACCGCCCTTGGCATGGCAAACCACCTGCCGGTGATGGTGCTGGCCGTGATGATAGCGGTGGTGTTCATGATGTTTGCCTCAGGTACGGTAAGCAGGTTCGTGGAAGACCACCCAACCGTTAAGATGCTGGCCCTTAGCTTTCTACTGCTTGTGGGGCTTGCGCTCGTGGCCGACGGGTTTGGGGTGCACATCCCCAAGGGATACATGTACTTTGCGATGGCCTTTTCCGTATTCGTGGAAATGCTGAACATAAAGCTCAGAAAGCGCTTTTCTCCACCAATCAAGCTCAGGAAGCATTACGAGCAGGAGACCCAATAGCAAAGTCAGCCATAGTTCCTTAACGTGCTCCCACCGCAATAGCATACTTCAGACATAAAAAGCCCCAGGGCTTTTTAGCTAAAGGCACCGGACATTTTCATTAACCAGCCGGGGCACTACCTTACGTAAGCAACCCTGTGTCTTTAAGGGCAAGACGGACGCGTCCATAGGCCTCATCAGCCGTAGTGCATCCTGTTACGTCCACCCAGCAAAGGCCCACCTCCCGCCGGAACCATGTGTACTGGCGCTTGGCATACCGCCGGGTGTTTCGCTTTATTAGGCTAACCGCATCCTCAAGCGAGTACTCCCCGCTTAAGTGTCCTATAAGCTCCTTGTACCCTATGGCCTGATGTGCGGTACGGCTCATTCCCTTATCCATAAGCCCTCGCACCTCGTCCAAAAGCCCGCGCCCCATCATCTCGTCCACTCGCTGCTCTATCATGGGGTACAGTTCTTCGCGGTCACGGTACAGGCCAATCTTTATGAACTCGTATGGCAGGGGTTTTGTTGAGGCCTCCCTGAGGGTTGAGACCGTCTCTCCAGTTGTTAAAAATACCTCAAGGGCGCGTACGACACGGCGAACGTCGCCGGGGGCAAGTTTTTCCGCGGCCTCCGGGTCATGCTCCATTAATCTGGCGTGCAGCTCTTCGGGCGTTTGTTCCAGAAGTGTGGAGCGAAGCTCCCAGTCAGCCTCCGGGCCCTCGAATATGCCCTCTGTAAGCACACGCACATAAAGCCCGGTGCCGCCCGCTATCACGGGGATGCGGCCCTCTGAGTGCAGACGTTCTATCACAGGACGCACCTGCTCAACATAGCGGCCAGCGCTGAACTCGTCTTTTGGATCAAGAGGGTCGGCAACGTCTATCATGTGGTGCTGGACAGAGGAGAGTTGATCAACAGTTGGTTTTTCCGTGCCAATGTCCATGCCCCTGTATATCTGCATGGAGTCTGCGCTTATTATCTCGGTGCCAAGGGCCTGCGCAACCAGCACGCTGACACCTGTCTTGCCCACACACGTGGGGCCCACTATCATTATCACCCTGTTCTCCATTGCTATATGATAACACCTGATGCCGCACCTGATATCAGAGAAGCCCTTGACGCGGAAGGCCGTTGTTAGTAGGATTTATTAGTAGGATTGATTATCAAGCTTCAGACAGGACAAGGAGAACCACAGTGAAAATAATCGCTTTTAACGGGAGCCCCAGAAAGGGCGGCAACACCGAAGAGCTCCTGAACGCGGCCATCAGGGGCGCGGCCAGTGACTCTGATAAACAGGACGTGCGAGTGTTCCGCCTGCAGGACATGGACATCACCGGCTGCCTCAACTGCGGCGAGTGCAACGAGACAGGCATCTGCATCGTGGAGGACGATTTTCAGGAAGTGGCGGATGTCATACGAAAGGCGGACCGGATAATATTTGCAAGCCCGGTCTTCTTCATGGGCATCTCCGCCCAGGCCAAGGCACTTGTGGACCGCTGCCAGAGCTTCTGGTGCGAGAAGTTCCTGCTTGAGCGCGAGATCCCTGCCGGGGAGGCGGGAAGAAAGGGGCTCGTGCTCATGGTTGGAGGCATGAAGAGTGACAAGGGCATCAACTGCGCCGCAAGCCAGGGCGTGGCGTTCCTGCGCACAGTGAGTGTGCCCGAAAGCGAGACGCTTAAATACATGGGTGTGGATAACATGGGCGACATTCTAAAGCACCCCACAGCCATCAAGGAAGCGGAAGAGGCCGGGCAGAGGCTTGCCAAATAATCTGGTCAATAAACTGGTTCAATAAAAAAAGGAGAGAATAACATGGAAAAACTTCCTGAGCAGTACAAGAAGATAAGGGAACGCTTCGGGCCATACCACGAAGCACTCTCAGCACTAGGGAAGGCCACGCGCGAGGCCGGGCCCATAGATGAGAAGACCGCGCACCTGATCCAGCTTGCCGGCGCGGCCGCGCAAAAGAGCGAGGGCTCGGTGCACTCACACAC